>NZ_MOME01000013.1:0-229785 GCF_001983005.1 Protofrankia sp. BMG5.30 | reverse complement strand
CGGTACGGCAGATCTGTTCGGTACGGCAGATCTGTTCGGTACGGCAGATCTGTTCGGTGCAGCAGATATGGCCGGTACGAGTGCGCTGTCCGGCACGAGCGCCGTGGCCGGTGGCTCGCGGCGGCGTCGTTCCACCCCGTGTCGTCTTTGTCTACGAGGTTCGTTATGACCCACACGTTCGACACGTCAGCCGCGTTCACCTCCGCGGCCGGCTCCACCACATCCGCCGGACCGCCCGTCGACGACGCTCCCGGATACGACAGCACTTCCGGGCGCGACAGCGCCTCT
The DNA here is from genome assembly GCF_001983005.1 of Protofrankia sp. BMG5.30. Lineage (NCBI taxonomy): Bacteria > Bacillati > Actinomycetota > Actinomycetes > Frankiales > Frankiaceae > Protofrankia > Protofrankia sp. BMG5.30. The sequence continues at coordinate 229,497 of NZ_MOME01000013.1, read as the reverse complement.
GAGCGCGGGGGCGCTCCTGGACAGAACAACGCTCCTGGGTACGACGACGCTCCCGGATACGGCGACGCCTACGAGGCCGGCTTCACCGAGTCGGCGGGGGAGCGGGTCTACACCGTCACCGGCGGTGACTGGGAGCAGGTGATCGGCGGCGAGGACTACTCCGAGCGCCTCACCGTCAACATGGGTCCCCAGCACCCGTCCACGCACGGGGTGCTGCGGCTCGTCCTGGAGATCGAGGGCGAGACGGTCACCCGGACCCAGGTCGTCATCGGCTACCTGCACACCGGGATCGAGAAGAGCTGCGAGTTCCGCACCTGGACGCAGGCGGTCACCTTCCTCACCCGCGCCGACTATCTCGCGCCGCTGTTCAACGAGACGGCCTACTGCCTGGCGGTGGAGAAGCTGCTCGRCATCACCGACGAGGTCCCCGAGCGGGCCACGGTCATCCGGGTGCTGGTGATGGAGCTGCAGCGGATCGCCTCGCATCTGGTGTGGCTGGCCACCGGCGCCATGGAGATTGGGGCCACCACTGGGATGATCTTTGGTTTCCGGGAGCGGGAGAAGATCCTCGACCTCCTGGAGACGATCACCGGGCTGCGGATGAACCACGCCTACGTCCGTCCCGGCGGGCTGGCCCAGGATCTTCCAAACGACGTCGTGCGCGACATCCAGGCCTTCCTCGTCGACATGCCCAAGCGGATCAAGGAATRTCACGCCCTGCTGTCGGGGCAGCCGATCTGGAAGGGCCGCATGGTCGACGTCAACTACATCGACGCGGCCAGCTGCATCGCGCTCGGCGTGACCGGCCCGGTGCTGCGTGCCGCCGGGCTGGAGTGGGACCTGCGCAAGACCATCCCGTACTGCGGCTACGAGACCTACGAATTCGACGTCCCCACCTCGCTGGATGGCGACTCCTACGCCCGCTACCTGTTGCGGCTGGAGGAGATGGGCGAGTCGTTGAAGATCGTTGAGCAGTGCCTCGACCGGCTGAAGCCCGGTCCGGTGATGGTCGCGGACAAGAAGATCGCCTGGCCGGCCCAGCTGTCGATCGGCACCGACGGGATGGGTAACTCCCTCGACCACATCCGCACGATCATGGGTACCTCGATGGAAGCCCTGATCCACCACTTCAAGCTGGTCACCGAGGGTTTCCGGGTGCCGGCCGGGCAGGTGTACACGGCCGTGGAGTCGCCTCGCGGCGAACTGGGCTACCACGTGGTCAGCGACGGCGGCACCAGGCCGTACCGCGTCCACGTCCGGGAACCAAGCTTCGTCAACCTGCAGGCRGTCCCGGCGATGACCGAAGGCGGACAGGTCGSGGACGTGATCGTCGGCGTGGCCTCCGTCGACCCAGTCCTGGGGGGAGTTGACCGGTAGTGCCGCTCACCGAAGAAACCCGCGCCGCGGCAGCGGACATCATCGCACGGTACCCGTCCGGGCACTCCCGGTCGGCACTGCTGCCCCTGCTGCACCTCGTGCAGGCCGAGGACGGCTGTGTCACCTCCGAGGGGGTGGAGTTCTGCGCCTCCCTGCTCGGCATCACCCAGGCCGAGGTGAGCGCGGTCGCCACCTTCTACACGATGTACAAGCGCCGGCCCGTCGGCGACTGGCTGGTGTCGGTGTGCACCAACCTCTCCTGCGCGCTRCTCGGCGGCGAGGAGGTCTACGCCCGTCTCTCGCAGGAGCTCGGGGTCGGGCACGACCAGACCACCGCGGACGGCACGATCACCCTTGAGCACGCCGAGTGCCTGGCCGCGTGCGACTACGCGCCGGTGCTGACCGTCAACTACGAGTTCTTCGACCAGGTCGACCCGCAGTCCGCGAGCGAGATCGTGGAGGCGCTGCGACGCGGCGAGCGGCCGGCCCCGACCCGGGGCGCGCCGCTGTGCACGTTCGCCGAAGCGTCCCGGCAGCTCGCAGGCCTCCCCGACCCGCGGCCCGAGGCGGTCGCCGGTCCGGGCGTGGGCGAGCCGTCCGTGGCCGGGCTGTTGGTCACGGGCACCGCCGACGCCACGGCCGCCGGCCTGGCCGGCAGCACCGCTGCCAGGGGCGCTCCGGCCAACGGCACCCCCGCCAAGGCTGCCCCGGCCAGAGCCGCCGCGACCAAGGCCGCTTCGGGTAAGGCCACGCCGGCCGGCGCCGCGCGGACCGACGATTCGACGAAGGGGAGCTGACCATGCCGGTCACCCCGGTCCTCACCGGACGCTGGAACACCCCCGAGTCCTGGACGCTGGCCGTCTACGAGAGCACCGACGGCTACCAGGCGCTGCGGCAGGCCCTGGAGCTCGGCCCGGACGACATCATCAAGATTGTCAAGGACTCCGGACTGCGCGGCCGCGGCGGCGCGGGCTTCCCCACCGGGATGAAGTGGAGCTTCATCCCGCAGGGCGACGACAGGCCGCACTACCTGGTCATCAACGCGGACGAGGGCGAGCCCGGCACCTGCAAGGACGCGCCGCTGATGACGGCCGACCCGCACTCGCTGGTGGAGGGCATCATCATCGCCGCCTATGCGGTGCGGGCCCACCGCGCCTTCATCTACCTGCGCGGGGAGCTGGTGCACTGCGGACGCCGGCTGCGCGCCGCGGTCGCCGAGGCGTACCGGGCCGGCTATCTCGGCCGCGACATCCTCGGCAGCGGCTTCGACCTGGACCTGGTCGTCCACTCCGGGGCCGGCGCCTACATCTGCGGTGAGGAGACCGCGCTGCTCGACTCGCTGGAGGGCCGCCGCGGCCAGCCCCGGCTGCGCCCGCCGTTCCCGGCGACCCACGGGCTGTACGCGTCCCCGACCGTGGTCAACAATGTGGAGACCATCGCCACCGTTCCGTTCGTCATCCGGCGCGGGGTGGAGTGGTTCCGCTCGATGGGCCGGGAGCGCTCGCCGGGGCCGAAGATCTACAGCCTGTCCGGGCACGTGACCCGCCCGGGCCAGTACGAGGCGCCGATGGGGACCACTCTCGCCGAGCTGCTGGAGCTCGCCGGCGGCATCCGCGGTGGACGGCGGCTGAAGGCGTGGACGCCCGGCGGTTCCTCGACGCCGATGCTCACCGCGGACCATCTCGACGTCCCACTGGACTTCGAGGGGGTCGTCGAGGCCGGCTCCCTGCTCGGCACCGCCGCCATCATGATCATGGATGAGACCGTGGACATGCTGAAGGTCGTCCGGCGGCTCACCCAGTTCTACGCGCACGAGTCCTGCGGCAAGTGCACGCCGTGCCGCGAGGGCACCACCTGGATGGTCCAGATCCTCTCCCGGCTCGAACGTGGCCAGGGCGACGCCGAGGACGTCGACACCCTCGTCGACGCCTGCGACAACATCTTCGGCCGGGCCTTCTGCGCGCTCGCCGACGGCGCCACCTCGCCGATCGTCTCCGGGATCAAGTTCTTCCGGGACGAGTTCGTCCCGGCCACCCCCACCGGCGCCACCGGACCCACCGCCACCGACCGCGTCGCCGGCACACCGGACGCCCTCGCGGGAGCTCACTGATCACTATGACAACCGTGTCGAAGAGCAGCGCCTCGCAGCCGCCGGCCGAGCCCGCGCCGCCGGATCTCGTCACCCTGACCATCGACGGCATCGCGGTCAGCGTCCCGAAGGGGACACTGATCATCCGGGCGGCCGAACTGCTCGGGATCGAGATCCCGCGGTTCTGCGACCATCCGCTGCTCGACCCCGTCGGCGCCTGCCGGCAGTGCATCGTCGAGGTCGAGGGTCAGCGCAAGCCGGTCGCCTCCTGCACGACCACGGTCGCGGCCGACATGGTCGTGCGCACCCAGCTCACCTCGCCGGTGGCGCAGAAGGCGCAGGCGGGGACGCTGGAGTTCCTGCTGCTCAACCATCCGCTGGACTGCCCGGTCTGTGACAAGGGCGGCGAGTGCCCGCTGCAGAACCAGTCGATGGCGGGCGGCGGCGCCGTCTCACGGTTCCGGGAGGCCAAGCGGACCTACCCGAAGCCGGTCGCCATCTCCAGCGAGATCCTGCTCGACCGGGAGCGCTGCGTGCTGTGCGCGCGCTGCACCCGGTTCTCCGCGCAGATCGCCGGCGACCCCTTCATCGAGCTGTTCGAGCGGGGCGCCAACGAACAGGTCGCGATCAGCGAGGACGAGCCGTTCCAGTCCTACTTCTCCGGCAACACCGTGCAGATCTGCCCGGTGGGCGCGCTGACCAGCGCGGCCTACCGGTTCCGGGCCCGGCCGTTCGACCTGGTGTCCACCCCGACCGCGTGTGAGCACTGCGCGGCCGGCTGCGCGCTGCGCACCGACCACCGCCGCGGCAAGGTCCGGCGCCGGCTCGCCGCCGACGACCCGGCCGTCAACGAGGAGTGGAACTGCGACAAGGGCCGGTTCGCCTTCACCTACGCCGACGGCGCCGACCGGCTGCGCACCCCGCTGGTCCGTGACGACGCCACCGGGGAGCTGGTCGAGGCGTCGTGGAGCGAGGCGCTGGCCTTCGCCGCCCGCGGGCTGGCCGAGTGCCGGGACCGCCACGGCGTCGGCGTGCTCGCCGGCGGCCGGCTCACCCGTGAGGACGCCTACGCCTACGCCAAGTTCGCCCGCGTCGCCCTGCGCACCAACGACGTGGACTTCCGGGCCCGGCCGCACTCGGCCGAGGAGGAGGCGTTCCTCGCCCACGCGGTCGCCGGCACCGGCATCGGGGTCACCCACGCCGACCTGGAAGCCGCGCCCGGCGTCCTGCTGGTCGCGCTCGAGCCCGAGGAGGAGGCGCCGACGATCTTCCTGCGGCTGCGCAAGGCCGCGCGGAAGCAGACCGCGGCGATCTTCTCGCTGGCCCCGCTGGCCACCCGCGGGCTGTCGAAGATCTCCGGGACGCTGCTGCCGGTCGTCCCCGGAGCCGAAGCCGCCGCCCTGGCCGCCCTGGCCGGGCCGGTCAACAGGATTCAGGACGGGACCCAGTCCGCGGCGGCCGCCGCGCTGCGCGCCGACGGGGCGGTGATCCTGGTGGGGGAGCGTGCCGCGCAGGCCCCCGGGACGCTGACCGCGGCGCTGCGGCTGGCCGAGGCGACCGGTGCGCGGCTGGCCTGGGTGCCGCGCCGGGCCGGGGAGCGCGGCGCGCTCGCCGCCGGCGCCCTGCCGTCGCTGCTGCCCGGCGGGCGCCCGGTGGCGGATCCGGTGGCCCGCGCCGAGGCCGAGGAGATCTGGGGCGCCGCCGTCCCGGCTGGGCCCGGCCGGGACACTGCGGCGATCCTCGCCGCCGCTGCCGCCGGTGCGCTCGACGGGCTCGTCGTCGCCGGGGTGGACGTCCACGACCTGCCCGACCCGGCCGCAGCCCTGGAGGTGATCGCCTCCGTGCCGTTCTGCGTGTCCCTGGAGGTGCGCGCGTCCGCGGTGACCGAGGTCGCCGACGTGGTCCTGCCGGTCGCGCCGGTGGCGGAGAAGGCGGGCTCGTTCGTCAACTGGGAGGGACGCCTGCGCGCGTTCCAGCGGGCCCTGGACACCACCGCGCTGCCGGACCTGCGGGTGCTGCACATCCTGGCCGCCCGGATGGGGATCGCCCTCGGTGTGGACGACCCCGGGGTGGCCGCGCGCGAGCTGGCGAGGTTCGGCCGTGCCGGCGCCGGGATCAACCGCGTTCCAGCGCCGGCGGCCGAGCAGCCCGCGCTGCCCGAGCCGGCACCGGGCCAGGCGGTGCTCGCCAGCTGGCACCATCTGATCGACGACGGCCGGCTGCTCGACGGCGAGCCCTACCTCGCCGGGACGGCCCGCCCGCCGCGGGTCAGGCTGTCCGCGGTGACGGCCGGTGCGATCGGCGCGGTCGACGGCGCGTCCGTCAGTGTCAGCACCGGCCGCGGCACCATCACCCTCCCCCTGGAGATCACTTCGATGCCCGACCGGGTGGTGTGGCTGCCGGCCTTCTCGCCGGGCTCCCACGTCCGTGCCTCGCTCGCCGGGCGCGCCGGCGAAGTGGTGAACATCAGTGTGGCCGCCGGCGCCCCGGACGACGGCCATGATCTTGTCGACGCCGTCGCGGGCAGCGGCGCGGAAGGCCGGTCATGAGCTACTCACCCTCGTTCGCGCCGGTGCTGGCGGCCGGTGCCACCGACCCGGACCTGGCCGTCTTCGGCGACGACCCGTTCTGGCTGATCCTGCTCAAGGCCGTGGCGGTCTTCGCCTTCCTGCTGCTGACAACGCTGTTCGCGATCGTGTTCGAGCGCAAGGTCGTGGCCCGGATGCAGCAGCGTGTCGGCCCCAACCGGCACGGCCCCAAGGGCTGGCTGCAGAGCCTCGCCGACGGCGTGAAGCTCATGCTCAAAGAGGACATCATCCCGGTCCTCGCCGACCGGCCGGTCTTCATCCTCGCCCCGATCGTCTCGGCGATCCCGGCGTTCCTCGCGTTCGCGGTGATCCCGTTCGGGCCCGAGGTGTCGATCTTCGGTGAGCACACCAACCTGCAGCTCGCGGACCTGCCGGTGGCCGTCCTGTTCGTGCTGGCCGCCTCGTCGCTGGGCGTGTACGGGCTGATCCTCTCCGGCTGGGCGAGCGGGTCGACCTACCCGCTGCTGGGGTCGCTGCGCTCGGCGGCACAGATCATCTCCTACGAGGTCGCGATGGGGCTGTCCTTCGTCGCGGTCTTCCTCAACTCCGGGACGCTGTCCACCTCGGGCATCGTGGAGGGCCAGAGCCACTGGTGGAACGTGGTGCTGGTGCCGTCCTTCATCATCTACTGCATCGCGATGGTGGGTGAGACGAACCGGACGCCGTTCGACCTGCCCGAGGCCGAAGGCGRGCTGGTCGGCGGTTTCCACACCGAATACAGCTCGATCAAGTTCGCGTTCTTCTTCCTCGCCGAGTACATCAACACCGTGACCGTGTCCGCGGTGGCGACGACGCTGTTCCTCGGCGGGTGGCAGCCGCCGCCGATCCCGTACTTCTCGCACTTCGACACCGGCTGGTTCCCGGTGATCTGGTTCGTGCTGAAGCTGCTGGCGTTCCTGTTCCTGTTCATCTGGCTGCGCGGCACGCTGCCCCGGCTGCGCTACGACCAGTTCATGGCGTTCGGCTGGAAGGTCCTGATCCCGGTCGGGCTGGTGTGGCTGCTCGCCGTGGCGACCTTCAAGGTCTACCGGGAGAACGTCACTGACCGGACGCCGTGGCTGATCGGCTTCGGGATCGCCACCGGCATCCTGCTCATCATCACGATCATCGATCCCGGTGCGCGCAAACACCGGGAACGCCTTGAGGCCGCCGAACAGGAGCGCATCCGTAACGCGCCCAGTCTGGACCGGATCCCGTGGCCGCCGCCCGCCGGTACGGCCGGCGCGGCCGGCCGGCCGCCGTCCGTCACCGGTCCGGACCGATCGTCGTCCGCCACCGTCATCGTCGCGGGTGGACCGCGGCAGGAGAGCTGAGCCATGGGGATCCTCGACCCGTACAAGGGATTCGGCGTCACCTTCTCGACCATGTTCAAGAAGCCGACGACCGAGCAGTATCCGGAGGAGAAGAAGCCGACCGCGCCTCGTTTCCACGGCCGCCACCAGCTCAACCGGCATCCCGACGGGCTGGAGAAGTGTGTCGGCTGCGAGCTGTGCGCGTGGGCCTGCCCGGCCGACGCGATCTACGTGGAGGGCGCGGACAACACCGACGAGGAGCGTTACTCCCCCGGGGAGCGGTACGGGCGCGTCTACCAGATCAACTATCTGCGCTGCATCCTGTGCGGTCTGTGCATCGAGGCGTGCCCGACCCGGGCGCTGACCATGACCAACGACTACGAGCTCGCCGACGACAGCCGGTCGGATCTCATCTTCACCAAGGAGCAACTGCTCGCCCCGCTGGGCGAGGGGATGACAGCGCCGCCGCATCCGATGTACCTCGGTGACAGCGAGACGGACTACTACCGGTTCGACCCGAACCGCAGCGGCCCCTTCGACGCATCCGGCCTTGCCGCTACGGGTGCCGGCAAGGCTGCGGGCAAGGCCGCCGACGCCGACGTGGCCGGTCGGGACAGCGAACCGGAGCCGGTCCGATGAGCGCGCAGATCCTGGCGCAGGCGGCGGGGGAGATCACCCGGACGTCCACCGGCGAGGCCGCGACGTTCTGGGTGCTCGCCCCGGTGGCGGTGCTCGCGGCACTGGGCATGGTGCTCGCCCGCAACGCCGTGCACGGGGCGTTGCTGCTGGTGACGAACTTCTTCTGTCTGGCCGTCTTCTACCTGTTGCAGGACGCCCCGTTCCTCGGCTTCGTGCAGATCGTCGTGTACACCGGGGCGATCATGGTGCTGTTCCTGTTCGTGCTGATGCTGGTCGGGGTGGACTCCTCCGACTCCCTGGTGGAGACCCTGCGCGGTCAGCGGGTGGCCGCGATCGTCCTGGGAGTCGGGTTCGCCGGGCTGCTGGTGTTCCCGATCGGCGGAGTGATCAACAACGGCACCACCGCGGCCGGGCTCACGGCCGCCAACGACGGCGGCAACATCCAGGCGATCGCCCGCCTGCTGTTCACCGACTACGTGCTCGCGTTCGAGATCGTTTCCGCGCTGCTCATCATCGCCGCGGTCGGCGCCATGATCCTCGGGCACCGGGAACGGGTCGACGGCAAGGTGACGCAGCGGGAGATGCTGCGGCGTCGGTTCGCCGAGGGAGGCCGAGTCACGCCGATTCCCGGACCGGCCGTCTATGCCCGGCCCGAGGGCACCCGGCTGCCGGCGGGCCTGCCCGGCGGTGGCACCGATCCCGGCGCGGGCCAGGGCGCCAGGGAGGGCTGCGGGGACATCGAGGGCAACGGCGACGGCGACAACGGCGCCGGGGCACACGCCCGCGGGAATCCACGTCCGGTYGGGGCCGGGAAAGGGACGGACCGGTGAACCCCTCGAACTATCTGATCCTCGCCGCACTGCTGTTCACCATTGGCGCGGTCGGCGTCCTGCTGCGCCGTAACGCGATCGTCGTCTTCATGTGCGTCGAGCTGATGCTGAACGCGGCGAACCTGACCCTGGTCACCTTCTCCAGGATCAACGGCACCCTGGACGGCCAGATCATGGCGTTCTTCGTGATGGTGGTGGCCGCGGCCGAGGTGGTCATCGGCCTGGCAATCATCCTCACGATCTTCCGAACCCGCCGGTCCGCCTCGGTGGACGACGTGAACCTGCTCAAGTACTAGCCAGTTCCCCAGGTGTGCCACCGGTGACGACCTCACCAGGCGCCGGTGGGACGTGGTGGCCGGAACCCCGGTCACGGCAGAACGGACGATGAGTGCAGTGACGCATACACCCCACGGCTATACGCACCGTGTCGTCACATGTGGTGTCACATGTGGTGCCGGCGCGTCTGGCGGCAGGGCATCCGATGGCCGTGCATCCGACGGCCACCTGCCAGACGAGCACCTTCCTGGTGGCCACCTGCCTGACGGCCGCCTCTTCGATGAGTATCTCTCCGCTGACCACCTCCTCAGTGACCACCTCTCCGATGACGAGGTACGCCATGCCGCATGAGGTGGGACACGAGGTGGGCTACGCGGCGGCCAGCGGCGTGTTCTCGGCGACGTGGCTGCTGCTGGTGCTGCCGCTGGCGGGGGCGCTGATCCTGCTGCTCGGCGGGCGGAGGACCGACCGCTGGGGACATCTGCTGGGCACCGCGGCCTCCGCGGCGAGCTTTGTCGTGGGGCTGGTGCTGTTCTTCGAGCTGCGCGGCCGTGGCGCCGAGGACCGGCAGGTCGCCCAGCACCTGTTCTCCTGGATTCCGGTCAACGGCTTCCAGGTGGACGCCGGTCTGCTCTTCGACCAGCTGTCCGCGGTCTTCGTGCTGCTGATCACCGGCGTGGGGACGCTGATCCACGTCTACTCGATCGGTTACATGGCGCACGATCCCGGGCGGCGCAGGTTCTTCGCCTACATGAACCTGTTCCTGGCGTCCATGCTGCTGCTCGTCCTCGGGGACAACTTCCTCGTCCTGTACGCGGGCTGGGAACTGGTCGGCCTGTCGTCCTTCCTGCTGATCAAGTTCTGGGAGTACAAGCCGGCCGCGGCGACCGCGGCCAACAAGGCCTTCTACATGAACCGGGTCGGCGACGTGGGGCTCGCCCTGGCCATCATGCTGATGTTCGCCACGGTGGGCAGCACGAACTACGACTCGGTGCTCGGCGCCGCCGCGGCCGACATCATCGGGTACGGCACACTGACCGCGATCGCCCTGCTGCTGCTGCTCGGCGCCTGCGGGAAGTCCGGCCAGTTCCCGTTGCAGGCATGGCTGCCGGACGCGATGGAGGGCCCGACCCCGATCTCCGCGCTCATCCACGCCGCCACCATGGTGACCGCCGGGGTCTACCTCATCGCCCGCGCCAGTCCGATCTTCACCGAGACCCAGGCCGCCCGGACGGTGGTCGTCATCATCGGCGCCGTAACGATCGTCATCGGCTGCGTCATCGGCTGCGCCTACGACGACATCAAGAAGGTGCTCGCCTACTCGACGGTGAGCCAGATCGGGTACATGTTCCTCGCCGTGGGGCTGGGCCCGGCCGGTTACGCGCTCGGCATCGCGCACCTGCTGGCACACGGCTTCTTCAAGGCCGGCCTGTTCCTCGGATCCGGCTCGGTGATCCACGCGATGGACGACGAGCAGGACATGCGGAAATACGGTGGCCTGTGGCGGCTGATGCCGGTCACCTGGGTCACCTTCGGTCTCGGCTACCTGGCCATCATCGGCCTTCCCCCGCTGTCCGGGTTCTTCACCAAGGACAAGATCATTGAGGCCGCCTTCGACAAGGGCGGCACCAGCGGGTACCTGCTCGGCCTGACCGCGCTGCTCGGCGCGGGCATCACCGCCTTCTACATGACCCGGCTGTTCCTGCTGACCTTCCACGGGGAGCGCCGCTGGTCGTCCTCGGGCGAGCGGGCCAAGCATCCCCACGAGTCCCCCACGGTGATGACCGGGCCGATGGCGCTGCTGGCCGTGGGCTCGGTGTTCGCCGGTGGGCTGTTCATCGTCGGCGGCACCCTGCAGGACTGGCTGGCACCGGTGCTCGGCGAGAGCCACGAGGAGGGCGCGCACACGCTCTCCCCGGCGGTGGTCACGGCGCTGACCCTGCTGGTCGCCGCCGGTGGCTTCGCCGGGGCCTACCTGCGATACCAGGTACGTCCGGTGGAGGCCGTTGCCCGCCCCGACTCCGAGGTTGGGCTGGTCACCGTGGCCGCCCGGCACGATCTTTACGCCAACACGTTCAACGAGACCGTGTTCATGCGCCCGGGGCAGTACCTCACCCGTTTCCTGGTCTGGCTGGACACGGTCGGGGTGGACGGGCTGGTCCGGGGCACCGCCGCCGGGATCGGCGGCCTGTCCGGGCGGCTGCGCCGCACCCAGACCGGGTTCGTCCGCTCCTACGCGCTGTCGATGTTGGGAGGTGCTGTCCTCGTGGTCGTGGCAGCGCTGCTGGTAAGGACCGGATGACGTGAACAGTTTCCCGTGGTTGACCCTCCTGCTGATCATCCCGGCCGCCGCGGCGGTCGTCGTCGCGGTCGTCCCGCGGCGGCTGGGCACGCTGGCCAAGCAGATCACCCTGGCGGTCACGCTGGTGGAGTTCGTGCTGGCGCTGCTGGCGACCATCGCGTACGAGCCGGCGCGGGCCGGCTTCCAGTTCGCCCAGAAGTACTCCTGGATCAAGCAGTTCGGCATCTCCTACTCGGTGGGTGCCGACGGGATCTCGCTGGTGCTGATCCTGCTCGCGACGCTGCTGGTGCCGATTGTCGTCCTCGCCTCCTGGGACGAGGTCGACGCCGCATCCCCGGACGGCACGCCCGTGGTGGGCAGGCGCAGCGTCCCGGCGTTCTTCGCGCTGTTGCTCGCGCTCGAGGCGGGGATGGTCGGGGTGTTCGCCGCCACCGACGTCTTCCTGTTCTACGTCTTCTTCGAGGCGATGCTGATCCCGATGTACTTCCTGATCGGGAGCTACGGGCCGGTCAAAGAGCAGGCGCAGCGGTCCTACGCGGCGGTGAAGTTCCTGCTGTACAGCCTGCTCGGCGGGCTGCTCATGCTCGCCGCGGTGATCGGCCTCTACGTCGTCTCGGCCGACCAGCTCGGCACCGGCACCTTCGACTTCGCCACCCTGCGCCAACTGGACATCACCCCTGGTGTGCAGAAGCTGCTCTTCCTGGGCTTCTTCGTAGCCTTCGCCATCAAGGCGCCGTTGTTCCCCTTCCACACCTGGCTGCCGGACGCGGGCGCGCAGTCGCCGACCGGCGGCGCGATCCTGCTGGTGGGCGTCCTGGACAAGGTCGGGACCTTCGGGCTGATCCGCTACTGCATCCCGCTGTTCCCGGAGGCGTCGTCCTACTTCGCGCCCATGGTGCTCGCGCTGGCGGTGATCGGGATCTTCTACGGGGCGTTGCTCGCCATCGGCCAGCGGGACATGAAACGCCTGGTGGCGTATACCTCGCTGGCCCACTTCGGCTTCATCGCGATGGGTACCTTCGCGCTGACGTCGCAGGCGGGCACCGGCGCCGTCCTCTACATGGTCAACCACGGGCTGTCGACGGGCCTGYTCTTCCTCGTCGTCGGCTTCCTGGTGGCCCGGCGCGGCAGCCGGGACGTGGGGGCCTACCGTGGCATGGCGCAGGTCACACCGACGCTGGCCGGCGTCTTCCTCATCGCGGGGCTGTCGTCGCTGGCGCTGCCCGGCCTGAACAGCTTCGTCAGCGAGTTCCTGGTGCTGGCCGGGACGTTCACCCGGTACCGGGCGCTGGCCATCGTGGCCACTGTCGGCATCGTGCTCGCCGCGATCTACATCCTCTATCTCTACCAACGGACGATGACAGGACCGTTGGTATCCGAGGATGCTCGTGGAGTGCTCGATCTCAGTGTCCGGGAGAAGATCGTGGTCGCGCCGGTGGTCGCCCTGATCATCGCCCTCGGCATCTACCCGAAGCCGCTCATCGACATCRTCCGGCCGACCGTCACGGCGACGTTCGAGGACGCCGGGCACACCGATCCCGCACCAACCGCCCCCGTGAACGCAAGCCAGACCGGAGGCCACTCGTGAGTGCCACAGCATCCGCCATCGCCGGCCCGCAGGTGCTGGCCCAGGGCGCGCAGGGGACGATCGACGTCCCGGCGATCCAGTACAGCGCGCTGAGCCCGATCCTCATCGTCTTCGGGGTGGCGCTGGCGGGTGTGCTCGTCGACGCGTTCGTGCCGGCGAAGGCCCGCCGGGTCATCCAGCCGTTGCTGGCCGCGGCCGGGTTCGTGGCCGCGTTCGTGGCGGTCGTCCTGCTGCACGCTCGGCGGCAGGTGCTCGCGGCCGGGGCGCTGGCCATCGACGGCCCGACCCTCTTCCTGGAAGGCGCCATCCTGCTCTTCGCCCTGCTGGCGGTGCTGCTGGTCGCCGAGCGGCGGCTGGACTCCTCCGGCGGGGCGATCGTGGCGTCGGCGGCGATCACACCGGGGTCACCGGGCGCGACCGCCCAGCGTTCCTCCGCGGAGGTGCAGACCGAGGCGTACCCGCTGATGGCGTTCTCGGCGGCCGGGATGCTGCTGTTCGTCTCCTCCAACACGCTTCTGATCATGTTCGTCGCGTTGGAGATCCTCTCCCTGCCGCTGTACCTGCTCACCGGCCTGGCCCGCCGCCGTCGTCTGCTCTCCCAGGAGGCGGCGATGAAGTACTTCCTGCTCGGCGCCTTCTCCTCGGCGTTCTTCATCTACGGCCTGGCCTTCGTCTACGGCTACGCCGGCAGCGTCAACCTCGGCCGGATCGCCGATGCCGCGGGCACGGTCGGCGCGAACGACACCTACCTCTACCTGGGGATGGCCCTGCTCGGCATCGGCCTGTTCTTCAAGATCGGCGCCGTGCCGTTCCACTCCTGGACACCGGATGTCTACCAGGGGGCCCCGACCCCGATCACGGCCTTCATGGCCGCGGGCACAAAAGTGGCGGCGTTCGGCGCGCTGCTGCGGCTGTTCTACGTCTCCTTCGGCGGGCTGCGCTGGGACTGGCGGCCGATAGTCTGGATCATCGCGATCCTGACCATGGTTGTCGGTGCGGTGTTGGCACTGACCCAGCGTGACATCAAGCGGATGCTCGCCTACTCGGCGATCGCCCACGCCGGCTTCCTGCTCACCGGGCTTGCCGCGGCCAACAGCGACGGGCTGAGCGGCTCCCTGTTCTACCTGGTCGCCTACGGCTTCACCACGATCGCCGCTTTCGGTCTGGTCACCCTGGTGCGGACGGGGGACGGCGAGGCGAGCGACCTGTCCCAGTGGCAGGGGCTCGGGCGGCGCTCCCCGGTGCTCGCGGGGATCTTCGCCTTCCTGCTCCTCGCCCTGGCCGGCATCCCGCTCACCAGCGGATTCACCGGGAAGTTCGCCGTCTTCGAGGCCGCGATCGCCGGTGACGCGACACCGTTGGTGGTCGTTGCCCTGGTCACCAGCGCGATCGCCGCGTTCTTCTACGTCCGAGTGATCGTTCTGATGTTCTTCCAGGAACCGGGTGCGGACGGCCCCATAATTGTCACTCGTCCGACACTMACCTACGCGGCCGTCGGCATCGGCGCGGTCGTGACGCTCCTGCTGGGAGTCGCACCACAGCCCCTGCTCGATCTCGCCGGCACCGCGGCCACTTCCGGCTTCGTACGCTGAGGCCCCAGGGAACCTACATATGAGCGCAACGGGGTTGGATCTTGTAGGGATCAGGGCTGACCCTGATCTGGAGCAGGCTGTCCGTCGCGGCCTCTACGAGGTCGAACGGATGCTGCGCGACGCCGTTCGCAGCGACGTGCCGTTCGTCACCGAGACGTCCCGGCATCTGGTGGACGCCGGTGGCAAGCGTTTCCGGCCGATGGTCGTGCTGCTCGCGGCCCACTTCGGTGACCCGGACGCCATCGGTGTGCTGCCGGCCGCGGTGGCCATCGAGCTCACCCACCTGTCGACGCTGTATCACGACGACGTCATGGACGAGGCGCCGCTGCGGCGGGGAGCGGCGTCGGCGAACGTCCGCTGGACCAACACGATCGCGATCCTCACCGGCGACTTCCTCTTCGCCCGGGCCTCGGACATCACCGCCGACCTGGGGCCGGAGGCCACCCGCATCCTGGCCCGCACGATCGCGACCCTGTGCGAGGGGCAGATCCGGGAAACCGTCGGGTCGCTACCGGGGCAGGATCCAGTCGAGCACTACCTGCGCGTGATCAGGGAGAAGACCGCGTCACTGATCGCCACCTCCGGCCGGCTCGGCGCGATGCTCGCCGGGGCCGATCCGATCACCGTGGATGCTCTGGCCGCTTTCGGTGACTACTTCGGGGTGGCCTTTCAGCTTTCCGACGATCTCATCGATGTCGCCTCTGACCAGGCCGCATCCGGTAAGACACCCGGGACGGATCTGCGGGAGGGGATTCCCACGCTGCCGGTGCTCTACGCGCTGGAGGATGACGATGCCGCCGCGGCCCGGCTGCGCAGCCTGATGAAGGACGGCTTCGCCGTGGAAGGCGCGCTCGCCGAGGCGCTGGACCTGCTGCGCGGYCATCCGGCCATGGGACGTGCCCGCCGTGAGGTGGCGCGCTGGGCAGGCCAGGCACGTGACTGCCTGGCCGTGTTGGAGAAGGGGCCGGCCAGAACCGCGTTGGAGACGCTCGCCGACTACGTGATCGACCGCACTGGCTGACCCGTCCACAATCGTGCCTGAACCGCACTCGAACCGCACCGGGCGGTCTGCACGCGTCGGGTGTGAGCGGCGGGCGCGCCCGGATGACCTCGGGTGTAGCGGATGCTCCTCGGGCGTGCCGGACGGTCCTCGGGTGTACCGGATGGTCGTTGTGGGAGCCGCGCGGGCGCTGCGGCCCCCACTCCGTGGGATCTGATCGTTTCTGCTTTATCTGCTTTATCTGCTCAGTGGCGAGAACGGCGGAGGATCGTAGAACTCGATCAGTTTGGTGGCCTTGTCGCGCAGTGACCCGTTCTCCCCGGCCGAGGATGGCTGCGGGGCTGCCTGGGCAGCCGGCGCCGCGGCGCCCGTTACCGCGGCGGAGGATGCCGGCGGCTGGCTGGCCGCGGCGCTGCTCCCGGTGGTTGCCGGCAGCGCCGTCGGGGACAGAGCCGCCGACGGGGCGGGTGTGGGGGAGACGCCCGCCGAGGTGGCTGTCGGGATGGGTGTCCCAGCCAGCGGCGTCTGACCTGTTTCGAAACCGCGCAGTGTGGTCGTGGTCGGCTGGCCAGTTGGTTCGCTGCTCCCGCCGACGTCGATCGGACCTGTTACCGCCCCGCTCGGGAAGGCCGGCTGCTCGGTGGCGGACTGTGCTGTTGGCGCGGGCGTCCCGGCCAGCAGGCCGGACCCGTCGKGGATGGCGCCGGAATAGTACGAATACGTGGGATACGGGGACTCGGGATAGGTGGCGACAGCCTGTGGGAGATCCGCACCAGCGGAGCTGGGAGCACCGGCTGCCAACAGCGAGTCGTGCCCGGTGGAGCCTGTGCCAGGTAGGCCAGGGCCAGGGGTGGTGACGGTCTGCGGTGGCGGGGCAACCGGCCRTGCCACCGGCCTGTGCACACTGCGAGGAGTTCTGTCCGCCGTCCTCTGCAGGACCGATGGTGAGCTTCCCAGCCCGACCGATGGTGCTGTGGCGGCTGCCCCGAGATCGACGACCTGTTCGTCCTGGGCGCCGGCCAGGGCTATACCGGTGAGCAGGGCGGAGATCCCGGCAAGAGAAGCGGTACCGGTGGCGACCAGCCGGTTGCGGCTCAGCCTGGGCTGCCCGGCTGCGGGCTGTCTGACGGGGACATCCCGGTGCGCGCCGCGACGTGTGCCGCGTGCCTGCCTGTCAGCCGGCCGTGCCCTGCCCGCGCCGAACGGGGACGGCCCGCTCAGCGTGTCCGGTTCGCCGGAGCCCGTCAGTTGCTGGCGGGGGATGAACATCGCTCCCGGGCGTGCCGGCAACACCGTGGGGAACACCGGTGCGCCCGGTTGCGGCCGAGCGCCCAGGCCGGCGTCGCGTTTCCGGAAGATCCGTGGTGATCTGACGGGTTCGGCTGCGCCCAGGCCGTCGGTGACGGTCGCGCTGACAGCGGTCTTCGTGTCGCTCGACGTGCCGGTGGCCGCGGGCGTACGGGTGGAACCGGCCCGGTGAGGGGCGTCCGCTGCCTGCTTCCGTGAGTGTCGGGCAGCGGAGTGGTTACCCACGGCTCACCTCGCCCGCCACGGGAAGCGATACCCGAGGAGAACGAGGAGAACGCTGTCGGGCCTGCCGGCAACGGGACGATCTGTCCTGCACTGTTCCTCCGGATCGGTAGCTTACCGTAGCCCCCCGAGCTGTAGCCCCCGAGCCCCACCACCCGCCAACTGTTATGAAGATCCAGAAAAGCGGATTCGGGATGCCGAACGGATCACAATGCTAGCCGACGGATCGCGGATGTTTCGACGCCATATGAACAACGGTCCATCAAAGGTGTTATTTGCTCCGTTGAGCGACCTGCCGGTGACCGGCAACCCGAAGCGGTCCAACGTCCGAGGTGGCTCAGGGGAGCCAGCCCGGTTCGGCCGGGACCTCGGAGGTGAAAATCGTAGCCGCGTTCTTCGGCGGCCCAGGTTTTTCAGGACTGGCTGGTACGTAAAAAATCGCACCACAAAAACCACACAAAAAGAAGATTTTACGTTCTGCCAGTCGGCCGGTACACGCCAGGCCCGGCGAGTGTGCGCAGAACCTGTGGCCGGGTGCCCTTCGACGCCTGTCGTCAGGAGCCGACCGGCCGGACCGCTCCCCGGTGGATCCCGGTCTGACACGACCGCGGACCCACCGGAGACGATCCCAGGAACGATCGCTAGGAAACCGTCCAGGTGTCGCCGCTGCCCAGCAGCTGTATCAGGTCGCCCTCGCCCTGGCGGGCCCGGGCATCGGAGATCTGGCCGTTGAGCTGCTCATCGTAGGTGGGCAGGTCGATGTCCCGGAAGACCCCGATCGGCGTGACCCCGGCCGAATCGCCCGTCAGCCGGGACAGCTCGAACGCCAAGCCCGGCTCGGCCGCGTGGGCGTCGTGGACCAGCACGCCGTCGTCGGTCGCGGCRCACACCTCCAGCTCGCCGCCAGGAGCACGGCGGATGCCCTTGTCGCGCTCCACGCCGAACACCAGCGGCTCGCCGTGAACCAGCCGCAGGGTCGCGTCGTCCTTGGACGAGCGGTCCTTCAGAGTGTCGAACGCCCCGTCGTTGAAGATGTTGCAGTTCTGGAAGATCTCCACGAAGGCCGAGCCGGGGTGGGTGGCGGCCGCGCGCAGCACCGAGGTCAGGTGCGCGCGTTCGGAGTCGATCGACCGGGCCACGAAGGACGCCTCGGCGCCGAGCACCAGCGAGATCGGGTTGTAGGGCCGGTCCAGCGAGCCGTACGGAGTCGACTTCGTGATCTTCCCTACTTCTGACGTGGGCGAGTACTGGCCCTTGGTCAGCCCGTAGATCCGGTTGTTGAACATCAGGATCTTGATGTTGACGTTGCGGCGCAGCGCGTGGAGCAGGTGGTTGCCACCGATGGACAGCGCGTCGCCGTCACCGGTGACGACCCAGACCGACAGGTCCGGCCGCGAGACCGCGAGACCGGTCGCGATGGCCGGCGCCCGGCCGTGGATGGAGTGCATCCCGTAGGTCTTCAGGTAGTACGGGAAGCGCGAGGAGCAGCCGATGCCGGAGATGAACGCGATGTTCWCGCGGGCGATCCCGAGTTCCGGCAGGAAGCCCTGGACAGTGGCCAGGATGGCGTAGTCACCGCAGCCGGGGCACCAGCGGACCTCCTGGTCGGAGGTGTAGTCCTTGCGGGTCTGCGGCTGGCTGGCGGCGGGTATGAGGTCGAGCAGCCGGTTGGTGATACCGGTCTGGTTCGTCGTGACGGTCACTGCTTGATCACGTCCTCCAGGACACCCGCCAGTTCGGCGGCCTTGAACGGAAGCCCACGGACCTGGTTGTAGCCGATGGCGTCGACCAGGAACTCCGCTCGGATCATGGCCCTGAGCTGGCCGAGGTTCATCTCGGGGACGAGGATCCGGTCGTAGGCGCGCACCACGTCGCCGGTGTTCTCGGGGAACGGGAACAGGTGGCGCAGGTGGGCGTGGGCGACCTGGAGCCCGTTCGCGCGGACCCGCCGGCACGCGGCCGCGATCGGCCCGTAGGTCGAGCCCCAGCCGAGGACGAGCACCCGGGCCTGGCCGGAGGGGTCGTCCACATCGAGGGCGGGGATGTCGCGCGCGATACCGTCGATCTTCGCCTGGCGCAGGCGCACCATGCGGTCGTGGTTCGCCGGGTCGTAGGAGATCCCACCGGAGCCGTCGGCCTTCTCCAGGCCGCCGATGCGGTGCTCCAGCCCGGGGGTGCCGGGCACGGCCCACGGCCGGGCGAGCGTCTCGTTGTCGCGAAGGTACGGCCAGAACTCCGGGCCGTTGTCGCCGGTGTGGTTCGGCCCGGTCGTGAACGTCACCCGCAGGTCGGGCAGGTCGGCCCGGTCGGGCAGCAGCCACGGCTCCGAGCCGTTGGCGAGGTAGCCGTCCGAGAGCAGGATGACGGGCGTGCGGTACTTCGTCGCCAGCCGGGCGGCCTCGATGGCGGCGTCGAAGCAGTCCGCCGGGGAGCGCGGGGCGATCACCGGCAGCGGCGCCTCGCCATTGCGGCCGTGTACGGCCATGCTGAGGTCGGCCTGCTCGGTCTTGGTGGGCAGCCCGGTGGACGGCCCGCCCCGCTGGATGTCGACGACGAGCAGCGGGAGCTCGAGGGTCACCGCGAGGCCGATGGTCTCGGTCTTCAGGGCCAGGCCGGGCCCGGACGTCGTGGTGACGCCGAGCGAGCCGCCGAAGGACGCACCGAGAGCGGCACCGACACCGGCGATCTCGTCCTCGGCCTGGAAGGTCCGTATCCCGAACCGCTTGTGCCTGCTCAGCTCGTGCAGGATGTCGGAGGCCGGGGTGATCGGGTAGGAGCCCAGGAACAGCGGCAGCCCGGTGAGCTCGGCGGCGGCGATCAGCCCGTAGGACAGCGCGAGGTTCCCGGAGACGCGGCGGTAACGGCCGGGCTTCATCCGGGCCGGGGCGACCTCGTAGACGACGGCGAAGGCCTCGGTCGTCTCACCGTAGTTGTAGCCGGCACGCAGCGCCGCGATGTTCGCGGCGGCRATCTCGGGGCGTTTCGCGAATTTTTTCTCAAGAAACGCGACGACACCGTCGGTGGGCCGTTGGTAGAGCCAGCTCATCAGACCGAGCGCGAACATGTTCTTCGCCCGCTCGGCCTCTTTCTTGTTGACGGTGCCGGTRCTGCTTTCCAACGCGTTCACCGCGTCGATGGTCATCGACGACAGGGGTACCCGGTGCACCCGGTATCCATCGAGGGTGCCGTCGGTGAGCGGGTCGGAGGAGTATCCGGCCTTCTTCAGGTTGGCGCTGGTGAAGGCGTCGGTGTTGACGACGAGGTCGGCGCCGGCCGGCAGGTCCTTCAGATTCGATTTCAGCGCCGCGGGGTTCATCGCCACCAGCATGTTCGGGGCGTCCCCGGGCGTCAGAATGWCGTGATCGGAAAAATGAAGCTGAAATCCTGACACGCCGGCCGGGGTGCCGGCTGGGGCGCGAATTTCGGCCGGGAAGTCCGGTAGGGTGGACAAGTCGTTGCCGAACGCCGCCGTCTCACTGGTGAACTGTTCTCCAGTGAGCTGCATCCCGTCGCCCGAGTCGCCCGCGAAGCGGATGACGACCCGGTCGAGTCGATGGATTTGACGATCCCTGACCTGGCCTGACACGTTGTGTAACCTCCTCGGGTACCACTTGAGCGTACCGGTCGGACTATTGGCGTGGGGCGCAACGTCCCGACGGGGTCAGGTCCGTGTGATGAATATGACACATCCCGATGGGAGCGGCGCGTCGGCCAACTGGCGGGATGTCTGCAATGAAATAATCTGCGGCTTTCTGGCACGAATGACAAAAATTTGAATTTTGTCAGAATATCCGCAAATTTTGTGTAAAAATTGTGTGATTAGACGTGCCGACTAGTCTCCTCCATGCTAACAGGCAACCGCCTCGTACCTGTGTCGGTACCTGTGTCGGTACCTGTGTCGCACCTGCTTGTGAGGAGACGCGGGGAACGCGCGGGTGAGCGAACCCCGTGTCCGGCGAGGTGGGCCCGACGGGGTTGGTGGAGCCGTGCCAGCCGTGCCGCCCGCGGCATCACTCCCTATGGCGCCCGATGGGGCCTACGGCCCCATACACTCCTTTTACGGGGCCTACGGCCCCACGCGCGGGACCCACGGCCAGCGGGGCGCGCGGCCGTGCCGCGGACGGGAATCCCCTGGCCCGGTGCGCCCGGGCGCGGTATCCGGTGGGAGCATGACCAGGTGAGCGGGCAGGCGGATGCCGCCAGCGGCGATGTTGTCAGCAGCGGTGCCGCCAGCAGCCGTGCCGCCAGCGGCGTCGACACCGCCGCGCGGCCCGCGGGCCGGCCGGTGCCCACCGCGGCGGGGCCGCGGGTCGGGATCGTCGGCCTCGGCCGGGCAGGCAGCGCGCTCGGGACGGCGCTGTCGGGCGCCAACTGGCCGGTGGTCGCGGTGCACGCGCGTTCCGCGGCGGCCCTGGAACGGGCCCGGCTCCGCTTTCCGACGGCGTCGATCGGGACGCCGGCATCGGTGGTCGAGGCGTCAGATGTGGTTATTCTCACAGTCTCTGACGACGCCATCGAAGATGTCGCCAGAAGCGTCGCCGCCGCCGGTGTCCTGCGGGCCGGGCAGGTCGTCGCGCACGCCAGCGGACGGCACGGCACGGGCATCCTGCACCCCGTGCTCGCCCACGGGGCGTTCCGCGCGGCGGTRCATCCGATCATGACTTTGAGCGGCGCCGACGACGACGCGGGCCGGCTGGTGGGCGCCGGGTTCGGGGTGACCGCGGACCCGGGTGCCCAGTCGGTCGCGAACGCGCTGGTGACCGCTGTCGGCGGCCGGGTCGTCCCGGTGCCCGAGCGGGCCCGCACGGCCTACCACGCCGCCATCGTCCTGGGCGCCAACTACCTGGCGACGCTGGTCACAGCCACGCTGGAGCTACTGGCGGCCCTCGGCGTCGACCAACCGGCGGGCGCTGTCGCGCCGCTGCTGGAGCAGTCGCTGCGCGGCGCCGTCGAGCGTGGCCCGGCGGCGCTGACCGGCCCGGTCCGGCGTGGGGACGCCGGGACGGTGCGGGCGCACCTGGACGCCCTCGCGGCGCATGACCAGGCGGTGGCATCGGTGTACGCGGCCCTGGCCGCCCTCACCGTGGACCAGCTCGAGCGGGCGGGGCTGGCCGGTGGCGAACCGGCCAGCGGCATCCGCGACGTCCTCCGCGCGGCCGGCGGACAGGGCCCCGCCGCACCGGGCCCAGGCACACCGGGCCCAGGCACACCGAGCCCAGGCACACCGGGCCCGGTCACACAGGACATGGATTCGGGTCGCCAGTTGGACAATCAGTGAATCGTTGGCGCTTGATTGTTCTCTCGGTGAGAGTAGTGTTGCGATTGGTGACCACGTGTGGCGGGAACGCTCCTGGTCGATCCGGGCGTTGCTATGGACGCAACCCTCGAGACGACAGGACACCGACGCCATGTCCCACCGCCACTTCAACGGGCTGAAGACCGCCGTCCTGCTGGGCGTACTGTCCGCGGTGATTCTGCTTGTCGGTTCCCTGTTCGGGAACCGTGGCCTGCTGATCGCTCTCATTTTCGCCCTCGGCGTCAACGGCGTCTCGTACTTCTTTTCGGACAAGCTGGCCCTGCGCGCGATGCGGGCCCAYCCCGTCAGCCAGATCCAGCAGCCACGCCTGTAYGCGATCGTCCACGAGCTCGCGACCAGGGCGCGGATGCCCATGCCGCGGCTCTACATCAGCCCGACTGCGGCGCCCAACGCATTCKCGACCGGCCGTAACCCACGCAACGCAGCGGTCTGCTGCACCACGGGAATCCTGGAAATCATGGACGACCGCGAGCTGCGCGGGGTCCTGGGCCACGARCTCAGCCACGTCCACAACCGGGACATCCTCATCGCCTCCGTCGCCGGGGCGCTCGCGAGCGTCATCGTCTACCTGGCGCATTTCGCGCAGTTCGCGGCACTCTTCGGGCTGGGTCGTGGGGACGACGAGGACGGTCCGGGCATCCTGGAGATCATGCTGTTCATCGTGCTGGGGCCGATCGCGGCGGCGGTCATCCAGCTCGCGATCGGCCGGGCTCGGGAATATCAGGCCGATGCCTCCGGCGCAACGTTGACCGGTGATCCGCTGGGCCTCGCGCTCGCGCTGCGCAAACTGCAGG
This sequence comes from Protofrankia sp. BMG5.30, assembly GCF_001983005.1. Lineage (NCBI taxonomy): Bacteria > Bacillati > Actinomycetota > Actinomycetes > Frankiales > Frankiaceae > Protofrankia > Protofrankia sp. BMG5.30. Next base: position 206,283 of record NZ_MOME01000013.1, on the reverse strand, counting down.
TCGCAGCGGCCGCCCGGCCGCTGCCGCAGAGCTCGGAGCTGGCGCCGGTGTCCTCGCTCATGATTGCCAACCCGTTCCGGGGTGGTGGCCTCGRCCAGATGTTCAGCACGCACCCGCCGATGGAGCGCCGGATCGAGCGGCTGGAGGAGATGGCCCGGATCGACCCTTACCGTTGAATCCGCGCGAGGAGGGGTCGTATTCTGAAAAGGCCTGAGCCACAGGTCCGGAACCTCTCTGGGCTACCRGTCAGGAACCTCAGGGTCCAGACCCCGTAGGCGCGCAACCGCGGACTCGCGGCGAGGCAAACCCCCAGGCCTCGCCGTGCGGCACCCCGCCCGAAACCCCCCATCGGGCGGGGTGCATCCTTATTTGCGAAATATGCTCAGCTATCGATCATCCGGCCGGTGTTTCAGCAGGCTAGCGGTAGTTGACGAACTGGAGCGGCACTCCGAAGTCGGTCTCCTTGAGCAACTGGATAACCCGCTGAAGGTCATCCCGCTTCTTGCCGGTGACGCGGAGCTGGTCACCCTGGATCTGGGCCTGTACCCCCTTCGGGCCGTCGGTCCGGATCTTCTTGGAGATCGCCTTGGCCTTGTCGTCGGCGATGCCCTGCTGGACGGTCACGACCAGCCTGTGCTCCTTGCCGGACTGCGTGGGCTCGCCGTGCTCCAGGGCCTTGAGCGAGATGCCGCGCTTCACCCACTTCTCCTGCAGGACGTCCAGCACCGCCTTGACCCGTTCCTCGGTGGTCGCGGTGAGCAGGATGGACTCACCCGACCACGCCGCCGACGCGGCCGTGTCGCGGAAGTCGAAACGGGTCCGCACCTCCTTGGCGGTCTGGTTGATCGCGTTGTCGATCTCCTGACGGTCGACCTTGCTCACGATGTCGAACGACGGGTCCGCCACGACGAAGCGCCTCCTCGGTGTCTGCGGTTGTCTGCCACTGTCTGGCACTGTCTGCCGTTGCCTGCTCTGCCAGATTGCCTGCTCTGCCAGGCCGCCTGCTTGTCCGGCCGTGTCGGTTGCCGGCACGGATCCTCGTACCCGGGTGCCGCGCGGGCACGAGGCACACGGGCACGGGCACGAGGCATCCGACACGAGTCTRCCCAGACTCCAGCATGGCGGGACGGCCGCGGTCGGYGGGAGTCAGAGCCGGCCTGCTCATGCTTTGTCGCGGCTTCGTTGCGCAGGCCCGGCRCTGGCCTCGTGACGGGCTTGGCGCGTCCGGGCGTCGGACGACCGGGGGCGGCGTCCGCGGCCGGAGGGGGGCGTCGAACCGCCTGCCGCATCCCGTATGCTGTCCACCAACGGCAGGTTGCCCGAGTGGCCAAAGGGAGCGGTCTGTAAAACCGCCGGCTCAGCCTACGTTGGTTCGAACCCAACACCTGCCACCAACACCCCCAGCGGTACCCAGAACGTGCTGTACTCCAGGCCCTGGAGAGGTCTCCGGGGCCTTTCCCGTGTCCGCGGCCGATTGTCCGCGGCCGATCCCGACTGATCATGGCTGTTGCCGGTAGCTCGGGCACGGTACGTGTACACGATCAACATTCCTCTTCCAGGCGGCGCGCCGCTTCGATCCGCTCGCGGGCCGCGATGCCGTCGCCGCCGGCGTGCGGCGTCGCTCGGGCCGAAAATGCGGCGATGGCGACGTTTGCGATCAGCCTTCTGGTGATCTATACCGCTGACCTGGCTGCCTGCGAGGAGTTCTACCGTGGGCTCGGGCTGTGTCTGGTGCGGGAACGCCACGGCTCGGGGCCCGAGCATCTGGCCGCGACCCTCGCGGACGGCACCGTGCTGGAGCTGTACCCCGCTCGGTCGGGGCTGCCGACCGGCCGGCTGCGGCTGGGCCTCACGGTGGACGCGGATACGGCCGATCTCCCGCTGCCGCCCGGCCGCCATCTCCTGCGGGACCCTGACGGGCGCACGGTTGACCTCCAGGTGGGCGTTCGGTAGTCGATCAAATCCTTATCGCGACATTTCTGCGCTGTCCCTGCATGGTCGCTGTCCCGGCGTGGCCGTCGTCCCGGGGCAGGCGTTCTTCCGGCGCGGAGCGCCGAGTTTCCATCCCTGCTGYCGGCGCCGGGATGGATAGAGTCCGCAGGCATGGGTGATACCGGCACGCTTGCCGCCCGCGTCCGGGCCGCGTCCCATCTGACCGGGCAGTTCCGGCTGCGCTCCGGCCGGACCAGCGGGGAGTACTTCGACAAGTACCTGTTCGAGGCCGACCCGGTGCTGCTCGCCGACGTCGTCGACGCGATGCGTCCGCTGCTGCCCGCGGCCACCGACGTGCTGGCCGGCCTCGAGCTCGGTGGGATTCCGCTGGTCACGTTGCTGTCCCAGYGCACGGGGCTGCCGGCCCGGTTCGTCCGCAAGAAGGCCAAGGAGTACGGCACCTGCCGCACCGCCGAGGGCGGTGACGTCGCGGGCCTGCGGGTCGTCCTGGTGGAGGACGTGGTGACCAGCGGTGGCGCCGTCGTGGAGGCCGCCCGGGTGCTGCGGGAGCAGGGCGCTCTCGTCGAGGACGTCCTGTGCGTGATCGACCGTCAGGAGGGTGGCCGGGACGGCCTCGCCGCGCTCGGCCTCACCCTGCGCCCGGTCCTCACCCGCGCCGAACTGGACGCGGTCGCCTGAGCGGGACGCGGGGCCGCCCGAGCCCGGCCTCGCCGCCGTCCTCGCGGTCGTCATCAGGCACTGCGTCTCGCGGCTGCCCGCTCTCCGGCAGGGCTCTGGGAAAGCCCGGGCCCCTGGCGGTCTGCCGTGGGATCCTGAGCCGTCATGTCGTCGCTGTTCGTTTACGGCACCCTGTGCTTTCCGGAGGTTGCCCTGGCCCTGCTCGGCCGGCTGCCGCGCTCGCGGCCGGCAGCGGTCGCCGGGTGGCGGGCGGCGGCGCTGCCCGGTCGGGTCTACCCGGGTCTGGTGCCGGCCGCCGTGCCGACGGCGTTGGTGGCCGGCCGCGTACTGTCCGGCCTCAGCCCGCGGGAGCGGGCCGTCCTCGACGCGTTCGAGGGTGACGAGTACGAGGCGCGGCGTGTCGTACTCGTCGACGGCCGGTCGGCATCGGTCTATGTCTGGCGTGACGTCACGGCCGCCCTGGACCAGACGTGGGACGCCGACGCGTTCGCCGCCGCCCAGCTGCCGGCGTTCGTGTCGCGTATATCGCGCCGCCCCCGTTCCTGACCCCCGTTTCTGACCCCCGCTGCTGGCTGCCGCGGTCGCGGGTGGCCGCCGTTCCTGACCGCTGTCGGCCGCGGACTGCCGTCGCCGCGAGCCGGACATGAGGGCCCGGCCCATGCGGTGTGGTGCCTCCTGCCGGCTCGTCCTTCTGGCGTCATCCCGTTCGGGCTCGTTTCTTTCTGAATCTCTTTATTTCTTTGTTTCTTTTTCCGGAAATTTTCGGATGGTACGCGTTCCCGGTCGACGTGGACTCCGGGTTCAGCGGCGGCCGGTGGGACGCACGGCCGCGGGGCGAACGGCTTTTCCGGGGCCCGGGCGCACACGCTCGACGCCGACGTTCCACGGCCCGCGGGAGGGCTGGAACGCCGGCGTCGAGCGGGTTCCCGCTGTTCGCTGCCGGGTGTTCAGCGGGTGGGTGTATCAGGACCGGACCGGCTGCCTCGCGTGGTGGAGCGGGACGGTTCGGTGTACTCCCGGCGGCCTGTGCCGTATTCCCCGCGGCCTGTGCGGGCCTCCACCCGGTCGGCTTCGGGGTAGGGCTCGTAGGACCCGCGCGGCTGTGTGTCAGGCCTGGTCACCRCATAGATCACGAGTACGTCGAGCGCGATGAGGATGACTGCCCACACCGGGAAGACCGCGAGGAAGGCAAGGTGCGCGATCACGTTGACCGCGCAGATCGCGATTGCCGCCCAGCGGGCCCACCGCTGGCCCGTCAGCAGGCCCGCCGCGACGACGACCTCGACGATGCCCATGGCTATCAGCAGCCAGCCCCAGAAGTTCAGATCCTGGTAGATGATCGTACCGCTGTCACTGACGAGATAGGTATATCTGTCGAGAGCGGCAACTCCATAGATGATGTTGTGAAATCCTGCGATGAAGATGATGACCGTGGCAAATACCAGCCATCCGGTGGTGCGTGCCGCTGACCGTGCCGGTTGCATGGAATCCTCCCTGGAGCGTGGCGGGACGCCTGGCGACCCGGGGCCCGGTGGCCGCTGGYGGCGCGGAAGGGCCGTGGCCGCGTCACCTTCGGTGTCACTTTCGGGTCGGTTTGACGGCCCCGGGGCCGCGAGGTCTCCGGCGGCGCGGAAAGAGCATGACAGCGTCACCGGCGGCCGGCTGGCCCACATGGCCATGCCCTCCGTGTGCCCTCCGGGCGCCCTGCGCATGCCTGCGCATGCCTGCGCATGCCCCGGACATGCCCGGTTGCCCGACATTCCGGTCTGGAGACCCGTCGCGCGCAGTCATGTCCGGGTGATCGAAAATCCGTGTGGCGTGGTCTGGCCAGGCACGGCCTACGGGCGGGTGACGGCGACCGTGCCAGAGTCCGCGTCCCAACGCAGCCAGCCGTACTGGAAGGCGCTCTGGTGTCCTCCCCCGACCGGGTACTCGTCGCTGATCGGCAGCCCGAGGTCCGAACCGGCGCCACCGAGTGACAGGTAGTGGTTGAGGATCGCTCCGTGGACCTCGTGGGCGTCCGTGGCGGCGCTCCAGTAGATCCGGCCGCCCTGGAACACCGACTGCCTGCTGCCTGTCGTCTCCGCGTCCACCTCGTCGCTGGTCGGCCGTCCCAGGAAGCTGTTGCTGCCGCCCAGGTTCAGATATTTCGCGCCGATCCCACCGTGCGCCTCGTGGACGCCGGTCGCCACCGACCAGAAGAGCAGCCCCTGCTCGAACTGCCGCCACCGTCCGCCGCCACCGGCGGGTTCCTCGTCGCGGATGGCGGTCCCCAGCGCCGAGCGCACGCGGGAGTCGGAGCCGTACCGCCGGTCGATCTCGCTGATCCGCCCGTCGGCACTGGCGGCCAGCGCGTCGACGCCACAGCAGACGGCGTTCATGTCGACGTTCCCGGTGATGCCGGGAACGCTCCCGGAGGAGGTGAACTGCCACATCGCCCACTTCTGCCAGCCGCCGGGCAGGGAACCCGATGACGAGCTCCCGTTGTAAATGGCGAACCACAGTGGGTAGCGGGAGAATGACGTGGTGTTCTTCATCGTGTCGGTCCAGAACGACCGGTAGGTGTACAGGATGGGAGTGCGTCCGGTTCTCGTCTCGATCTCCTCCAGGAAGGCGCGGGTCCAGGCGGTGAGCTGGTCGGCCGACAGGCTTCCGTCGGCCTCGAGATCGAGGATGGGGGCCAGATGACCGTTGGACCGGGTGAGACCGGTGGTGGCGAGGAATCGGTCGGCCTGTTCGACCGCGGTCGTGATCGGCAGGACGGGCCGGGCGTAGTGGTACGCGCCGACGACCAGGCCCGTCTGGAGGGCACGCAGGCGGTCGAGGGCGAAATACGGATTGGTGTAGGTCATGCCCTCGGTCGCCTTGACGATGGCGAAGGTGACGCCGGCCGAGCGGACCGCGTTCCAGTCGATCTGTGCGCCAGCGGGATGTTGCCATGACGAGATGTCGATACCTCGCGGCCACTCAGCCGGGATTGTCTGCGCGGACTGGTCCGCGATGGGTACGGCCGCACCGGATACGGCCACGGCTGTGTCCGCCGTCCTGGGGGCGGCGGCCGTGGTCCCCGCCGCCAGGACAGGCAGGTCGAATGTGGCGGCCACGTTACGAATAGCCTGTACGTCACGAACAGCCTGATCATGAATGCTGGACGCCGCTACAGGCTGGCTCGCCCGAAGGCTGCCCGCGGTCATGGCTGTGACGGTGGTGGCTGTGATGAACGCTACTGCCGCTACGACGACGGCCCCGCGTGTGCCGCCCCGTCGGTGGCGGGCTGTCCGGCGCCGGTGGGGCCGGACAGCCCGGCCTGGCCCGGCGCCGGTCTGGCAGGCGGGCGTGAGTGCGATGCGCATGGGAGCTCCCTGGCGTGTTCGGGGGGGCTGGCCGACGGGTGATCCCAGAGGCAGGTTTGCTCGACCAACTACTACGCTAAGCAAAGTAACAACTACTTACAGCTATGTAAGCAGTGCGTGAGTCGACTTTGTCGTTACTCACAGTTGCGATCTTTGCGATCGGGCCCATTTTCGTGACATGGAGTGGTGTCTGTGTCAGGGCAGATCGCGCCGGGCGACGAAGATCCGTTCACCCCGGGTCGCGGGCTCCCGAGCGCCGTCGCGCACGCGCCCCGGGACGTCAGGTGACCGGGCGTCCGCGGTGGCCGTGGTCGTCGCGGTGGCCGCAGCGGCCGTGGATGCCACGCGGGTCATGGGGGCAGCAGCCGTGGACGGGYGCGGCTGGGATCGTGCGCCTGGGCCAGGCGGGCCGTGGGAGATCCGGGCGGAGCCACCGGGTGGCTGTGTCGACGCCGGGTGGGTGGGGCGCCCGCGGGCGCCGAGCGTCGGCGACGGCCGCGGACGGCGTCACTGCGATCGGGCCCGCGACACGCACTGCCCCGTCGTCGTGTAACCTAAGGCCCGCGTACTCGCCCCTTTAGCTCAGTCGGCAGAGCGTCTCCATGGTAAGGAGAAGGTCTACGGTTCGATTCCGTAAAGGGGCTCTGTGGAACCGGTCGGTAGCCAGGTGAGCGGTTGCCGGCCATCACCCCGTCGGCTGGGCCAGTTGACGGGGTGGGTCCACCCAGGCGGTGTAGCTCAGCCAGGCAGAGCAAGCGGCTCATAATCGCTGTGTCGCCGGTTCAAATCCGGCCACCGCTACCGGTCGGGTCGCGTCCCGCCATGGACGGCGCCGTAGTCGTCCGGCACGTCCAAGCTCTGGTTCGTTCTTGTCCCACCTGCAGGAAGAGGCACAGCACCGTGGCCGCCACCGACGTCCGTCCGAAGATCACCCTGGCGTGTCAGGTGTGCAAGCACCGCAACTACATCACGCGCAAGAACCGCCGCAACGATCCGGACCGTCTGGAGCTGCGCAAGTTCTGCTCGAACTGCCGGCATCACACCGAGCACCGAGAGACCCRCTGACCCGGTCGCGGACATCCTCCGGATGCTCGCCGGCCTCCAGGTGACGTCGTCTTCCAGGTTGCCTTCCGAAGGTTCTTCCAGGGGCCCGCGGGTTCCCCCACGATGATGTCGGGCCGCCACGGCCTGTCGGTACGGTGGCCGGGGGGCGCGGGGCTAGTGTTCAGTCCGTTGGATTGATCTCTTCACTGTTGGTGATCGCCGCGTCGTGTCCTGGAACCGTCTGTCCTCGCTGGCTGTCGCGTGGGAGTGTTGTAGTTCCCCGGTGCTGCGGGGTGGTTCCAACCGCGGGGACGGCGAGATCGGAGCATGCGGTGCCGCTCAATCGGGACTTTGTCGGACGCAGGTTTGTCGCGGACACTCCCTTCCTGGTCGGTCGCGAACACATCCGGCAGTTCGCGACCGCGATCCAGGATGACAGTCCGCTCTCGCACGATCTTGAGGCCGCCAAGGCGGCCGGCTATATCGATCTTGTAGCGCCGCCCACCTTCCTGACGGCGGTGGCCCTCTGGCGGCCCGTGGTGCCGGTGCACGACCCGCAGCTCGGTCTCGACTACTCGCTGGTGGTGCACGTCGAGCAGCGCTACTCGCTGCGCCGGCCGGTCGTCGCCGGTGACGAGCTCGTCGTCTCCGCCACCATCGCCGACATCCGCAAGGCCGGGCGCAACGAGCTGCTGATCAGCGAGTACGAGTTCGTCACGACCGGCGGCGAGCCGGTCGCGACCGCCCGGACGGCGCTGGCCTCGCGCGGCACCGCGGCCTGACGCCCCCAAACGCGCCGCACTGCCGGTAGGCCGATCCCCAGGGCACACTGCCAGCCTGTTGGCTTCAAGGGGACAACGGGGACGCTGCCGGGCTACCGGCTTCAAGGGGGACGCTACCGGCCTGCCGGCCCCCAGGACACCGCCGGCCTGACGGCCTCAAGGATCAGGAAGGGTGCTGAGCGCTCACATGCCTGCCATCATCGACTACGACGACGTCGAGGTCGGTACCCGGATTCCCGAGCGGGAGTTCCGGATCCGCCGGGAGGACCTTGTCCGCTACTGCGGGGCCTCCGGCGACTTCAACGTGATCCACTGGAACGAGCGGGCGGCGCAGGGCGTCGGCCTGCCCGGTGTGATCGCGCATGGGATGTACACCATGGCCACGGCCGCCCGGCTCGTCACCGACTGGGCGGGGGACCCCGGCAGCGTGGTCGACTACGGCGTCCGGTTCTCCTCCCCGGTGCCGGTGCCGGACGACGACGCCGGTGCCACGCTCGTGGTCAGCGGCGTCGTCGAGAAGAAGCTCGAGGACAACCGGGTGGTCGTCAACCTGACCGTGCGGTTCGACGGCAGCAAGGTGCTGCTGGCCTCCCGGGCCACCGTCCAACTCGCCTGAGGCCCCGCTCGCCCAGCCCGTTTTCGGGCCCGCTCGCGCCTGCCTGCCTGCGGCCTGCCGGGCAGGCACGGCGGGGCAGGCACGGCGGGGCAGGCACGGGGCGGACAGGTGTGGTGACGGTGTGTCCGCCGGCCGCAGCCTGCGGATGCCCGGCCGTGCCTGCCGGACACACCGTCGGGTGGGTGCCGGCCGAACGCCGTGCCGGCCGGGTTCGGGCGGGCGACGCGGCCCGCCCGTCGATCAGCGTGCCTCGGCCAGCAGGTCGGACAGCCGCTGGACGCCCGTGACCAGGTCCTCGTCGCCGAGCGCGTAGGACAGCCGGGTGTAGCCCGGGGTCCCGAACGCCTCACCCGGCACGATCGCCACCCCCGCTTCCTCGAGGATGAGCGAGGCCAGTTCCGCCGAGGTGGCCGGGGTCTTCCCCCGCAGCGTGCGGCCGAGGACGCCGGCCACCGACGCGTAGCAGTAGAACGCCCCGTCGGGCAGCGGGCAGACCACCCCGGGCGTGCTGGAGAGCATCCGGTGCATGGTCAGCCGTCGCCGGTCGAAGGCCTTGCGCATCTCCACGACGGCGTCCAGCGGCCCGGTCACCGCTGCCAGCGCCGCGGCCTGCGCGACGTTGGAGACATTGGACGTGGCGTGGGACTGCAGGTTGGTGGCGGCCTGCACCACGTCCGGCGGGCCGATCAGCCAGCCGACCCGCCAGCCGGTCATGGCGTAGGTCTTGGCCACCCCGTTGACCACGATGGTGCGGTCGGCGATCTCCGGCACCTCGACCGGCAGGGAGGCGAACCGGGCGTCGCCGTACACCAGATGCTCGTAGATCTCGTCGGCGATCACCCACAGGCCGGCGTCGGCCGCCCAGCGCCCGATCGCCCGGACCTCCTCGGGGGTGTGTACCGCCCCGGTGGGGTTGGACGGCGAACAGAACAGCAGCACCTTGGTGCGGGGGGTGCGGGCCGCCTCCAGCTGCTCGACCGTCACCCGGTAACCCTGTTCCGGGGTGGTGACGACGTCCACCGGGACGCCGCCGGCGAGCCGGATCGACTCCGGGTAGGTCGTCCAGTAGGGAGCGGGCAGCAGGACCTCGTCACCGGGGTCGAGCAGGGTGGCGAACGCCTGGTAGACCGCCTGCTTGCCGCCGTTGGTGATGATCACAGAGCTGGCGGGGACGTCGAAACCGGAGTCGCGGCGGGTCTTGTCCGCCACCGCCTCCCGGAGCTCGGGCAGGCCGGCGGCGGGTGTGTACCGGTGCATCTTCGGGTCGCTACAGGCCTTCTCGGCGGCTGCGACGACGTGGTCGGGGGTGGGGAAGTCCGGTTCGCCGGCACCAAAGCCGATCACGTCCCGGCCGGCTGCACGCAGCGCCTTCGCGGTCGCGTCCACGGCGAGCGTCGCGGAGGGGGCGATGCTGCCGATGCGGTGAGAGATCCGGGTCATGACCGTCATGCTGCCACGTATCAGGGGTTGGCCGCCCGATCATTGCCGGGGCCGTTCGGATTCCACGGGACGCCACAAGGGTCGGTGCGCGGGCAGTCCGGCAGCGGTTTCRGTCGGTATCCGCCTCGTCTGGAGGAAGACCTTCGGCACCCACCCTCCGTCTGACCCCCGGTTCCGGCACCCGGCTCGGTGCCGGCTTCGTGCCGGTTCTGTACCGGTTCCGCGGGGATGCGGGACGTCGAATCCGCGTCACAGGATCGCTCCCCGGCGGGCATCCGCGGATCCCCGCCGGGGCCGGGGCCGGGTGGCCAGGTAAGCGGGCCTGCGTAGGAGTATGGTGGATGCGCTTGGGCTGTCGTCCCGGTATGTAGTGCTGCTGATGGTCATCAGGGGTTGATGGTCATCAGGGGCGGCCATCAAGATTGATCTTTTGATGGATTCGATCTTGTTCGGCGGCTGCTGCTTCGAGGACGACCGCAGTGCAAAGGGGCGTGGCTCAATTGGTAGAGCACCGGTCTCCAAAACCGGCGGTTGCAGGTTCGAGTCCTGTCGCCCCTGCGGTATCCGACGACCAGGTAGGTGGAGTGAGTGGCGACCGACACACGTGACGCGGCACCGCGGGCCGGCCGGCCGACCAGGCCCGCGGGCCGGCGTCGCACGACGCCACTGCGGTTCTACCGCGAGGTTGTCGCCGAGCTTCGGAAGGTTGTCTATCCGGGCCGGAGCGAGCTGGTCACTTATGTGATCGTCGTGCTCGTGTTCTGCTCGATCACGGTGGCCTTCGTCGCCTCGTTGGACTTCGGTCTCACCAAGGCGGTGTTGGCCATCTTCGGTTGATGTGACCGGATTCCGCGGATTCATGTCGCCCCGAGGCCCACACAGCTCACAGAGCACGGTCATAGAGAGAAGGAACGTCCGCGTGTCCCAGTTTCCCGAGCACGTCTCCTCCGAACAGGGGGAGGCCCTCGACGGTCTCGATCCGCTGGCGGCACTGGCGCGCGACGAGGTGGCGAGTACGGAGGCCGGCGCCCTGCCGCAGGCCGGCGAGAGCGGCGACGGCACCACGGGCACCGACACGTCTCCCGGCTACCTCGCGACGGACCAGGCGGACGTGACCGGTCCGGCAGGGGCGGACCAGCCCGCTGCCGACGACGAGGACGACGCCGAGGACATCCGGCGGGCACTGGAGGACGCTCCGGGCGAGTGGTACGTCATACATTCGTATGCCGGATAYGAGAACAAGGTCAAGACGAACCTTGAGACCCGGATCTCCAGCCTCAACATGGAGGACTACATCTTCCAGATCGAGGTGCCGACCGAGGAGGTCCCGGTCATCAAGAACGGCAAGCGGCAACTGGTGCAGCAGAAGAAGTACCCCGGCTACATCTACGTGCGGATGGACCTCACCGACCAGTCGTGGTCGGCGGTCCGCAACACCCCGGGCGTGACCGGCTTCGTGGGGCTGACCAACAAGCCGTCGCCGTTGCGCACGGAGGAGGTCCTCTCGATCCTCGCGCCGCCGGCGCCGCGCGAGAAGAAGGTCGAGACGGTCCGGGTACAGGAGTTCGAGGTCGGGGAGTCGGTGACCGTCATGGACGGCCCGTTCGCGACCCTGCCGGCCACCATCAGCGAGATCAACCTCGACGCACAGCGGCTCAAGGTGCTGGTGTCCATCTTCGGCCGCGAGACGCCGGTCGAACTTCAGTTCAACCAGGTCGCGAAGATCTGAACCCGCCCCACCAGCAGCAACTCGGAGAGAAACGACACCATGCCTCCCAAGAAGAAGATCRCCGCCATCATCAAGCTCCAGATCAATGCCGGTGTGGCGACGCCGGCACCTCCGGTGGGGCCGGCACTCGGCCAGCACGGCGTGAACATCATGGAGTTCTGCAAGCAGTACAACGCCGCCACCGAGTCCCAGCGCGGGAACGTGGTGCCGGTCGAGATCACCGTGTACGACGACCGCTCGTTCACCTTCGTCACCAAGACACCGCCGGCGGCGCGGCTGATCCTCAAGGCCGCCGGGGTGGAGAAGGGCAGCGGCGTTCCGCACCGGACGAAGGTGGCCAACCTGACCGCCGAGCAGGTCCGTCAGATCGCCCAGACCAAACTGCCGGACCTCAACGCCACCACCCTGGAAGCCGCCGAGAAGATCATCGCCGGGACCGCCCGGTCGATGGGCATCACCGTCAGCGGGTGACGACCAGTCCGGCCGCGAGGTTGCGACGGCCGTGACCGCGACAACTGTGGGAGGGCGCCCGATCACGCCCGACCCGTCCTGGAAGGTGCCTGCAACCAGGATGGGCGGGTGGTGCAGCGGCTCCGGCCCGTCATCACCACGAGGAGACACACATGACGAAGCGCAGCAAGGCGTACCGGGCCGCGATCGAGAAGATCGAGCCGGACCGCCTGTACACCCCGCTGGAAGCCGTCCAGCTGGCCCGTGAGACCTCCACGACCAAGTACGCCGCCACCGTCGAGGTCGCGCTGCGTCTCGGGGTGGATCCGCGCAAGGCCGACCAGATGGTCCGGGGAACCGTGAACCTGCCGCACGGCACCGGGAAGTCCCCGCGGGTGGCGGTCTTCGCCGCCGGGGAGAAGGCGGCCGAGGCCACCGCAGCCGGTGCCGACATCGTCGGCAGCGACGATCTCGTGCAGCGGATCCAGGAGGGCTTCCTCGACTTCGACGCGACCGTCGCGACCCCCGACCAGATGGCCAAGGTCGGCCGCATCGCCCGCATCCTGGGGCCGCGCGGGCTCATGCCCAACCCCAAGACCGGCACGGTCACCCTCGACATCGCCAAGGCCGTCCGCGACATCAAGGGCGGAAAGATCAATTTTCGGGTCGACAAGCAGGGCAACCTGCACATCGTCATCGGGAAGACGGCCTTCACCGACGAGCAGCTGATCGAGAACTACAGCGTCGCACTGGACGAGATCGTCCGGGTCAAGCCGGCCGCGGCCAAGGGTCGCTACCTGAAGAAGATCACTTTTACGACCACGATGGGCCCCGGAATTCTGGTCGACCCGGGTCGTACCCGCAACCTCCTCGAGGATGTCGTCGCCTGATCCGGGCGGTACCGGCTTCGGTCGGTACCGGTCCTCGCGGGCCGCGGTCGGACGGGGTGCGCATGGCGCTCCCTGGCCGGCCGCGGTTTCCAGGCCGTGTACCATTTTGACGCGAAGGCCGAAAGCGGAACGATCATATTTTTCGTATCGCGGTAGGCCCGAGTATTCTGCTCACTGAGAACCAACTGTTCACTGAGAACCAAACCGAAGACCGCTGGTCGTCGTCCCCTCGTGGGGCGGCCGAAGGTTCCGGAGCCACCGGACGGCCCGCGCAGGTGAGGGAGCATTGTCCGGGGTTGGCATCGTTTTGTCCCGGTCGGTACGCCCCGCGCGCCTGCGCCGGGGCGTTCGTCGTCTGCGGCACCTTTCGGACGACTGGCCAGACCCCATGAAGGAGCCCGATGGCGAAGCCGGAAAAGGTCGCCGCGGTAACGGAGATCGCAGACTCGTTCCGGGGCGCGTCCGCGGCGGTGCTGACCGAGTATCGCGGGCTGACGGTGAGCCAGCTCACCGAACTGCGTCGTTCGCTCGGCGAGGGCACACAGTACGCGGTGGTCAAGAACACCCTCACCAAGATTGCCGCTGGGCAGGTCGGCATCAACGGCCTGGACGATCTGCTGGTCGGCCCCACCGCGGTCGCGTTCGTCACTGGCGACCCGGTCGAGGCGGCCAAGGGCCTGCGTGACTTCGCCCGAGCCAACCCGGCTCTGGTGGTCAAGGGCGGCGTCGTCGAGGGCAGGCCGGTGTCGGCGGACGACATCCGCAAGCTGGCCGATCTCGAGTCGCGCGAGGTGTTGCTCGCCAAGCTCGCGGGTGCGCTCAACGGTTCGCTGGCCAAGGCGGTCGGCCTGTTCGCGGCGCCGTTGTCTCAGACGGCCCGCCTGGCCGAGGCGCTGCGGGCCAAGCGGGAGGCGGAGGCGTCCGCGGTTCCCGAGCCGGCGGCCGACGCGTCCCCGGCCGAAGCGGGCGCCTAGCGCACCGGCCGCCCGTGGCCCGACACGTCCCGCTATCCGGCCAGCTGGCCGGTAGCCGATGTCGACGGGCGCCGGCCGTCCCGGTCCCCGGGATCCGTGAACCAGGCAGTCCGAAGTAGCCCCAAGTAACAACAAGTAGCCACAGGTAACCCGACGGGCGGTAGTCGCGGTGCTTTCGGCCCGCTGACGCGGTACGCCCGACCGGACTTTCTGATCCACCACGATGAAAGGACCGCCATCATGGCGAAGCTGTCGACTGACGAGTTGCTGGACGCGTTCAAGGAAATGACGCTGCTGGAGCTGTCGGAGTTCGTGAAGCAGTTCGAGGACACCTTCGGTGTGACCGCGGCCGCGCCGATCGCGGTTGCCGCGCCGAACGCCGCGGGGCCGGCCGCCGAGGCGCCGGCCGTCGAGGAGCAGGACGAGTTCGACGTCATCCTCGAGTCCGTCGGCGACAAGAAGATCCAGGTCATCAAGGAGGTCCGCGCGCTGACCAGCCTCGGGCTGAAGGAGGCCAAGGACCTCGTCGACGGAGCGCCCAAGCCGGTGCTGGAGAAGGCGACCAAGGAAGCCGCGGAGAAGGCCAAGGCCGCCCTGGAGGGCGCCGGCGCCACGGTCACCGTCAAGTAACCATGACACCGCGGGCCGTTGCCCTCTCCCTCCGTGGAGACGAGAGGGCAACGGCCCGCGTCGTTGGCTCAGGCCGTCCTGACGCTTCAGACAGCCCGGCGCTTCAGGCCGTCCTGACGCTTCAGGCTGCCCTGGTGGGTCAGGCTGCCTCGACAACAAAGCCGAGGCTGCCGGTGCCCGTCGAACGGGCTGCCGAGCGTCTGCCCGAGCCGGTTGCCACCGGGCCGGTCGTCGCGGCTGTCGGCCCGGTCGCGGGCGGACGGATCGGGTGGGGGAGCCCCGCCGCGCCGCCTCGCGCGGCCGGACGGCCTGCCCGGGCGCGCGGGCTGCTCACGCAGGCCCGGCCGGGGCGTGCCGCGGGCTTTCTCGCGCTCATTACCTCGCAACCGGTTGACGACCTTACCCGGGACGGAGTTCCATCATCTCCGAAGCGGTGACCCACACCCGTCGGACGGCGTCGGTCAGCTGGCATCGRCTGACCAGCTTCCGTCGGGCGGCCCCCGTCGGCCAGCCTCGAGCTCAGCCTTGCGGCCAGCCTTGTCAGCAGTGCAGCCATCGGCTACACTGCTCGTTTGGGCTGTCCTTTCGTCGTGCGCTCACTGCTCCTCGAGGTATGCGACGGTGTCAGCCCGCGTACGGCTTTCAGTCCCTGTGCAGCCGCGTCCACCGGGCGCGACCGTCCAGACAGACGTCACGACCGAGGTAACCCGAGCGAGACCGTTGATCRCAATCCGCCACCGAAGCGCCGCCACGTCACCAGTACAGGACGACCATCCCACGCGGAGGTCCCCGTCCGAAAGCTGTCGTGACGGACTACTCGCTGACGCCCGTGTCGCGTCTGCCTGCATTCGTGAGTCACCCGTRCACCCTGTTGGACTACCCCCGCCGACAGTCACCACAACCGTAGCGAGACACTGATCACCCGACCACCCCTCCGTCGGATTGTTCTCGAGCAGGCCGAAGGCGACGCGATCATGAATCCTCCCGTGTTGCCGGAGGCCRCATCAAGGAAGCCGCAGCGCCACCAGCCCGACGATCAGGCCACCGGAAGGACCACCTTGGCCGCCTCGCCTACCTCCTCCCGCATCTCGTTCGCAAAGATCATCGAGCCTCTCGAGGTCCCCGATCTTCTCGCCCTGCAGACCCAGTCCTTCGACTGGCTGATCGGCAGTGATGCGTGGGCGGAAYGGGTCCAGGAAGCCATCGACGCCGGTCGTGACGACGTACCCGTCACGTCGGGTCTCGAAGAGGTCTTCRAGGAGATATCCCCGATCGAGGACTTCTCCGGTTCGATKTCACTGTCGTTCCGGGACCACCGTTTCGAACCGCCGAAGTACTCCGTCGAGGAGTGCAAGGACAAGGATATGACCTACTCGGCCCCGATGTTCGTGACGRCCGAGTTCACCAACAACACCACCGGTGAGATCAAGAGCCAGACGGTTTTCATGGGCGATTTCCCGCTCATGACCCCGAAGGGCACATTCGTCATAAACGGGACCGAGCGGGTCGTCGTCAGCCAGYTGGTGCGTTCCCCCGGGGTGTACTTCGAGAAGACCATCGACAAGGTCTCCGACAAGGATCTGTTCTCCTGCAAGGTGATTCCGTCCCGGGGCGCCTGGCTGGAGTTCGAGGTCGACAAGCGGGACACCGTCGGCGTCCGTATCGACCGCAAGCGCCGCCAGTCCGTGACCGTGCTGCTCAAGGCGCTCGGCTGGGACGAGGCGCGCATTCTGGAGCGGTTCGGTGATTTCCCGTCGATGCGGGTGACCCTGGAGAAGGACCACACCTCCAGCCAGGACGACGCGCTGCTCGACATCTACCGCAAGCTGCGCCCGGGCGAGCCGCCGACCCGCGAGTCCGCGCAGACGCTGCTGGAGAACCTCTTCTTCAACCCGAAGCGCTACGACCTGGCCAAGGTCGGCCGCTACAAGGTGAACAAGAAGCTCGAGGTGGACGTCCCGCACGACGTCGGAGTGCTCACCGAGGACGACATCGTCCGCACGATCGAGTACGTCGTCCAGCTGCACGCCGGCAGGGACTCGTCCTACGACGTGGACGACATCGACCACTTCGGCAACAGGCGGCTGCGCACGGTCGGTGAGCTGATCCAGAACCAGGTGCGCCTGGGCCTGGCCYGGATGGAGCGGGTCGTCCGGGAGCGGATGACCACCCAGGACGTCGAGGCGATCACGCCGCAGACGCTGATCAACATCCGGCCGGTGGTCGCCTCCATCAAGGAGTTCTTCGGCACCAGCCAGCTCTCCCAGTTCATGGACCAGACCAACCCGCTGGCGGGCCTCACCCACAAGCGGCGCCTGTCCGCGCTCGGCCCGGGTGGTCTCTCCCGGGAGCGGGCCGGTTTCGAGGTCCGGGACGTCCACCCCAGCCACTACGGCCGGATGTGCCCGATCGAGACGCCGGAAGGGCCGAACATCGGTCTGATCGGCTCGCTGTCGACGTTCGCGCGGGTCAACCCGTTCGGCTTCGTCGAGACGCCCTACCGCAAGGTCGTGGCCGGGCGGGTCACCGACCAGATCGACTACCTCACCGCGGACGAGGAGGACCGGCACGTCATCGCGCAGGCGAACGCGCCGCTGAGCTCCGACGGGTCGTTCGCCGAGCACCGGGTCCTGGTCCGCCGCAAGGGCGGCGAGGTCGAGTTCATCCCGCCCGACGAGGTCGACTACATGGACGTCTCGCCGCGGCAGATGGTGTCGGTCGCCACCGCGATGATCCCCTTCCTYGAGCACGACGACGCCAACCGGGCCCTGATGGGCTCGAACATGCAGCGCCAGTCCGTCCCACTGCTGCGCAGTGAGGCGCCGCTGGTCGGCACCGGCATGGAGGCCCGCGCGGCCAAGGACGCCGGCGACGTCGTCGTCTGCGCGCAGGCCGGCGTGGTCGAGGACCTCTCCGCCGACTACATCACCGTCATGCACGACGACGGCACCCGGCGCACCTACCGGATGGCGAAGTTCCGCCGGTCCAACCAGGGCACCTGCATCAACCAGAAGCCCATCGTGGACGAGGGGGACCGGGTCGAGGCAGGCCAGGTCATCGCGGACGGCCCCTGCACGGACAACGGCGAGATGGCGCTGGGCAAGAACCTGCTGGTCGCCTTCATGCCGTGGGAGGGCCACAACTACGAGGACGCGATCATCCTCTCCCAGCGGCTGGTCCAGGACGACGTGCTGTCCTCGATCCACATCGAGGAGCACGAGGTCGACGCCCGGGACACCAAGCTCGGGCCGGAGGAGATCACCCGGGACATCCCCAACGTCGCCGAGGAGGTCCTCGCCGACCTCGACGAGCGCGGCATCATCCGTATCGGCGCCGAGGTCTCGCCCGGTGACGTGCTGGTCGGGAAGGTCACGCCCAAGGGCGAGACCGAGCTGACCCCGGAGGAGCGGCTGCTGCGTGCGATCTTCGGTGAGAAGGCCCGGGAGGTCCGCGACACCTCGCTGAAGGTGCCGCACGGGGAGTCCGGCAAGGTCATCGGGGTCCGGGTGTTCTCCCGGGAGGACGGCGACGAGCTGCCACCCGGCGTGAACGAGCTGGTCCGAGTGTACGTCGCCCAGAAGCGCAAGATCACCGATGGCGACAAGCTCGCCGGGCGGCACGGGAACAAGGGCGTCATCGCGAAGATCCTCCCGGCCGAGGACATGCCCTTCCTCTCCGACGGCACCCCGGTGGACGTCGTGCTCAACCCGCACGGTGTGCCCCGCCGGATGAACATCGGCCAGATCCTGGAGACCCACCTCGGCTGGGTGGCCAAGACCGGGTGGCAGGTCGACGGCGGTGCCGAGGACTGGAAGGAGCGGCTGCGCGGCATCCGGGCGGACCAGGCGCCGCCGAACACCAACGTGGCCACGCCGGTCTTCGACGGCGCCCGTGAGGAGGAGATCACCGGCCTGCTCGCCTCGACGCTGCCCAACCGGGACGGCGTCCAGCTCATCGGGGCCAGCGGCAAGGCCGAGCTCTTCGACGGCCGGACCGGCGAGCCCTACCCGTATCCGGTGGCGGTCGGTTACATCTACATCCTCAAGTTGCTGCACCTGGTCGACGACAAGATCCACGCTCGTTCGACCGGCCCCTACTCGATGATCACCCAGCAGCCGCTGGGTGGTAAGGCGCAGTTCGGTGGGCAGCGTTTCGGCGAGATGGAGGTGTGGGCGCTGGAGGCCTACGGTGCCGCCTACGCCCTGCAGGAACTGCTCACCATCAAGTCGGACGACGTCCTCGGGCGCGTCAAGGTCTACGAGGCCATCGTCAAGGGCGAGAACATTCCTGAACCCGGTATCCCGGAGTCCTTCAAGGTGCTCATCAAGGAAATGCAGTCGCTGTGCCTGAACGTCGAGGTTCTCTCCAGCGACGGCGTTTCCATCGAAATGCGTGACACCGACGAGGACGTCTTCCGCGCCGCGGAGGAACTCGGTATTGACCTGTCCCGGCGGGAGCCGAGCAGCGTTGAGGAGGTCTGACGAGTAGTGGTCTGCGGCCGGGTGACCGCCAGCGGCCGGAGGCGGCGCGACCAGGGGGCTGTGGGGGATCACGATGATCTTCCTGGAGTCGCCGCCCTCGCGCCGCCGCGGCCGCGGACCACACGGCCAGGACACGGCAACCGGTAGCCCCCGGGCACTGGCCGTGTCGCGGCACCCCCGCCGACCTTGGACAAACTGACGGCCCACGCCCCCCGCCGCCGCCATCCGCACGAACACCTGCCGGCGACAGCGGGCAGCCAGACGGCAGAGAGAGAAGACACGTGCTCGACGTCAACTTCTTCGACGAGCTGCGCATCGGCCTCGCCACGGCGGACGACATCCGCCAGTGGTCACACGGCGAGGTCAAGAAGCCGGAAACGATCAACTACCGTACCCTCAAGCCGGAGAAGGACGGGCTCTTCTGCGAGAAGATCTTCGGTCCGACCCGGGACTGGGAATGCTACTGCGGTAAGTACAAGCGCGTTCGTTTCAAGGGCATCATCTGCGAGCGCTGCGGTGTCGAGGTCACCCGCGCCAAGGTGCGTCGGGAACGGATGGGCCACATCGAGCTGGCCGCGCCGGTCACCCACATCTGGTACTTCAAGGGTGTCCCGAGCCGGCTCGGCTACCTGCTCGACCTGGCGCCGAAGGACCTTGAGAAGGTTATCTACTTCGCYGCCTACATGATCACAAGTGTGGACACGGACGCGCGCCACCGCGACCTGCCCACCCTCGAAGCCCGGATCTCCGTCGAGAAGCAGCACCTCGAGGACAAGAAGAACGCCGACGTCGAGACCCGGCAGAAGAAGCTGGAAGCCGACCTCGCCCAGCTGGAGGCCGAGGGTGCCAAGGGTGACGTCCGGCGCAAGGTGCGGGAGGCGGCCGAGCGCGAGATGCGCCAGATCCGCGACCGCGCGCAGCGGAAGATCGACGATCTGGACCGGGTGTTCGACCGTTTCAAGAGCCTGAAGGTCCAGGACCTCGAGCCGGACGAGCTGCTCTACCGCGAGCTGCGGGACCGCTTCGGCCAGTACTTCGAGGGCGGCATGGGGGCCGAGGCCCTGCAGCGCCGGCTCGTCGACTTCGACCTGGCGGCGGAGGCCGAGTCGCTGCGGGAGACCATCCGCAGCGGCAAGGGACAGAAGAAGGCCCGGGCGCTGAAGCGTCTCAAGGTCGTCTCGGCCTTCCTCAACACCCGCAACTCCCCGAACGGGATGGYGCTCGACTGCGTCCCGGTGATCCCGCCGGACCTGCGCCCGATGGTGCAGCTCGACGGTGGCCGGTTCGCCACGTCCGACCTCAACGACCTCTACCGCCGGGTGATCAACCGGAACAACCGGCTCAAGAGGCTGCTCGACCTCGGTGCGCCCGAGATCATCGTCAACAACGAGAAGCGGATGCTGCAGGAGGCCGTCGACGCGCTGTTCGACAACGGCCGCCGCGGCCGGCCGGTGACCGGGCCGGGCAACCGTCCGCTGAAGTCGCTGTCGGACATGCTCAAGGGCAAGCAGGGCCGGTTCCGCCAGAACCTGCTGGGCAAGCGCGTCGACTACTCCGGCCGTTCGGTCATCGTCGTCGGCCCGCAGCTCAAGCTGCACCAGTGCGGTCTGCCCAAGCAGATGGCACTCGAGCTGTTCAAGCCGTTCGTGATGAAGCGGCTGGTCGACCTCAACCACGCGCAGAACATCAAGTCGGCCAAGCGCATGGTGGAGCGGGCCCGCCCGGTCGTCTGGGACGTGCTCGAAGAGGTCATCACCGAGCACCCCGTGCTGCTCAACCGCGCGCCGACCCTGCACCGGCTGGGTATCCAGGCGTTCGAGCCGCAGCTCGTCGAGGGCAAGGCCATCCAGATCCACCCGCTGGTCTGCACCGCGTTCAACGCGGACTTCGACGGGGACCAGATGGCCGTGCACCTGCCGCTGTCCGCGGAGGCGCAGGCCGAGGCCCGCATCCTGATGCTGTCGAGCAACAACATCCTCTCGCCGGCGTCCGGGCGTCCGCTGGCCATGCCGAGCCTGGACATGGTGACCGGGGTGTTCCACCTCAGTCGGCTGGCCGTGGGCGCCCGCGGCGAGGGGCGGGCGTTCTCCAGCGTGGCCGAGGCGYAGATGGCCTTCGACGCCCGGGAGATCGAGCTACAGGCGAAGATCAAAGTCCGGCTGCGCGACACCACGCCGCCGCTGGACTGGACCCCGCCGCCGGGCTGGGCCAGCGGCGACCCGTTCACCCTGGAGACCACCTTCGGTCGCTGCCTGCTCAACCAGGCGCTCCCCGAGGGCTACCCGTTCCTGAACTACCTGATGAACAAGAAGGCCCAGGCCGCGATCGTCAACGACCTGGCGGAGCGCTACCCGAAGATCCAGGTGGCCGCGACGCTGGACGCGCTGAAGAGCGCCGGCTTCTACTGGGCCACCCGCTCGGGGGTGACCGTCGCGATCGAGGACGTTGTCGCGCCGCCGAACAAGGCGCAGATCCTCGACGAGTACGAGCAGCGGGCCGAACGGGTACAGAAGCAGTTCGACCGCGGCTTCCTCTCCGACGACGAGCGCCGCGCCGAGCTGGTCCAGATCTGGAACGAGGCGACGAACAAGGTCGCCGAGGCCATGGAGGCCAACTTCCCGGAGACCAACCCGGTCGCTGTGCTGGTCAACTCCGGGGCCGCCGGAAACATGATGCAGATCCGGCAGCTCGCCGGGATGCGCGGACTGGTCGCCAACCCCAAGGGCGAGATCATCCCGCGTCCGATCAAGGCGAACTTCCGCGAGGGGCTGAGCGTGGTGGAGTACTTCATCTCCACGCACGGCGCCCGCAAGGGTCTGGCCGACACGGCGCTGCGGACCRCGGACTCCGGGTACCTCACCCGGCGTCTGGTCGACGTCAGCCAGGACGTCATCGTCCGTGAGGACGACTGCGGCACCGAGCGCGGCATCGCCACCCGCATCGCGCGCAAGGGAGCGGAYGGCGTGCTCGTCCGCGACCGTTACGCCGAGACCGCGGCCTACGCGCGCACGCTCGCCTCGGACGCGGCGAACGCCGCCGGTGACGTGGTGGTACCGGCCGGCACCGACCTCGGCGACGTGGTCATCAGCAAGATCATCGATGCCGGGATCGAGTCGGTGAAGGTGCGTTCCGCCCTCACCTGCGCGGCCCGGATGGGTGTCTGCGCACAGTGCTACGGCCGGTCGCTGGCCACGGGCAAGCTCGTGGACGTCGGCGAGGCCGTCGGTATCGTCGCCGCCCAGTCCATCGGTGAGCCCGGCACCCAGCTGACGATGCGTACCTTCCACAGCGGTGGCGTCGCCGGCGACGACATCACCCAGGGTCTGCCCCGTGTCGTGGAGCTGTTCGAGGCTCGTTCCCCCAAGGGCAAGGCCCCGATCAGCGAGGTCTCCGGGCGGGTGCGCATCGAGGAGACCGAGAAGACCGTCAAGGTCGTGGTCATCCCCGACGACGGCAGCGAGGAGATCTCCTACCCGGTCTCCCGCCGGTCGCGGCTGAAGGTCGAGGAGGGCCAGCGCATCGCAGTCGGTCAGAAGATCGTCGACGGCGCGGTCGACCCGCACGAGGTGCTGCGCATCCTCGGCCCGCGTCAGGTGCAGCTCCACCTGGTCGACCAGGTGCAGGAGGTGTACCGCTCGCAGGGCGTGTCGATCCACGACAAGCACATCGAGATCATCATCCGGCAGATGCTCAAGCGGGTGAACGTGCTGGAGTCGGGGGAGACCACGCTCCTGCCGGGCGAACTGGTCGAGCGGGCCCGGTTCGAGGAGGAGAACCGTCGGGTGGTCGAGACCGGCGGCCAGCCGGCTTCGGCCCGTCCGGTCCTGATGGGGATCACCAAGGCGTCCCTGGCGACCGAGTCGTGGCTGTCGGCGGCCTCCTTCCAGGAGACGACCCGGGTGCTCACCGACGCCGCGATCAACGCCCGGTCGGACTCACTGGTCGGCCTGAAGGAGAACGTCATCATCGGCAAGCTCATCCCGGCGGGTACCGGCATCTCGCGGTACCGCAACATCCGGGTCGAGCCGACCGAGGAGGCACGGGCGTCGGTGTACTCGGTCAGCGGCTACGACGAGGGCGCGACCGTGGAGTACGGCGCGTTCGGCACCGGCAGCGGCCAGGCCGTCCCGTTGGACGACTTCGACTACCGCAGCACCGGCGGCGACTACCGGTAGTTCTCGCTACCCGGTAGTTCCTGCCACGCAAGTGCCCCAGGCGGCCCGGGTGGGCGTCCCTGTCGGACGTTCACCCGGGCCGCCTTGCTGTGTGGATCTGGCCTCGCGCCTGGCCATCGGTCAACAGGGCAGACGTTGCCTGGTACGGCACTACGCTGGACAGTGCCGGGTAGATCTGCCGGCATGCACCAGGGAACACCGCATCGGCACGATGCCGAGGGGAACACCGCATCGGCACGATGCCGAGGGGAACACCGCATCGGCACGATGCCGAGGAGGAGACGGCGATGACGACGGCACTGCCGGAGGACAGCTGGCTGCTCCGTATCCAACCGCAGCCCGCGCGGGTGACCGCCGCGGAGTACGAGGCGCTGCCTGAGGAGATCGCCAGGGCGATCGAGATCGTCGACGGCTACGTCGTCTTCTGTGAGGCGCCGACTCCGGATCATCAGACCGCCGGCCGTCGCCTCGCCAACCTGCTGGAACGGCATGCACGGCGCGCGATGGCCCGCGGCCACGGATGCCTGACCGTCAACAATGACGTCGATCTCCGGCTGCGTGACATCCCGCTGCTCAACCGCAGCCCGGATGTGATCCTCTACCGCTGTCTCGACCGCGCGGCCGGCGAACGTCTCCGCGCGGAGCACGCCCTGCTCGTCATCGAGATCGTGTCGCCGGGTTCAGAGACCCAGGACACCACCGACAAGCTCGGTGAATACGCCAGGGCCGGCATCGCGCACTACTGGATCGCCCGGCTCGACAACGACGGCGTCACGAGCATCGAACGCTACGCGCTCGACCGGGCAACCCTGCTCTACAAGCACCTGGGCACGTTCATGAAGGACGAGGCCGGCGGAGCGCCTGAGGTCACCAACCCGATCCCGATCACCATCGACTGGGACGACCTGCTCTTCTGACCACCGGCGGTGCCCTTACCGGCCGCCGTTCCTGCTCTTTCGCAGAGCCCGCTCGGCCGGGCCGCGGGCCAGCCGGGCGTAGATACCGCCGCTGCGGACGAGTCGGTCGTGTGGCCCGGCCTCCATCACCGTGCCGTTCTCCAGCACGTAGATGCGGTCGGCAGCGACGGTCATCGTCGCCCGGTGGGCCACGACGAGACAGCTTCTCTCGGCGAGCAGACGTTCCAGGGAGGCGCGCAACAGCTCCTCGGTCAGGGTGTCGAGGTTCGACGTGGCCTCGTCGAGGACGACGGTCCGCGGGTTCTGGACCAGTACGCGGGCGATGGACAGCCGTTGCCGTTCCCCGCCGGAGATCTGGTGGCCGTTGTGCCCCAGCGGGGTGTGAATCCCCTCCGGCAGCGAACGCACGAGCGTGACCAGCCCGGTCGCCTCCAGAGCGGCCCACAGTTCGTCGGTCGTCGCGGCCGGATTCCCGAAGCGGAGGTTCTCCGCGACGCTACGACGCTGGACGAACGGCTCCTGCGACACCAGACCGACCGCAGCCCGGGCCGCGGCGGGGGAGAGCCCGCCGGCGTCGCAGCCGCCGAGCAGGACACGCCCACTGGTGGGGGTGAGCAGGCCGCTGGCGAGATGGCACAGCGTGGTCTTCCCGGCGCCGCTGAACCCGACGACGGCCACCATCTCGCCGCGGCCCACGGCGATGTCGACGCAGCGCAGCGCCCACCTGGGAGCGGGCACGTCAGGCGCGTAGGAGTAGGAGACGTTCTCCAGGACGAGATCGCCATGGGCCGGCGGACGCTGGGCGTCCTCGGGGCCGGAAGCCACCGGGCCCGCCGGTGGCGTGGCGCCCGCGGGCGGATGCGGCCGGTCGGCCGTGGTCAGTGGCCTGACATTGCTGCGGTCGCCGGCAGGCGTCGTCCCCAGCGGGATGTCGAGAAAATCCAGGATGCGGACGAGGGAGGCCTCGCCGTCGAAAAGCTGGGTACGCAGGTCGGCGAAGCCGGCAATGGAACGGAACGCCAGCAGGAGCACGCTGAGAAAGGCCACGAAGGTGCCAACCGTCATCGTCTGGTTCAGGGTGAGCCACACCCCGAACCCGATCACGGTCATGGTCGCCAGCACCGAACTGGCCGCGGCGATGAGCTGCAGGCGGGCGAAGACCTGCACGCGGGTGCGGGCGGCCGTCGAAATGGCCGCGCCCAGCCGGTCGAACTCCTCCTGACCGGTGTGCTGCGCGCGGAAGGCGCGCAGGTGCAGCGCTCCCGCCGGCCCGGTCAGCTCGATGAGATGATCGGCCAGCCGGCTGAGCCGTTCGCTTTCCACCCTGGAGATGGCCCGGACGCGTCCGCGCACCAGGCGCAGCAGGACGAGCGGGACCACGCCGATCGCGGCCACGGCGAACGCGAGACGCCACTGGAGCAGGTAGGCGACCACCCCGGCCACGACGAGTTCGACCGCCATGGTCGCGATGGCCGGCAGACAGAAGGCGGCGGCGGTGCGCACCCTGGCGGTGTCGATGGTGAACAGGGTGATGACATCGCCGTGCCGGGCCCGGGCGATGTGGGGGAACGGCAGCGCGATCGCGTGCTGGTAGAGGTCACGCCGGATCCGCAACGCGAGTTTCTCACTGAAATAGCCGACCAGTATGTATCGCAGGGTCGACACCACGGCGCTGAGCACAAAGGCGCCGAGGWTGAGGAGGACCGGCAGGAGTATGCCGTTCGTCCGCAGTCGCAGCAGCCAGCCGTCGATCAGGTTCCGAATCGCGAACGGCGCGGCCACCAGGGTCGACACGCCCAGCAGGGAAAGCGCGGCGTGCATGGCGGCTGCCCTGTTCTGGTCCCGGATGAAATATTCGACGCGGGCGGCCGCGGGATTTCCGGTGAGCCAGGCGAACAGGCGCCCGTAGAGCCAGGACACACCGGCGGTGGTCTTCGGGAATGTCGTCCCCGCCGAGGTCTGTTGGTGGGTCGGCTGCCCGATCCACCTGTTGGTCCCGGTGGACGACCGGCGAGATGTCGTCATTGTGAGCCGCCTGCCTGGTGCCGGTCCGGAGGTCAGTCGTCGCGGTGCGCGGTGCTGGATGYGTCCACCGCGCTGTCGACGGCCGTTTCCGGACCGGCGATCGCGTGGGGGATGGTGGTGGGAGCGGCGTCGGGAGTCGCTTCGACAGTGGCCTCGGGGGTCGCTTCGACGGCTGTGCCCAGGCCGGGGCGGGCGGTCACGGACTGGCTGCCGTGGTCTTCGTCCCGCTGCTCGGCGCGGGCGTCCGGCAATTTCGGAAGCGTTTTTCTGGGAATTTCCTCGGTGCTGCGGAAAACGGATATCTCGACATCGTCGGACACCTCTATAACCAGCCCGATGGTGCTTGACGGACTAATTTCCGCGTGGCCGGGGAGGGGGAAGTGAGTAGACATTTGTCCTCCATCGAGGTCGGCCGGACGGGACGGTAGCAAAACCGAAGTTATCGGGACGCCGATTACCGGGCAAGGATCCAACATCATGACTCGGCTCACAGCTTTCGTGGTACCCGAGTATTTGGTCTCGAACGCGACATGTGCGCTACGACAAACGTTGTGACGTGCCGACGGATTCTTTTGACGACCGGACGGTCCGCGGTGTTTTCGCAGGTGACGGGGGTGCCGGCGGAGCGGGTCCGGGCCGGTGGCACCGGCCCGGGAAAGCGGTTCGTCGGCCGCGGTACACCGCCGCGGTCGGCAATCGGACGGCCGGGGTACGCACGCCGCGGTCGGGTGTGCGGCGGCTGGGCGGGGCCCGGCCACGATGGTGGTGCGCGGTGGGTATTTTGGCGGCGGCGGCGGTGTTGCCGGGCCGCGGTGTCGCCGGGCTGGCGTACCCGTGGTGGCGGCGCGAGCAGGATGTGGCGGGGGGCTGGGTGAACCGGAAGCGGGCGCTGTTCGTACGGCGGCTGTCCGAGATCCTTCAGCTCGCCGAGTCCGAGGTGGTCGACCGCCTCTGCCTGGACCGCCGCCCCGGCGTCCGGGTCAACCGGCTCTCACCACTGGGCGTGGCGGCGATCCACCACGCCATCGCGGATCTCGGGCTCACCCTCGACCCGCTCGACTGGTGTCCCGACGGCTATCTCCTGCGCGGCGACAAGCGGGTGCTGTCGCGCTCGGAGGTGTTCGGCGGCGGTCACGCCTACATCCAGAACATCTCCAGCCTGGTGCCGGCGCTGGCTCTCGCGCCCGCGCCGGATGAGTCGATCATCGATCTGTGCGCGGCGCCGGGCGGCAAGACGGCGCACATCGCGGCGCTGGTCGGTAACGAGGCGCGCCTGTGGGCCAACGACGGCATCGCGCCCCGGCTGGAGAAACTGCGCGCGGTCACCCGGCAGTTCCACGTCCGCCTGGCCGAGACGAGCTGTCACCCGGCGCAGTATGCCGACAAGTTCATAACGGAGCGTTTCGACCGGGTGCTGCTGGACGCCCAGTGCAGCGGTGAGGGCCTGGTCGACCTGCGGTCGTCCGCGGCGCTGCGGTACTGGACCGAGCAGCGGGTGATCGACTATGGCTGGCTGCAGCGCAAGATGCTGGTGGCGGCCTGCCGGCTGCTGCGTCCCGGCGGCGTCCTGGTGTACTCCACCTGCACGTTCGGCCCGGAGGAGAACGAGGCGCCGCTGAGCTACCTGCTGCGTCACCATCCCGTCGAGGTGTGCCCGATCGAGGTCGACATCGACGGCTTCGCGCCGGACGCGTGGCGGCCGGGCCTGCGCCACTGGCGGACCGAGACCTTCCATCCGGCGCTCGCCGACGCCCGGCGCATCCTGCCGGGCCCGGCGTTCGAGGGCTTCTTCGTCTGCAAGCTGCGGAAGCTGCCGGGCTGAAGCTGCCGGGCTGGCCGGGCCTTCCTCGCAACGCCGCCACCCTGGAAACACTCTGTTATCACAACATTCCATCACTGTGACGTCGTCGGCGCCGGGAGGCGCGCGCGCTTCCCACTGGCGCCGCGGGTTCCGGCGGCCCTGCCTGCCCCGCCGGTGYGGGGGAGACGGCTACCAGTGGCACGTGGGGTACCCCGATTCGACACAGCCGTCGGCGGGTCTGTAGTCTCGCTTTCTGCGGCGCTGTGCGTTGCAAGGTTGACCTGTGTCCTGCGCCATCCCATGGCCATTCCGTGACACTGTGGCCCGTCCTGCCGGGCCTGTGGTGTCAGGGGTGGCCCGGCCTTCACCAAGGCGGGCGGGCGTACTCCCATGGCAGACCGTCCCGGTTGTCGGGCTGTTCTCAGGGGTCGCGACACGCCCGACCGCGTGGGTCGGACAGCGTGGGCCGGGCACAGACGAGATGACGGCAGGTACCGGCAGGAACGGAACAGGAACGGGAGCGGCGTTGCCGACGATCCAGCAGTTGGTCCGCAAGGGCCGGCAGGACAAGGTCGAGAAGACCAAGACCCCGGCGCTCAAGGGGAGCCCGCAGCGTCGTGGCGTGTGCACCCGCGTCTACACGACCACGCCCAAGAAGCCGAACTCGGCGCTGCGCAAGGTTGCCCGGGTCCGGCTCCACAGCGGGATAGAGGTCACCGCCTATATCCCGGGGGTGGGGCACAACCTGCAGGAGCACTCGATCGTCCTGGTTCGCGGCGGCCGGGTGAAGGACCTTCCGGGCGTCCGCTACAAGATCGTTCGCGGGACGCTGGACACGCAGGGTGTCCGCAACCGCAAGCAGGCGCGCAGCAAGTACGGAGCAAAGAAGGAGAAGGCCTGATGCCACGCAAGGGCCCGGCTCCCAAGCACGTCGTCGTCGTCGATCCGGTCTACGGCTCACCGCTGGTGACAGCGCTGGTCAACAAGGTTCTGCTCAGCGGTAAGAAGTCGCTGGCCGAACGGATCGTCTACGGGGCGCTCGAGGGCGCTCGGGAGAAGACCGGCAACGACCCCGWGGTCACGCTCAAGCGCGCTCTCGACAACGTCAAGCCGACGCTGGAGGTGCGCAGCCGCCGGGTCGGTGGCGCCACCTACCAGGTGCCGGTCGAGGTACGCGCGAGCCGGAGCACCACCCTCGCGCTGCGCTGGCTGGTCGGCTACGCCCGGCAGCGCCGCGAGAAGACCATGACCGAGCGCCTCATGAACGAGCTGATCGACGCCAGTAACGGTCTCGGCGCGAGCGTGAAGCGGCGCGAGGACACCCACAAGATGGCGGAGTCCAACAGGGCCTTMGCCCACTACCGCTGGTAACCGACAATGTCTGCTGACGTACGTGCCGCGCTGGCCGCGACCCGCAACATCGGGATCATGGCCCACATCGACGCGGGCAAGACCACGACCACCGAGCGGATCCTGTTCTACACCGGCGTCAACTACAAGATCGGTGAAGTCCACGACGGCGGCGCCACGATGGACTGGATGGAGCAGGAGCAGGAGCGGGGGATCACCATCACCTCCGCGGCCACCACCTGTACCTGGCGCGACCACACCATCAACATCATCGACACTCCGGGGCACGTCGACTTCACCGTCGAGGTGGAGCGGTCGCTGCGGGTGCTCGACGRTGCGGTCGCCGTCTTCGACGCCGTGGCCGGTGTGGAGCCCCAGAGCGAGACCGTCTGGCGCCAGGCCGACCGTTACAACGTCCCGCGGATCGCGTTCGTCAACAAGATGGACCGGGTCGGCGCGGAGTTCCACCGGTGCGTGGAGATGATGGTCGACCGGCTCGCCGCGACCCCGGCCGTCATCCAGCTGCCGTGGGGCGTCGAGGCCGACTTCAAGGGCATCATCGATCTGATCCGGATGAAGGGCCTGCTCTGGCACACCGAGGACAAGGGCGCCTCCTACGAGACCGTCGACATCCCGCGTGACCACCTGGAGGCCGCGCAGGAGTGGCGGGACAAGCTCATCGAGACCGTCGCCGAGAACGACGACATCCTGATGGAGCTCTACCTCGAGGGTGAGGAGCCGACCGAGGAGCAGCTGCGGGCGGCGCTGCGCCGGGGCACGCTGGCCGGAGCGCTCAACCCGGTGCTGTGCGGGTCGGCGTTCAAGAACAAGGGCGTGCAGCCCATGCTCGACGCCGTCGTCGACTTCCTCCCGAGCCCGCTGGACATCGGCGCCACCGTCGGTCACGCCATCGGCCGTGAGGACACCGAGGTCTCCCGCGAGCCGGACGAGAGCGAGCCGTTCGCCGCGCTCGCCTTCAAGATCATGACGGATCCCTACGTCGGGAAGCTGACCTACATCCGGGTCTACTCCGGCCGGCTCACCTCGGGCTCCCCGGTGCTGAACTCCACCAAGGACCGCAAGGAGCGCATCGGCCGCATCCTCCAGATGCACGCCAACCACCGGGAGGACCGCGAGGGTGTCGGCGCGGGTCAGATCGTCGCGGTCGTCGGTCTGAAGAACACCACGACCGGTGACACGCTGTGCGACCCGAACGCCCCGGTCATCCTGGAGTCGATGACCTTCCCGGCCCCGGTCATCAGCGTCGCGATCGAGCCGAAGACCAAGGCCGACCAGCAGAAGCTGGGCACGGCCATCGGCCGGCTGGCCGAGGAGGACCCGACCTTCCAGGTCCGCACCGACGACGAGACCGGCCAGACGATCATCGCCGGCATGGGCGAGCTGCACCTGGACGTGCTCGTCGACCGGATGYGCCGCGAGTTCGGTGTCGCCGCCAACGTCGGCAAGCCGCAGGTCGCCTACCGGGAGACCATCCGGCGCAAGGTCGAGAAGGTCGACTACACGCACAAGAAGCAGACCGGTGGCTCCGGGCAGTACGCACGCGTGATCATCGATCTCGAGCCCTCCGGCGGCGACGGCGGCGGCTACGAGTTCGAGAACAAGGTCACCGGTGGCCGTATCCCGCGTGAGTACATCCCCTCGGTCGACGCCGGCTGCCAGGAGGCGATGGAGTTCGGCGTGCTCGCCGGCTACCCCCTCGTCGACGTGAAGGTCACCCTGCTCGACGGCCAGTACCACGACGTCGACTCGTCCGAGCTCGCTTTCAAGATCGCCGGCTCGATGGCGTTCAAGGAGGCGGCGCGGCGGGCCGACCCGGTGCTGCTCGAACCGATGATGGCGGTCGAGGTCACCACCCCCGAGGACTACATGGGTGACGTGATCGGCGACCTGAACTCGCGGCGCGGGCAGATCCAGGCCATGGACGAACGGTCCGGCGCGCGCATCGTGAAGGCGATCGTCCCGCTGTCGGAGATGTTCGGCTACGTCGGGGACCTGCGCTCGAAGACCTCGGGGCGGGCGGTCTATTCGATGCAGTTCGACTCCTACGCCGAGGTTCCAGCGGGGGTCGCGAAGGAGATCATCGCGAAGGCGCGCGGAGAGTGACCGGTGGCCGGGCGTGGTGGCCCCGTCCGGGGGCCGCTCGCGGATCCGGCACCACTATTGATCATTAGCAGGCTACAAGTGGCCGGCAGGCGGCGCGATCACTTCTCTCGCGCCGCCGGCGGTCCCAGGACCACCAGCACGGCACGACACCACCCGTCCTTGGAGGGACACCCGTGGCGAAGCAGAAGTTCGAGCGGAACAAGCCGCATGTCAACATCGGGACCATCGGTCACATCGACCACGGCAAGACCACGCTGACCGCGGCCATCACCAAGGTCCTGCACGACGCGCACCCGGACCTGAACCCCTTCACGCCGTTCGACCAGATCGACAAGGCGCCGGAGGAGAAGGCCCGCGGCATCACGATCTCGATCGCCCACGTCGAGTACCAGACCGACAACCGGCACTACGCTCACGTCGACTGCCCCGGCCACGCCGACTACATCAAGAACATGATCACCGGCGCGGCGCAGATGGACGGCGCGATCCTCGTCGTCTCGGCGACCGACGGCCCGATGCCGCAGACCAAGGAGCACGTGCTGYTCGCCCGCCAGGTCGGCGTGCCCTACATCGTCGTGGCGCTGAACAAGGCCGACATGGTCGACGACGAGGAGATCCTCGAGCTCGTCGAGCTGGAGGTCCGGGAGCTGCTGAGCTCGTACGAGTTCCCCGGCGACGACGTGCCGGTGATCCGGGTCTCGGCGCTCAAGGCGCTGGAGGGTGACAAGGAGTGGGGAGCCAAGCTCCTCGAGCTCATGCAGGCCGTCGACGACTCCATCCCGGAGCCGGAGCGCGACATCGACAAGCCCTTCCTGATGCCGATCGAGGACGTCTTCACGATCACCGGTCGTGGCACCGTCGTCACCGGTCGCGTGGAGCGCGGTGTCGTCAAGGTCAACGAAGTGGTCGAGATCGTCGGCATCCGGCCGGAGGTCACCACGACGACCGTCACCGGTGTGGAGATGTTCCGCAAGCTGCTCGACGAGGGGCGCGCCGGTGACAACGTCGGCCTGCTCCTGCGYGGTGTCAAGCGCGAGGACGTCGAGCGCGGCCAGGTCGTCACCAAGCCGAAGTCGATCACCCCGCACACCAACTTCGAGGCGCAGGTCTACATCCTTAGCAAGGATGAGGGTGGCCGCCACACCCCGTTCTTCAACAACTACCGCCCGCAGTTCTACTTCCGTACCACCGACGTGACCGGCGTGGTGACCCTCCCCGAGGGCACCGAGATGGTCATGCCGGGTGACAACACGGAGATGACGGTCGAGCTCATCCAGCCGATCGCCATGGAGGAAGGCCTGCGGTTCGCCATCCGCGAGGGCGGTCGTACCGTCGGTGCCGGTCGCGTCACCAAGATCCTGAAGTAGTCGCTGCGGCGGCGGGCCCGCTATGCCCCATCCAGGGCATATGGCCCGCCGCTTGCGCAGTGTACGCACCTGACAACAAGCGGTACATCCGGCGGCAGCTCCGGCCAAGGAACGGACCCTGCGGGGCCTGCCAGCCGGACGAGACAGACAGGACAGGCGAAGCCCACCATGGCGGCACAGAAGATCCGCATCCGGCTCAAGGCCTACGACCACGAGATCATCGACAGCTCGGCCCGCAAGATCGTCGAGACGGTGACGCGGACTGGTGCGCAGGTCGCGGGACCGGTGCCGCTGCCGACGGAGAAGAACGTCTACTGCGTGATCCGGTCGCCGCACAAGTACAAGGACAGCCGCGAGCACTTCGAGATGCGCACGCACAAGCGGCTGATCGACATTCTTGACCCGACGCCGAAGACGGTCGACTCGCTGATGCGCCTCGACCTTCCCGCCGGTGTCGACATCGAGATCAAGCTTTAAAGGGGCCGGCGCAGTCATGCTCAATCGCAACTACAGGGGGCTCCTGGGCACCAAGCTCGGGATGACCCAGGTATGGGACGCGAACAACCGCGTCATCCCGGTCACGGTGATCAAAGCCGGGCCGAACGTGGTGACGCAGGTCAGGACATCCGACCGGGACGGCTACTCGGCGGTCCAGCTCGGCTACGGCGAGATCGACCCCCGCCGGGTGACCCAGCCGCTGCGCGGCCACTTCGCGCGCGCCGGGGTCCCGCCGCGGCGGCATCTGGTGGAGCTGCGCACCGCGGACGCCACCAACTACCGCCCCGGCCAGGAGCTGACCGGCGAGATCTTCTCCGCGGGCAGCATCGTGGACGTGACCGGCACATCCAAGGGCAAGGGCTTCGCCGGTGTGATGAAGCGGCACGGCTTCAAGGGCCTCGGCGCCGGCCACGGCGTCGAGCGCAAGCACCGCTCGCCCGGATCGGTCGGCGGGTGCGCCACCCCCGGCCGCGTCTTCAAGGGCCTGCGGATGGCCGGGCGGATGGGGCACGAACGGGTCACCACCGCCGGCCTGACCATCCACGCCGTCGACACCGAGCGCGGCTTCCTGCTGGTCAAGGGCGCGGTTCCCGGCCCGGACGGCGGTCTGGTGCTCGTCCGCAGCGCGGCCAAGCGGCCCGCACCGGCGGACTTCGAGCCCATCGCCGAGCCGGCCACGGCATCCGCCACCGGTGACGTCGCGACGTCCAGCGAGGAGGTATCGGCATGAGCGCAGTGACGGCGTCGGCGCGCCGGCGGCCACTGGCCGCCGACGACGAGCGGAGCGCGCCGCCACAGACCCGCACGGTCGTCGTCCACGCCCCCGCCGGTGGCGAGGCCGGCAGCGTCGACCTGCCGGGTGAGATCTTCGACGTGGCCCTGAACGTGCCGCTCATCCACCAGGTGGTGGTGGCGCAGCTCGCCGCGGCCCGGCAGGGGACCCACTCCACCCGCACCCGCGGCGAGGTCCGCGGCGGTGGGCGCAAGCCGTACCGGCAGAAGGGCACCGGCCGGGCCCGGCAGGGCTCGCTGCGCGCCCCGCAGTTCACCGGCGGTGGCGTCGTGCACGGCCCCAAGCCGCGTTCCTACGACCAGCGGACGCCGAAGAAGATGAAGGCCGCCGCGCTGCGCGGGGCCCTGTCCGACCGGGCGCGCAACGACCGGGTGCACATCGTGTCGTCGTTCGTCAGCGGCGACACGCCGTCGACGAAGGCCGCGCTCACCGCGCTGCGGACGATCGCGGACGTCCGACGGGTGCTGGTGGTGGTCGACCACGCCGACGAGCTCACCTGGAAGAGCCTGCGCAACATCCCCAGCGTGCACCTGCTCGACCCCGGCCAGCTCAACACCTACGACGTGCTGGTCAGCGACGACGTGGTGTTCACCCGCGACGCTCTGGCCACGTTCGTGGAGCGGGCGCTGGCGCCGATCTCCCGTGGTGCGCGGACCGCTTCCGACGAGCCGGCGGCACCGGCCGGTGCCGACGAGGACGCGGCAGCCGAGGAGGAGGCCAAGTGAGCGCCGACCCGCGCGACGTGATCATCAAGCCGGTCGTCTCCGAGAAGAGCTACGGCCTGCTGGACGAGAACGTCTACACCTTCATCGTCCATCCGGACGCGAACAAGACCGAGATCAAGCTTGCGGTCCAGCGGATATTCAACGTCCGGGTTCTCAGCGTCAACACCAGCAACCGGGCGGGCAAGCGCAAGCGCACCCGCACCGGCTGGGGGCAGCGCAAGTCCACCAAGCGGGCCATGGTCGCGCTGGCGCCGGGGGACTCCATCGAGATCTTCGGGGGTCCCGGTGCGTGACATGCAGGCCGACGAGTACGCAGCCGTCCGCGGCCAGTGCCCCACCGGGCCTGGCCCGCGGGGACGAGGACACGGTGGGTGACGATGGGGATTCGTAGGTACAAGCCGACGACGCCGGGGCGCCGCGGCGCGAGCGTGTCCGACTTCGTCGAGATCACTCGTGACCACCCGGAGAAGTCGCTGGTCCGCCCGCTGCACTCCAAGGGTGGCCGCAACGTCCACGGGCGCATCACCACCCGGCACCAGGGCGGTGGCCACAAGCGCGCCTACCGCCTGATCGACTTCCGGCGGGACAAGGACGGCGTGCCGRCCAAGGTCGCCCACATCGAGTACGACCCGAACCGCACCGCCCGGATCGCCCTGCTGCACTACGCCGACGGGGAGAAGCGCTACATCCTCGCCCCGGTGAAGCTCCGGCAGGGTGACGTGGTCAGCTCGGGCCCCACCGCCGACATCAAGCCCGGCAACGCCCTCCCACTGCGCAACATCCCCACCGGCACGGTGGTGCACGCCATCGAGCTGCGTCCCGGCGGCGGTGCGAAGATCGCGCGCAGCGCGGGGGCGAGCGTCCAGCTGGTCGCCAAGGACGGTCCCTTCGCCCAGCTGCGGATGCCGTCCGGGGAGATCCGCAACGTCGACGTCCGCTGCCGGGCCACGGTCGGGGAGGTCGGCAACGCCGAGCAGAGCAACATCAACTGGGGCAAGGCCGGCCGGATGCGCTGGAAGGGCCGCCGCCCCACCGTCCGTGGTGTGGCGATGAACCCGGTCGACCACCCGCACGGTGGTGGTGAGGGCAAGACCTCCGGTGGCCGCCACCCGGTGAACCCGAAGGGCCGTCCGGAGGGACGCACCCGCAGGACCCGCAAGGAGAGCGACGCGCTGATCGTCCGTCGTCGGAAGCAGAACAGGCGGCGGTGATCACGATGACGCACACCCGGCGGCACCCAACGCACGACCACCGATTCTGAGCGGGAAGGAGGAGACACACGCCATGCCACGCAGTCTGAAGAAGGGCCCGTTCGTCGACGACCACCTGCTCAAGAAGGTGGACCTRCAGAACGCCAAGGGCACGAAGAACGTCATCAAGACCTGGTCGCGGCGCTCGACGGTGATCCCGGACATGCTCGGTCACACGATCGCCGTGCACGACGGTCGCAAGCATGTCCCGGTGTTCATCACCGAGGGAATGGTCGGCCACAAGCTCGGCGAGTTCGCACCGACGCGGACCTTCCGCGGCCACGTCAAGGAGGACCGGAGGTCACGCCGTGGCTGACGCTCTTGTCGACGGGGTGACCCGCTCCGGGCTGGCGGGCGCCCGCGCGTCGGCCCGTTACGTCCGGGTGTCGCCGACGAAGGCCCGCCGGGTCATCGACCTGGTGCGTGGCCGCTCGGCCAGCGAGGCCCTCGACATCCTCCGGTTCGCCCCGCAGGCGGCCAGCGAGGACGTCTACAAGGTGGTCGCGAGCGCGGTGGCCAACGCCGAGCACAACCACGGCCTCGACCCGGCCACACTCTGGGTCGGCGAGGCCTTTGTCGACGAGGGCCCGACCCTCAAGCGCATCCGTCCGCGGGCCCAGGGCCGTGCCTACCGGATCCGCAAGCGGACCAGCCACATCACGATTGTCGTGGAGAGCCGGCCGCCGGTCGCGGGAACCCGCGGYGCGAAGAGCACAGGGAGGGCCCGGTAGTGGGTCAGAAAGTCAACCCGCACGGGTTCCGGCTGGGTATCACCTCGGAGTTCACCTCCCGCTGGTACGCCGACAAGCAGTACAAGGCGTACGTCGGCGAGGACGTGAAGATCCGGAAGATGATGTCCCGGGGCATGGAGCGCGCGGRTATCAGCCGGGTCGACATCGAGCGCACCCAGGGCCGGCTGCGGGTGGACATCCACACCGCCCGCCCAGGGATCGTCATCGGACGCCGCGGCGCCGAGGCCGACCGCATCCGCGGCGACCTGGAGAAGCTGACCGGCAAGCAGGTCCAGCTCAACATCCTCGAGGTGAAGAACCCCGAGGTGGACGCCCAGCTCGTCGCGCAGGGCGTGGCCGAGCAGCTCTCCAGCCGGGTCAGCTTCCGGCGGGCGATGCGCAAGGCCATGCAGTCGGCGATGAAGGGCGGCGCCAAGGGCATCCGAGTGCAGTGCTCGGGACGCCTCGGCGGTGCCGAGATGAGCCGCTCGGAGTTCTACCGTGAGGGCCGGGTGCCGCTGCACACGCTGCGCGCCAACATCGACTACGGGTTCTACGAGGCCCGGACCACCTTCGGGCGCATCGGCGTGAAGGTCTGGATCTACAAGGGTGACGTCGTGCAGAGCCGGGCGGAGCGGGAGGCTCAGGAGGCGCTGCAGCGGCAGCACCGCCGGGAGCGTCCGCGCCGCGGGCCGCGGTCGGGCTCGTCCGGTACCACCACTGGCGGTACCGACGCCGGCCGGGCGGCGGCCCGTCAGGGTGAGCGCCGTGGCCGTGGTGGCGCTGGCGCGGGTGCGGGTGGCGCGAGCGGCGCGGCTGAGGCCACGCCGGCCCCGGCCCCGGCGGCCCCGGCGAGCTCCGAGGCCGCGGCCTCCACGGCACCGGCCGCGTCTCCGGYCGACACCGCTGGGCCCGCCGCTGGCGCGGCCACCCAGGAGACGGAGGGCTAGAACGATGCTGATTCCCCGTAAGGTCGCACATCGTAAGCAGCATCACCCTAGCCGTGACGGCGCGGCCAAGGGTGGGACCAGACTTGCGTTCGGCGAGTTCGGCATCCAGGCGCTCGAGTCGGCCTACGTGACGAACCGGCAGATCGAGTCGGCGCGTATCGCGATGACCCGCCACATCCGTCGTGGTGGCAAGGTCTGGATCAACATCTACCCGGACCGTCCGCTGACGAAGAAGCCGGCCGAGACCCGGATGGGTTCCGGTAAGGGCTCGCCCGAGTGGTGGGTCTCCAACGTCAAACCCGGGCGCGTGCTGTTCGAGCTGTCCGGTGTCGCCGAGCCGGTGGCTCGGGAGGCGATGCGGCGCGCCATTCACAAGCTGCCGATGAAGTGCCGGTTCGTCACCCGTGAGGGAGGTGCGTGATGGCGACCGCGACCGCGACCGSTGACGAGCTGCGGGCCCTGTCCCGGCAGGATCTGGCGGACAAGCTGCGGGAGGCCAAGGAGGAGCTGTTCAACCTCCGTTTCCAGGCCGCGACCGGCCAGCTCAGCAGCAATCACCGGCTGCGGGTCGTCCGGCGTGACATCGCGCGTATCTACACGGTGCTGCGCGAGCGTGAGCTGGGTCTTTCCGAGGACCCGGGGCTGGTGGAAACCGGCGTGGCGGTCGCGGCTGACCTCGACCAGGCGCAGGCCGAGCAGGCACAGACGGCTACCCAGGCGGAACGGGCGTGAGTGGGATGACAACAGACGACACCCCGACGACGGACGGCGCGGCGACGGACGCGGGGCACGACGCGTCGGCGGCAAAGGTCGACCGTGGCTTCCGCAAGGTCCGCGAGGGCCTGGTGGTCAGCGACAAGATGGCCAAGACAGTGGTCGTCGCCGTCGAGGACCGGGTGCAGCACCCGCTCTACGGTAAGACGATCAGGCGCACCAAGAAGATCAAGGCACACGACGAGAACAGCACCAGCGGCGTCGGCGACCGGGTCCTGCTGATGGAGACCCGGCCGCTGTCGGCGACGAAGCGCTGGCGTGTGGTGGAAATTCTGGAGAAAGCCAAGTAGGTCGACCCGCTGACGGCGACGCGACGATGGCCGGCGCGTCGCCTGGGCAGCGGCAGGCCCGGATAGATGGCCCGACGGCGACGTGACGAGTCCGGCGCGTCGCAGCGGGCCGCACAGTAGGTCCAGCGAGCCGGCCGCCGGCAGGCGGGCGCCGACGCAGTTCGGGAGCGGGAAGTGATCCAGCAGGAGTCGCGACTTCGGGTCGCCGACAACACGGGTGCCAGGGAGTTGCTGTGCATCCGCGTACTCGGTGGTTCGGGG
This sequence comes from Protofrankia sp. BMG5.30, assembly GCF_001983005.1. Taxonomy (NCBI): domain Bacteria; kingdom Bacillati; phylum Actinomycetota; class Actinomycetes; order Frankiales; family Frankiaceae; genus Protofrankia; species Protofrankia sp. BMG5.30. The sequence continues at coordinate 167,232 of NZ_MOME01000013.1, read as the reverse complement.
CGTCGTTATGCCGGCATCGGCGACATCATCGTCGGGACCGTGAAGGACGCCCTGCCCGGGGCTGGCGTCAAGCGTGGTGACGTGGTCAAGGCGGTCGTCGTACGCACTACCAAGGAGCGTCGTCGCCCTGACGGCTCCTACATCCGGTTCGACGAGAACGCCGCCGTGCTCATCAAGGACGGCGGGGATCCCCGAGGCACGCGTATCTTCGGGCCGGTTGGTCGCGAGTTGCGTGACAAGAAGTTCATGAAGATCATTTCACTGGCGCCGGAGGTGCTGTGACCGTGGCCGGAATGAAGATCAGAAAAGGCGACACGGTCCAGATCATCACGGGCAAGGACCGGGGTCTGCGGGGGAAGGTCATCAGAGCCTTCCCGGCCGACAACAAGGTGCTCGTCGAGGKAGCCAACCGGGTCACCCGGCACACCCGGGTGAACACCTCGGCCCGCGGTTCGCAGTCCGGGGGGATCATCACCCAGGAGGCGCCCATCCACATCAGCAACGTCATGATCGTGGATCCCTCCGACAACCGTCCCACCCGGATCGGCTACCGCGTCAACGACGACGGTACGAAGGTGCGGATCTCCCGCCGTACCGGCACCGAGCTGTAGCCAGCCATGGCTGGTGTGATCGAAGGGGCCGTCGCCGGCGTCCGGGTGGCCGCCGCTGGCGTTCCTGCCGGCCTGCGTGCCCTCCGGGCACGTGGCGCCTCCCGCGTTCCCGCCGGATCGCGGTGGGGATCGCCGTCCGTTGGGCCGAGGCTGCAAGGAAACGAGAGATGACAACTACCACTGAAGCCCGTCCGCTGCCGCGGCTGAAGCAGCGGTATCGCGAGGAGATCGCGACGGGCCTGCGCGAGCAGTTCCAGTACGCGAACGTGATGCAGATCCCGACCGTGGTCAAGGTCGTGGTCAACATGGGCGTCGGGGACGCCGCCCGGGACGCCAAGCTCATCGACGGCGCGCTGCGGGACCTTGCTTCGATCACCGGCCAGAAGCCGGCCGTCCGGCGGGCGAAGAAGTCCATCGCGCAGTTCAAGCTGCGCGAGGGCATGCCCATCGGTGCGAAGGTGACCCTGCGTGGCGACCGGATGTGGGAGTTCCTGGACCGGCTGGTCTCGATCGCCCTGCCGCGTATCCGTGACTTCCGGGGGCTGTCGCCGAAGCAGTTCGACGGTGCCGGCAACTACACCTTCGGCGTCATCGAGCAGTCGATCTTCCACGAGATCGACATCGACCGGATCGACCGGGTCCGCGGGATGGACATCACGGTTGTCACGAGCGCGACCACCGACGACGAGGGCCGCGCGCTGCTGAGGGCGCTGGGCTTCCCGTTCCGCGAGAGCTAGCCGACGGCCCTGGGTGTAATGCCACCGGCCAAAGGCCATGCGAAGATTTTTTCGCATGGCCGGCGGCCCGGAGGGGCTACTGGCCAAAGGCTGTGCGAAGATTTTTTCGTACAGCCCGCGGCCCTGGAAGAAGTGCCGGCCAAAGGCTGTGCGAAGATTTTTTCGCACAGCCGGCGGCCCTGGAAGAAACAGGTCAGATGGCGAAGAAAGCACTGGTTGAGAAGGCGATCCGCAAGCCGAAGTTCGGCGTGCGGGGCTATACCCGTTGCCAGCGGTGCGGGCGTCCGCGGTCGGTCTACCGCGCATTCGGCCTCTGCCGGGTCTGCCTGCGGCAGATGGCGCACCGCGGCGAGCTTCCCGGAGTCACCAAGAGCTCGTGGTAGGAGCTCCTGGTGACGGCCGCCCGGCACGCCGTGTCGGGGCGACGACGGGTCCGCCGGTCGTCGCGCCCGGCGGATCGCGCCGGCGCTGGCCGCGCGGGCCACGGAAGCTGACGCACACCACCCACCGTTCGCGGTAGGCCCCACGACCCTGTGTCGCGGGGAACCCTCGCGAGGAAGGTTCCAGCCCCATGACGATGACAGACCCGATTGCGGACATGCTGACCCGTGTCCGCAACGCCAACCGGGCATACCACGACCGAGTGGTGATGCCGAGCAGCAAGATCAAGACGCATATCGCCGAGATCCTCCAGCAGGAGGGCTACATCGCCGGGTGGCACGTTGAGGAGCCCCCGGACGGGGCTGTCGGCGCGTCCCTCGTCGTGGAGCTGAAGTACGGCCCGAACCGGGAGCGCTCCATCGCCGGCGTGAAGCGCATCAGCAAGCCGGGCCTGCGGGTCTACGCCAAGGCGACCAACCTTCCCAAGGTGCTCGGTGGGCTCGGTGTGGCGATCATTTCCACGTCGTCGGGCCTGCTGACCGACAAGCAGGCGAACAAGCGCAGAGTGGGCGGGGAAGTCCTCGCCTACGTCTGGTAAGGAGTCGCGCGATGTCACGTATCGGACGTCTACCGATTCCGGTGCCAAGCGGTGTGGATGTCTCCGTCGACGGCGCGGATGTCGTGATCAAGGGCCCGAAGGGCACGCTCAGCCACTCGGTGGCGGAGCCGATCACCGTCAGTGCGCAGGACGGGCAGTTGCTCGTCGCCCGTCCGGACGACGAGCGCCGCTCGCGTGCCCTGCACGGGCTGACCCGCACCCTGGTGGCGAACATGGTGACCGGCGTCACCGCCGGATACTCCAAGACGCTTGAGATCGTCGGTGTCGGCTACCGCGTGCAGGCTCGGGGCTCGGATCTGGAGTTCGCGCTGGGTTTCAGTCACCCGGTCGCGGTGAAGGCCCCCGAGGGCATCAGGTTCGAGGTACAGACGCCGACCCGTTTCGTTATTCACGGGATCGACAAGCAGCAGGTCGGCGAGGTGGCAGCCAAGATCCGGCGGTTGCGCAAGCCCGACCCGTACAAGGGCAAGGGCGTGCGGTACCAGGGCGAGGTCGTCCGCCGCAAGGTCGGCAAGTCCGGGAAGTAGAGGAACGGATCATGGCTGTCAGTGTCAGCGCCCAGCGGCGTACGGCGAAGTTCCGCCGGCACGCGCGGATACGCAAGAAGGTCTCGGGCACGCCTACCCGCCCGCGCCTCGTGGTCACCCGCTCGACCCGTCACATCTACGCCCAGGTCATCGACGACGTCGCCGGCCACACCCTGGCTTCGGCGTCCACGCTGGACGTGGMGCTGCGTACCGTGGATGGCGACAAGACCGAGCTGGCGAAGGCTGTCGGCCAACTGGTCGCCGAGCGCGCTCGCAAGGCCGGCGTCACCGCGGTGGTCTTCGACCGCGGCGGGCGGACCTACCACGGGCGGATCGCCGCCCTGGCGGACGCCGCCCGGGAAAGCGGGCTGGAGTTCTGATGCCTCGGGCCTGCATGCGCGGACATTCAACGAACAGGGAGATTCACTGATGCCAGGCCAGCAGCGCCGCGGAGGCGGCTCCGGCGGCTCTGACCGTCGGGAACGCCGCGACCGCCAGGGCGGCGGTCCGGCCCAGGACAAGAACGCATACGTCGAACGAGTGGTCGCCATCAACCGGGTGGCGAAGGTCGTCAAGGGTGGTAGGCGGTTCAGCTTCACCGCTCTGGTCGTGGTCGGGGACGCCGACGGCACCGTCGGCGTCGGCTACGGCAAGGCCAAGGAGGTGCCGGCCGCCATCGCCAAGGGCGTGGAGGAGGCCAAGAAGCACTTCTTCAAGGTGCCGCGGATCGGCTCGACGATCCCGCACCCGATCCAGGGCGAGGCCGCCGCGGGGATCGTGTTGCTCAAGCCGGCTTCCCCCGGTACCGGTGTCATCGCCGGCGGCCCGGTCCGCGCGGTGCTGGAGTGCGCGGGCGTCCACGACGTGCTGTCGAAGTCGCTCGGCTCGTCGAACCCCATCAACATCGTGCACGCCACTGTCGCGGCGCTGCGGGGCCTGATGCGCCCCGAGGAGATCGCCGCCCGGCGTGGCCTGCCCATCGAGGACGTGGCGCCGCCGGCGATGCTGCGCGCCCGCACGGTCGGGGCCGGTGCCTGATGGCCCGCCTGAAGATCACGCAGATTCGTTCGGAGATCGGGGGGACCCGCAACCAGCGTGAGACGCTGCGGACCCTCGGCCTGCGCCGGATCAACGCGACGACCGAACGGGACGACCGGCCGGAAGTGCGCGGGATGATCGATACTGTGAGTCATCTCGTCAGGGTCGAGGAGGTGGACGCATGAGCGAGCTGACCAAGGCAACCGAGCCGGAGACCGCCGATGCCCGGCGGGAGTCCGGTCTGAAGATCCACCACCTGCGGCCCGCGCCGGGTGCCCACAAGGCAAAGACCCGGGTCGGCCGTGGTGAGGCCTCCAAGGGCAAGACCGCCGGTCGCGGCACCAAGGGCTCCAAGGCCCGCAAGCAGGTCCCGGCCCGTTTCGAGGGCGGCCAGATGCCGCTGCACATGCGGGTGCCCAAGCTCAAGGGGTTCCGCAACCGCTTCCGCACCGAGTACCAGGTCGTCAACGTCGCGACGCTCGCCGAGCTGTTCCCCGACGGGGGCGAGATCGGCGTGGACGATCTTGTCCGGGCCGGTGCCGTCCGTCGCAACAGCCTGGTCAAGGTGCTCGGTGACGGGGAGATCGGGATCGCACTGAGTGTGCGCGCCCACGCTTTCTCCGCGTCCGCCAAAGAAAAGATCACCGCTGTCGGCGGCAGCGTCACCGAGATCTAGGGTCACCTGGATCCAGGGTCACCGAGATCTAGGCCACATCCGGTGGGTGCTGGTCGGCGTGGGCACCGCCCGCGCGATCGGAGATCCACCGGATACGACCTGGTCCACCGGGGCCTCGGAGGCACTGGACGACTGCCCTCCGGCGTCCCGGTGTTCCGGCTGGCCATGGTCGCCGGGGGCTGGCGAGAGCCGTCGCGTCGTCTGGGTCCGCTGGCTTCGGGCGGCGCGCTGCCGTTACCCTTACCCCAAACGCCTCGAACGCCGAGGTTGATGCCTGATGTCGCCGGYTACCGGAGGTGGAAGACAGTTCCACACCCTTCCGCTTCCGCGGCTACCGGGCAGGATGGACCTGCCGCAGGCCCATGTCGGGACGAGTGGACCGTCTCTACTGTTACAGTCGGCACACCGCGCACCGCCGGTCCTATCTTCGGTCGGGGCAGTCGTCCACCGCGTGCGTTTGCCGTGACGATCAGCAGGAGGAGTCGTGCTCACCGCCTTCACACGGGCTTTCCGCACGCCTGACCTGCGCAAGAAGCTGTTTTTCACCCTCGGGATCATCATCCTGTTCCGGTTCGGCAGCGTACTGCCTTCCCCCGGGGTGTCGACCAGGGCGATCAACTCCTGCCTGTCCTCGGCGAGCGCCGACAGCAGCAACGTCTACTCGCTGATCAACCTGTTCAGCGGTGGCGCTCTGCTGCAACTGTCCATCTTCGCCCTCGGGATCATGCCGTACATCACGGCGAGCATCATCATTCAGTTGCTGGTCGTAGTGATCCCCAGGCTTGAGCAGCTCAAGAAGGAAGGCAGTTCGGGTGAGCAGAAACTCACCCAGTACACCCGTTATCTGACGATCGCGCTGGCCGTCCTACAGGCAACCGGCATCGTCGCCCTCGCCCGCAGCGGCAACCTGTTCCCCGGCTGCGCCGCGCCGATCATTCCGGACACCAGCCTGTTCCGGATCTCGGTCATCGTGGTCACGATGACCGCCGGCACCGCGCTGATCATGTGGCTGGGTGAGCTGATCACCGCCCGCGGGGTGGGCAACGGGATGTCTCTTCTGATCTTCACGTCGATCGCGGCGGCGCTGCCCTCCCAGGGCAGCCGGATCCTCCAGGTGGCCGGTGGCGTGGTCTTCGCCCTCGTCTGTCTGCTGGGGCTGGTGATCGTCGTGTTCGTCGTGTTCGTCGAGCAGTCGCAGCGCCGCATCCCGGTGCAGTACGCCAAGCGCCTCATCGGGCGTCGGATGTACGGCGGCACCTCGACCTACCTGCCCATCAAGGTCAACCAGGCCGGCATCATCCCGGTGATCTTCGCATCCGCGCTGCTGCAGCTGCCGCAACTGCTCGGGCAGGTCTGGAACAACCAGACCTTCCAGGACTTCGAGCAGCGCTATCTGGCTCGTGGYGACCACCCGTTGTATCTCGTCAGCTATGCCGCACTGATCATTTTCTTCACTTACTTCTACGTGGCCATCACTTTCAACCCGACCGAGGTGGCGGACAACATGAAGAAGTACGGCGGTTTCATCCCCGGCATCCGGCCAGGACGACCCACCGCGGAGTACCTCGATCGCGTGTTGTCCAGGATCACGCTCCCGGGCTCGCTCTTCCTCGGTGCCATCACGGTCCTTCCGCTGGCCCTGTTGAACCTCACCAAACAGCAGCCCTTCCCGTTCGCCGGGACATCAGTACTGATCATTGTCGGAGTGGGGCTGGAGACGGTGAAACAGATCGAAAGCCAGCTCATGCTCCGCAATTACGAAGGCTTCCTGCGGTAGTGCGCCTCGTACTGGTCGGACCGCCGGGCGCCGGCAAGGGCACCCAGGCCGCCTTCGTCGCCCAGGCACGGTCGATTCCCAAGATTTCCACGGGCGACATCTTTCGGGCGAACGTCCGGGAGGGCACCGAGCTGGGGGTGCTCGCCAAGCAGTACATGGACGCTGGCGACCTCGTCCCCGACGAGATCACGATCGGYATGGTCCGCAACAGGCTGGCCGAGGACGACGCGGCCAAGGGGTTCCTGCTCGACGGTTTCCCCCGCAACGTGCCCCAGGCCGAGGTGCTGGGGCAGCTGCTCGAGGAGATGGGGACACGCCTGGACGTCGTCCTGGAACTTGTCGTCGACGACGACGAGGTGGTGCGGCGCCTGTCCGGGCGGCGGACGTGTCGTAACTGTGGTCACATCTGGCACATCGACTTCGACCCACCCGCGGTGGAAGGTGTCTGCGACCGCTGCAACGGCGAGCTGTTCCAGCGGGACGACGACCGTTCCGAGACGGTACGCCACCGGCTGGAGGTCTACGCCGAGYAGACCGCGCCGCTGGTCGCCTACTACGCGGCAAAGGGTCTGCTGATCGGTATCGACGCGACCGGCCCGGTGGACAACGTCACCGACCGCGCTCTCGACGCCCTGCGCCACTACACGAGCTGATGCCCGCCGACGCCTGTGTCGGCCCGCTGTCGCCGGCCCGCCCGGCCGGCTTGGTGCCACCCGCCCCGGTGTGAGCCTGGCCGCGCTGTGACCAGCACTGTGGAGCCGGCATGTGGAGCCGGCATCGCGGGGCGTTAGGGGTGGCTGGCTGTGGTGCTACCGACAACGCGGCAGGCACACTAGGGCGGGGTGGGGTACCGATGGCAAGCTCACGGACACGCCACCAGGTGGCTCCGATAGCGTGTCCTCACTGTTCGCGCCACCGGAGGCGTACGGGACGGCCGCCATCACAGGCGGACGGAACCACAGAGTTACGAGCGGTACCACAGGGTTACTAGGGATACGGACCGGGGCGACGAGCGTGGCGCGACGAGAACATGTCCAGATCAAGACCGCGGGCGAGATCGCGAAGATGCGGGTGGCGGGACTCGTCGTCGCGCGCGCCCTGGAAAAGCTGCGAGCGGCGGTCGAGCCGGGGATCACCACCGGTGATCTTGACGCGATCGCGGAGAAGTCGATCCGCGGCGACGGCGGAACTCCCTCCTTCAAGGGGTATGGCCGGCCGCCCTTTCCCGCGTCGATCTGCGCGTCCATCAACGACGAGGTCGTCCACGGGATACCGCGCCGCAGGCGGGCGCTGCGCGAGGGGGACATCATCTCCATCGACTGCGGCGCGATCGTGGACGGCTGGCACGGAGACTCCGCGATCACGGTGCCGGTCGGGACGGTACCCCAGCAGTTCCTCGACCTGATCGAGGTGTGCGAGCAGTCGCTGTGGCAGGGCCTGGCGGCCGCGCAGCTCGGCGGCAAGCTGACCGACATCTCGGCGGCGGTCGAGCACCACGTCCGCCCCCGGGGATACGGCATCGTGGACCACTACGGCGGCCACGGCATCGGGACCGAGATGCACCAGCCGCCGCACGTGCTCAACCACGGGCGGCCGGGCCGGGGGATCCGCCTGGTCGAGGGAATCGCGCTGGCGATCGAGCCCATGATCACGATAGGGCGGCCGGACACCCGAGTGCTCGGCGACGAGTGGACCGTCGCCACCACGGACGGCTCCTGGGCCGCGCACACCGAGCACACGGTCGCGGTGACCCCACGCGGCCCCTGGGTGCTGACAGCCCTCGACGGTGGCGCGGCGAAGTTCGCCGAACTGGGAGTCGCCTGCGGCCAGCCGGTCGAAACGCCCGCGTCCTGACRCCATCTCCTGTTATTCATCCTCCCGTTACTCATCATGATCTATCGCTGACACGCTCGCTGTCATTCGGCCACCGTCGGTCCGGTAGCCGGTCGCTGCTGGTAGCGGGCCGGCCCGGCAGCCCGCGGTTGCCGGCGGGGGTCGGGCTGCCAACGGCAGTGAGGGAGCCAGATTGGCCCTTGACGGGTGGGCCACGTACACTTGAAAGCCGACGGTTAGCGGGGCATTGATGTTCGTCTGTGTCCACCGTCGGACACCCGAAGGTAGGACAGCGGAGGACATGCCGAAGAAGGACGGGGCCATCGAGATCGAGGGCCGAGTTGTGGAGCCACTCCCGAACGCGATGTTCCGGGTCGAGCTCCAGAACGGTCATCGAGTACTCGCCCACATCAGTGGCAAGATGCGTCAGCACTACATCCGGATCCTTCCAGAGGACCGGGTCGTCGTGGAGCTGTCGCCCTACGACCTGTCCCGTGGCCGGATCGTCTACCGCTACAAGTAAGCTCTCTGGCGACCGACGGCGTGCTCTGCTTCTCGGGCGCCGTCGGTAGCCTGGTGACACCCCAGACATTCGCAGGCGCACCTCAGCGGCTGCGCAAGGGAGGTTCGTGCAGCCGTGAAGGTCAAGCCGAGCGTCAAGAAGATATGTGACAAGTGCAAGGTGATCCGTCGCCATGGCCGCGTGATGGTCATCTGTGACAACCTGCGCCACAAGCAGCGCCAGGGCTGACAGCCCCGTCGGGTGACCCCAGGCCGGTGTCCGCGGTCACCGGTCACCTGCACTGGGCGACGCCCCTCCAAGCGTCACCAGGCCGCGGTACGCGGTATCCACCCCCGGTCGGAGGCCGGGGCCCGAGCCGGCACCCACGTCGCCGGTACGGGACGGAGACGCTCAAGACCTCCGGTAAAGGAAGGAAACACCTGGCATGGCACGCCTTTCCGGCGTAGACCTCCCGCGTGACAAGCGGGTGGAGATCGCTCTGACCTACATATTCGGGATCGGCCGCAGCCGTTCCCTGGAGACTCTTGCCGCCACCGGCGTCAACCCCGACACGCGCGTCCGGGACCTGACCGACGAGGAGATCGTCCGGCTCAGGGAATGGATCGACGCGAACTACCGGGTCGAGGGCGACCTGCACCGGGAGGTACGTCAGGACATCCGCCGGAAGATGGAGATCGGCTGCTACCAGGGCCTGCGGCACCGGCGCAACCTTCCCGTCCACGGCCAGCGGACGCACACCAACGCGCGTACCCGCAAGGGCCCGCGCCGCGCCATCGCCGGTAAGAAGAAGGCCGGCAAGAAGTAAGCCAGTAGTCAGCCGCCCCGGCCGACATCCGTCGACGGTGGCCATGGCCGGGCGCTGACCGACGACCTCGTAAACGGAGATCACGAAAGCATATGCCGCCAAAGACGCGTGCCGCCGGCATCAAGAAGGTCCGGCGCAAGGAGAAGAAGAACGTCGCGCACGGCCACGCCCACATCAAGAGCACCTTCAACAACACGATCGTGTCGATCACCGATCCCAGCGGGAACGTGATCTCCTGGGCGAGCGCCGGCCACGTCGGATTCAAGGGATCGCGCAAGTCGACCCCCTTCGCCGCCCAGATGGCTGCGGAGAACGCCGCCCGCAAGGCGCAGGAACACGGAATGCGCAAGGTGGACGTCTTCGTCAAGGGCCCCGGCTCGGGACGAGAGACCGCGATCCGCTCCCTGCAGGCGGCCGGTCTCGAGGTCGGCGCGATTCAGGACGTCACCCCGACCCCGCACAACGGCTGCCGGCCGCCCAAGCGGCGCAGGGTCTGACCAGCGGGATCCGACGACACAGGATCTGACGACAGCAGTATCGCGGCTGCCGGTGGCGCGACACGGAGCATGACTGCGCCACCTCCGATCTGGTTCGCGCCAGCAGCACCAGGGCCTCGAAGGCCTCCGATGGCGCGAAGAAGCACATCCTCGCGCCACCTCTGGCCGAAAAAGGAGAGAAGGACAAGCATGGCCCGCTATACCGGCGCGGACTGCAAGCGCTGCCGCCGTGAGAAGACGAAACTGTTCCTCAAGGGCAGCAAGTGCGAATCGCCCAAGTGCCCGATCGAGATCCGTCCCTACCCGCCGGGCGAGCACGGCCGTGGCCGCACCAAGGACTCCGAGTACCTGCTGCAGAAGCGTGAGAAGCAGAAGTGCGCGCGCATCTACGGCGTCCTGGAGAAGCAGTTCCGCGGCTACTACGACGAGGCCAACCGGCGCACCGGCAAGACCGGTGACGAGCTGCTGAAGATCCTTGAGTCGCGGCTGGACAACGTCGTGTACCGCGCCGGCTTCGCTCCTTCCCGGGACGCCGCGCGCCAGGCTGTCCGCCACGGCCATGTCGTGGTCAACGGCGGCAAGGTCGACATCCCCAGCTATCGGGTCAGCGAGAACGACATCGTCGAGATCGCACCCAAGGCGCGCGAGCTGACCCCGTTCATCATCGCTCGGGAGACCGCCGGCCAGCGCACCCCGCCGCCCTGGCTGGAGGTCATTCCCAGCCAGCTGCGGGTGCTGGTGCACTCGCTGCCGGCCCGTCAGGTGATCGACACCCAGGTGCAGGAGCAGCTCATCGTCGAGCTCTACTCCAAGTAGGCCGCGCCCGTCCGGGGCCCGTCGTCGGGCCCCGGTGCGGACGTCGCGTTCCAGATGGTCCACACTGGAACGAGTACGACGTGGACGGGACGGACAGAGGCCCCGTCCACGGGCTCCGACCGGAGCCACAGGTCACGGCGTCATATAGCGGTCGCCGTGTACGGAAGGACGTACCCCATGCTTATCGCCCAGCGTCCGACGCTGATCGAGGAGTCGATCTCGGAGTTCCGCTCGCGGTTCGTCATCGAGCCGCTTGAGCCGGGTTTCGGCTACACCCTCGGCAACTCGCTGCGCCGGACCCTGCTGTCCTCCATCCCCGGCGCGGCGGTGACCAGCATCCGTATCGACGGGGTGCTGCACGAGTTCTCCACCGTCCCCGGTGTGAAGGAGGACGTCACCGACCTGATCCTGAACCTGAAGGAACTGGTCGTCAGCTCGGAGAACGACGAGCCGACCGTGATGTACCTGCGCAAGCAGGGCCCGGGAGTGGTGACCGCGGCGGACATCGCCCCGCCGGCCGGCGTCGAGGTCCACAGCCTCGACCTGGCGCTGGCCACCCTCAACGACAAGGGCAAGCTCGAGATCGAGTTGACCGTCGAGCGCGGTCGCGGCTACGTCAGCGCGGCCCAGAACAAGCAGCCGGGGCAGGAGATCGGCCGGATCCCGGTGGACTCCATCTACTCCCCGGTGCTCAAGGTCACCTACAAGGTCGAGGCGACCCGTGTCGAGCAGCGCACCGACTTCGACCGGCTCATCGTGGACGTCGAGACGAAGCAGTCGATCTCGCCGCGGGACGCGATGGCCAGCGCCGGCAAGACGCTCGTCGGCCTCTTCGGCCTCGCRCAGGAGCTGAACGCCGAGGCGGAGGGCGTCGACATCGGCCCGTCCGCCGCGGACGCCGCGCTTGCCGCAGATCTGGCGCTGCCGATCGAGGAGATGGATCTCACCGTCCGTTCCTACAACTGCCTCAAGCGCGAGGGCATCCACACCATCGGTGAGCTGGTGTCCCGCAGCGAGGCGGATCTGCTCGACATCCGCAACTTCGGGCAGAAGTCGATCGACGAGGTCAAGACGAAGCTCGCCGCGATGGCTCTCCAGCTCAAGGACTCCCCGCCCGGGTTCGACCCGCGGCACGCGGTGGACACCTACGGCACCGACACCTACTCGGCGGCTCCGTTCAGCGACCCCGCTGACGACAGCTCTGAGTTCGTCGAAACCGAACAGTACTGACGAACAGGCACCCAGAGAACAACAGCACCCAGCAGGCAGCACCGAAGAGGCAGTAGAGCTCAGCCCGAAGGCGGCGCGGTATCATTGCCGCGCCGCCCGATGGTCTGCATCTACTGATCTTCGTTTTTGCGTGATCGTCGACGGCGGTTGCGTGCCCCCAGGCGGTGGCCCGCCCACGAGCTCGGGGTCTTCCTAAGGATTCCGGCGAAGCCATCCGGCGGGATAGAAGGATCGAGGAGTACCTGTCATGCCCACGCCTACCAAGGGCCCCCGGCTCGGTGGCAGCCCCGCACACGAGCGGCTGTTGCTGGCCAACCTCGCCACCGCGTTGTTCGAGCACGGCGGCATTACCACGACCGAGGCCAAGGCGAGGCGGCTGCGCCCGTACGCCGAGAGACTGGTCACCTTCGCCAAGCGCGGCGACCTGCACGCCCGCCGACGTGTGCTCAGGTTCGTCCGCGACAAGTCCGTGGTGCACGTCCTGTTCACCGAAATCGGCCCACGCTACGCGGACCGCAACGGTGGCTACACCCGCATCGTCAAACTCGGGCCCCGCAGGGGGGACAACGCCCCGCTGGCCCGTATCGAGCTGGTCGAGGCCCTGACGGTCGCCCAGCAGGCGATCCAGGAGGCCGAGCAGGCCCGAGGCACCCGCTTCGCTCCCCGTCGCCGCCCCACCGGCGCGACGGCCGAGGCCGCGGCCGATCTGGCGAAGGAGTCGCCCACCGCGGCAGCGGTTGCGGCCGAGGCCGAGGCAGCCGCCGAGGCGGAGGCGACCCTCACCGAGGCTGTCGCCACGCCCGCTGACACCGATGCCGGTGCCGAGTCGGTGCAGGCGCTGTCGGTGGAGGAGAGCGCCGACGATACGCCGCAGACCCCCAAGGCCGACTGAGTCCGCAGGGGCGGCTGAGCTGTCAGGGGCGGCTACGCCTTCAGAGGCGACCGGGCCTGGCCGGCAGGCCGAAACCAGCTGAAGTCAGACGAGCGGTCGGGGGTCCGTCCCCTGGCCGCTCGTCTGATTTGGCCGCCGTCAGGCGCTGGCCCGCAAGGCGGCCTCCAGGTGTCAGTCGGACGGCACGGACTCCGTCCACGATCGTCCTACGGGTCCTGGCCCAGGACGGGGCCTGATCCGGGCGACCGCGTCACCGAGTGCGTTTCCTGGCCGCATGGGCGCGTATCCGGCGGCAGACCTTTAATGATCTTCATGGTGCTGTGTGCGCCCCTCCCGTCGATTCGCACGTCCCAACGTCCGCGCAGTGCTTCGGCAGATGACGCCTGGTCGCACGACGGTTGCGCTGGCCGCTTCGACGGGACCCGCGTCGCACCGGCCTACCATCCGGCGGAGGATGATGGGCCTCATGTTTCGCGCGCCACCGTGATTCCGGTGATACCCGATGTGCCTACATCATCATCTTCTTTGTATCCTGCGGGACGATACGACCCGAAGTATGATCGACGACCGTGTAACCCGAATCGTCAGGAAGCGGTGAGCGCTGTCGACGGCCTGCTCCGGCTACGCCTCGATCTCGCGTATGACGGGACCCCGTTCGCGGGGTGGGCGCGTCAGCCCGGGCAGCGCACCGTGCAGGGTGACGTCGAGGACGCGCTGATGCGGGTGGCACGGCTGCCAGCGGTCCGCCTCACCGTGGCCGGGCGTACCGATGCCGGCGTCCACGCCCGCGGCCAGGTGGCCCATGTGGACATTCCCGACGACGTCCCGCTCGGCGGGCTTGCGCGCCGGCTCAACGGCGTACTCGACCGCGCTGTGCGGATCACGGCCCTGGCGCCGGCCCCGCCGGGTTTCGACGCCCGCTTCTCCGCGCTGTCCCGCCGCTACGTCTACCGGATCGGTGACGCGCCGTACGGGGTTGATCCGCTGCGCCGGCACGACACGCTGGCCTGGCCGCGTCCCCTGGACGCCGAGCGGATGGCCGACGCGGCCCTGGCCCTGGTGGGGGAGCGCGACTTCGCCGCCTTCTGCCGGCGCCGGGAGGGCGCGACCACGGTGCGCACGTTGCTGCGCCTGGACGTGGCCCGGGTACCCGACGGCCACGACGGTGTGGTCGTCGCGGACGTGGAGGCGGACGCCTTCTGCCACTCCATGGTGCGGGCCCTGGTCGGGGCGCTGCTGGCGGTGGGGGAGGGGCGCCGCCCCCACCACTGGCCGGCGGACGTCCTCGCCCGCGGCGTCCGCGACCCGGCGGTGACGGTGGCCGCGCCCCACGGGCTGACCCTCGTCGAGGTCCGCTACCCACCGGACGCGGAGCTGGCGGCCCGGGCGGCGGTGACCCGGGCGGTGCGGGTGCCCACGAGCCCGTCCGGATAGCCGTCAGGGCAGCGGCGCCGCTCTCGGCCGGCCGTGCCGTGCCCGGCGGCGGGGAACCGGCTTCGGGGGGCGGGGAACTCCGGGGTGGGGAATCAGCGCGGCCCGTGGCCGGCCAGGACCCGCTGCGAGATCGGCTGGCTGGCCAGCAGGGCGAGGTCACGACGTGCCGTGGTCAGCGCCGGGTCGGCCGGGGCGCCCTCGGCCCCGTCCGTGTAGGCCAGCTGGATCACGATCAGATAGTGCCCGCTCACGGGGGCGGTCCGCCAGGAGTTGTCACCGGCCGGGTTCGTCACCGTCGCGCCGGGAAGCGACTCGGCCGGCACCGGCAGGGCCGGTACACCGCCCCGGCCCTCGGTGACGGCCCTGGCCGCGTTCACGGCGGTGCTCGCGTCGTCCAGGACGAGTACCGAGGTGGCCGCGAGCACCCGACGTCCGGAGGTGTCCGGCTCGGACAGGTACACCGCCCGGACGAGCTGCCGGCACCGGTCACCCGAGAGCGTGTTGGTGAGCTCGCCGGTCAGGTTTGGGCAGCCCGCGTCCAGCTTGTGCGCCAGCCGGGTGTAGCTGTGCAGGTTGAGGGTGACCCGGGGGGAGCCGAAGAACTCGGCGGCCGTGACCGGATCGGAGTCCGTCCGGGCGCTGTTGATGAAGTTGGGGTTGGCCGCCGGCGCGGTGCTGGCCGTGGCCGACGGGCCTTTGGCGTCGTCCCGGTCGTGACCCGCCAGGACGGCGACGGCCGCGAGGACCACGACCGCGACGGCACCGATGATCACGATCGGTCTGGTAAGGCGGCCGATGGACAGGCGCCGCCCAGGGGGAGCCGTACCACTGGCGGGGCCACGGCCGGCGTCGTCGGCGTCGGGCGCGGCTGCCCGTGGGACGAACGGGACCGTCTGGTTGCGCTGGTCGCGCGTGTCCCCCCCAACGGAGGGCACGCTTGCGGGGCTTTCGGGCGACGCCGGGGTGGCCAGCGCTGCCGCGGTTTCCGTCGAGGTCTCCGAATCTCCCGGCGGTGCCGGGGCTTTCAAGGGGTTCGGGACCGTCGGTAGCGCTGAGATCTTCGAGGGGGACTTCGAGGGGGACGAGGCCGCTGACGGTGCCGAGGCCCGTGGTGGGACCGGGGCCTCGGAGGGCTCCGGGGCCTCGGCTGGCAGCCGGGTCGTGGCGGGTGCTGGAGAGCCGGCTGTCGGCTTGCCAGCGGCGCCGTCCTTCCTGCCCACTGGCACCGTGTCCCTGCTTGGCGTCACGCCGCCTCCGTCGCCGCCTGGCGCCTCCGGCGCTGTGTCGCTGGTGGGCGCCTTCGGCGCTGTGCCGCCGCCTGGTGTCTCCGGCGAGCCGCTGGCGCTGGTCGACGGTGCGTCGTCCGCCGGCTGGTCGGCCGCTGGTCGTTCGCCCGCTGGCTGTTCCGCTGGTTGCCCGTCCGCCGGCTGGTTGTCCCGCGGTGCGGAGCCGGTCTCGCGGGTCGTGGGCGGGGTGGCGGCTGGCATGAGCGCACTGTCCAGCGGCTGGACCGCGACCGTCCTGTCGAAGATCCCGACGTCGGACGTCCACACGGGTCTGCGGATGGARGCCGGCAACGTGTTCAGCGGGCCGAACAGCGGGTCGTCCGCCGGTGGGACCCATGGATCCACTGGATCCACAGCCTCGGCTGGATCCAGTGGATCCACTGGATCCACAGCCTCGACGGCGTCTCCCGAGGCGCCTGGTGGYTGCTCTGGCTTCTCGTCCATCCCCCGTAGACTACGATGTCCGACAGATCTTCGTAATGTTGGATGATCATTATATGGATGATCAGTGCGTGGGGGTCTCCGGTCGGTCGTACCGATCGCCTGGTAGCCTCAAAGACTGCCGCTCATGGCAGGTAGCGGGGTCCGTATTCGGTCGCGCATCCTGACGCAGCCGGCGGCTTCCGAGCCACTCACCTGAGCGACTCGAAGGCACGACACGCATCCGCTGACAAGAAAAGGCAGACCTGTGCGCACGTACCAGCCCAAGCCCACAGACGTCCAGCGTGCCTGGCATGTCATCGATGCCACGGACGTGGTGCTCGGCAGGCTGGCCAGCCAGGCCGCCCATCTGCTGCGTGGCAAGCACAAGCCGACCTTCGCCCCGCACATCGACACCGGCGACTTCGTCATCATCGTGAACGCCGGCAAGGTGGCCCTCAGCGGCAACAAGCGCGAGCAGRCCAAATACCATCGCCACTCCGGCTATCCCGGCGGTCTGCGCAGCGTCTCCTACGGGTTGCTGCTGGACACCCGGCCGCAGCTCRTCATCGAGAAAGCCGTCAAGGGCATGCTGCCGAAGAACAAGCTGGGCCGGGCGCAGGGCACCAAGCTGAAGGTCTACGCCGGGCCGACGCATCCGCACCAGGCCCAGCAGCCCCAGCCGTTTGAAATCACCCAGGTCGCGCAGTAAGCCGCGGACCATCTGACCAGGAAGGACAGACGACGTGGCTGTCGTGACCGACACCCAGGGCAATCCCCGCGCCACCGGCCGGCGCAAGGAGGCCGTTGTCCGGGTACGCCTGCTGCCAGGCAGCGGCAAGTGGATTCTCAACGGGCGCTCCCTGGAGGCCTACTTCCCCAACAAGGTGCACCAGCAGCTGGTCAACGAGCCGCTCAAGGCGGTGGACCGGGCCGAGTCCTACGACGTGGTCGCGCGGCTACACGGCGGTGGGGTCTCCGGCCAGGCCGGCGCGCTGCGGCTCGCGCTCGCCCGGGCGCTGATCACCGCCGACGAGGAATCCCGCCCGGTGCTGAAGAAGGCCGGTTTCCTGACCCGGGACGCCCGGGTCAAGGAACGGAAGAAGTACGGCCTGAAGAAGGCCCGGAAGGCACCCCAGTACAGCAAGCGCTGACGTTCCGGGATCGCCCCCGCTTCGTCCTGCTCGTTCGGACCGTCCGTTCGGAATATCGTTTGCGCGCTCCGTAGCCCGCGTGGCATCCACCTGGGCTACGGAGCGCGCGTCTATGCTTCTCCTTGCGTGTTCGCATACCCCAGGCGCGTCCTGGGGTGACGAGCGTGTGATCGAGCTTCTTCGCACGCGTCCGGAAGCTCCCAGGGCATTCGCCGGGCCGAGGACCGTGTACGAAGAGCGCGTTCGCGCTTTCCCTCGCGCGCCCGCGGGCCGTCACGATGCCGGTGGCCTGGCGAGCGTGCGGCCATGGTCTTCTTCATGCCCTCGACAGGTCCCGGGGAATCCGGCGGGACCGCGGTCCGCGGGTGATGTCCGACACGGGATGAGCTGACGGCGGTGACCACATGGTGAGGCTTTTCGGTACCGACGGCGTTCGCGGGGTCGCCAACGTCGATCTCACGGCCGAACTGGCGCTGGGGCTGTCGGCGGCGGCCGTGGGGGTGCTCACCGAGCATCGTCCGGCCGGCTCCGGGCGCCCGACCGTGGTGGTTGGGCGGGACACCCGTCCCTCGGGGGAGTTCCTGGAGGCGGCGGTCGTCGCCGGGCTCGCCTCGGCCGGCGCGGACGTGCTGCGCATCGGGGTGGTTCCCACGCCCACGGTGGCACACGCGGTCATCAGTTCGGGGGCGGACCTCGGCGTGATGCTCTCGGCAAGCCACAACCCGATGCCGGACAACGGCATCAAACTGTTCGCCGCGGGCGGGCAGAAGCTGCCGGACGAAATCGAGGACGAGATCGCCGAACGCCTCGCCGCGCCGGTGCCCAACCGTCCCACCGGTGCGGCCATCGGCCGGGTCCGCGACGATCAGGCCCTTGTCGAAGGGTACGCACGGTTCCTGCTGGCGACCGTTCCCGCCGCGCTGACCGGCCTGCGAGTCGTGGTCGACTGCGCGCAGGGAGCCGCGTACATGCTGGCGCCGCGCGTGCTGCGGGACGCCGGGGCCGACGTGATCGCCCTGCACGCGGACGGCGACGGCACCCGGATCAACGACGGTTGCGGCGCCACCCATCTTCAGGCCCTCCAGGCGGCGGTGCTCGAACACGGCGCCGACGTCGGTRTCGCGCACGACGGCGACGCTGACCGGTGCCTGGCCGTGGACGCCAACGGCGAGATCGTCGACGGCGACCAGATCCTCGCCCTGTCCGCTCTGGGGCTGCGCGAGCATGGCGAGYTCACCGACGACACGGTCGTGGTGACGGTGATGTCGAACCTGGGCTTCCACCACGCGATGCGGGACGCCGGGATCAACGTGGTCGCGACCCCGGTCGGCGACCGCTACGTCCTGGAGGCCATGCGCGAACGAGGGCTTGCCCTCGGCGGGGAACAGAGCGGGCACGTCCTCTTCCTCCAGCATGCGACGACCGGGGACGGGCTGCTGACCGCCCTGCAGGTGCTCGGCCGGATGGCCGAGACGCAGCGTCCGCTCGCGGAGCTCGCCAAGGTCATGACGAGGCTGCCGCAGGTGCTCGTCAACGTCTCGGGTGTGGACCGGTCGAAGGTGTCCACGTCGCCGGAGCTTGCCGCCGCGGTCGCCGCGGCCGAGGCCGAACTCGGGGACGACGGCCGGGTCCTGCTGCGTCCGTCCGGCACGGAACCGCTGGTCCGGGTCATGGTGGAGGCGCCGACCGGGGAGCAGGCCCAGGCGGTCGCCACCCGCCTGGCCGCGGTCGTCCGCGACGCCCTGGGCTGAGGAGTCCTGGTTGAGGGGAGTCCTGGTTGAGGCGCCCACCGCGGTGCCCACGGGCTCGCGCGTCCGAAGCGCTATTACCAGCGGCGAACGCGGCTATTACCGTCAGCGAACGCAAAGGCACGTAATGAGTCCTCTCCGGTGGGCCCGGGCCGCTGATTGCGTACGCTGACCGCATGTGTGGGATCATCGGGTACATCGGGGGACAGCCCGCGCTCGAGGTGGCTCTGGCCGGGCTTCGCCGGTTGGAATACCGGGGCTACGACTCGGCGGGCGTGGCCGTGGTCGTCGACGGCGGGCTGCGTACTCTGCGCAGAGCGGGCAAACTGGCCAACCTGGAAAAGGCGCTGGCCGAATCGGAGACYAGCCCGCGGGGAACCGTCGGTATCGGTCATACCCGCTGGGCGACGCACGGCGGGCCGACGGACACCAACGCGCATCCGCACACCGACTGCACCGGCGCCATCGCCGTGATCCACAATGGGATCATCGAGAATTTCGCGAGCCTGCGGGCCGGCCTCGAGCGCGACGGGCACGAACTCGCCAGCGAGACCGACACCGAGATCGTCGCGCACCTGCTGGAGGACGAACTCGCCGCGGTGAGCGCTCCGGACGGGACCGCTGGGGCTGGCGCGGCTGGGGCTGCCAGGACTGCTGAGGGAGCCGAGACGGCCGGGGCGAGCCGGCTGACCGAGGCCTTCCGCCGGGTGTGCCGCCGTCTGGAAGGCGCCTTCACGCTGGTCGTGGTGCACCGGGACCATCCCGACGTGGTGGTCKGGGCGCGGCGCAACAGCCCGCTCGTGGTCGGCGTCGGCGCCGACGAGACCTTCCTGGCCAGTGACGTCGCGGCCTTCATCGCGCACACCCGCAGCGCCGTGGAGATCGGCCAGGACCAGATCGTCGAGGCCCGCCGCGACGGCGTGACCATCACCGACTTCGCCGGCAACCCGGTCGAGGGCCGTCCGTACCACGTCGACTGGGACGCCAGCGCCGCGGAGAAGGGCGGCCACCCCTACTTCATGCTCAAGGAGATCAGCGAGCAGCCGACCGCCCTCGCCGACACCCTGCGCGGACGTCTCTCCAACGACGCCGAGATCGTCCTCGACGAGGAACGCCTGTCCGCCCAGGACTTCCGTGACGTGGACAAGGTGTTCATCGTCGCCTGCGGCACGGCCTACCACGCCGGACTCATCGCCAAATACGCCATCGAACACTGGACGCGGCTGCCCTGCGAGGTGGAGATGGCCTCGGAGTTCCGCTACCGCGACCCGGTCCTGGACCGTTCCACGCTCGTCGTGGCCATCAGCCAGAGCGGTGAGACGCTCGACACCCTGATGGCGGTCAAGCACGCCCGGGAGCAGAAGGCCCGGGTGCTGGCGATCTGCAACACGAACGGGTCGACGATCCCGCGGGAGTCCGACGCCGTCCTGTACACCCGCTGCGGCCCCGAGGTCGGGGTGRCCTCGACGAAGACCTTCCTCGGCCAGGTGGCCGCGTGCCTGCTGGTCGGGCTGTACCTGGCGCAGGTCCGGGGGGTGCTCTACGGCGACGAGGTCGCCCGGTACGTCGAGAAGCTGCAGGCCATGCCCGCCCTGGTGCGCCAGACCCTGGCCACGATCGAACCGATGCGGGCGCTTGCCCGCACCCTCGCCGACGCCAGGGCCGTGYTCTTCCTCGGCCGGCACGTCGGCTATCCGGTCGCTCTGGAGGGCGCTCTCAAGCTCAAGGAGCTCGCCTACATGCACGCCGAGGGCTTCCCGGCCGGGGAGCTCAAACACGGCCCGATCGCGCTCGTCGAGGAGGGGCTGCCGGTCGTCGTCGTGGTGCCGTCTCCGCGGGGGCGTTCGCACCTGCACAGCAAGATTGTTTCCAACATCCAGGAGGTTCGGGCCCGCGGTGCGCGGACCATCGTCATCGCGGAGGAGGGCGACACCGTTGTGGAGCCCTACGCCGAACATCTGATCCGGGTGCCGGCGACGCCGACCTTGTTCGCCCCGCTGGTGACGACGCTGCCGTTGCAGGTCTTCGCCTGCGAGCTGGCTCTCGCCCGCGGCCTCGATGTCGACCAGCCGCGAAATCTCGCCAAGTCCGTCACCGTCGAGTAGCCACCGCGGGCGGGTCGTCGCGAGGCCGGTGCCGACCGGATCCGGCACAGGACGGCTGGGGCCGGTGCCGACGAGGACGGGACCGTCTGTCCCAGCTTCCGTTCCCAACTCGTCGCGTATCCGCGCTGACCGGGCTTTGTTCGTACCGGCCGGGCCTGTCGCCCGATGGTGGGCGGATGCGGTGGTGGGGCGGATGTGCCGGCCCTGGTTCATCCAGGTGGTGAACGGTATATCTCCGTTGGGCTCGCTGCGTCGGGGTCGCTGCGCCGAGGCCTCGCCACCGATCTGTTCCACGGATCTGTTCCACGGATCCGCTCCGCTGATCTATGGGGTCCTGTTGAGGATTCATCAAGGGATCGTCGGGAGCGGCACGACAAGTTGTCGGATATTTTGTTTTTGGAGTGAAGTCGGCGACAAATCCGGCTGACTGGCGTTCTTCTGTTGACCTGAGTCAATGCCGGCTAAGAAACTTTCTCCAGGCTCACGGGCGGGCCGGTCGGCTCCCGGGCATGAGGAGCGCCGCCCGAGGGCCGTAAGGGGAACAGAACCGGAACAGAATCAGATGCACCGGCCCCCGCGAGCGATTCGGGCGGCCCAGCTCCCGCGGATTCCCGCGGATGACTGGACTGGTTCCCGAGCCCGCCCGGCCGGTAAAGCCGATCCGACGGGCTCGCCGGGCGCGGGAAGAACGTGATCGCGCCGCTGCTGGCCCGCCGACCGTGGTCAGCCGTGGGCGCGTGGCCCACGGCTGACCACCGGCCGCTGTCGCCGTCCGTGCCACGGGCGTGTCCACGGGTGGTCCGGCCAGCCGATGATCATCGGGATCGTACGGCTGGATCGTCCGCCCGTTCGCGCACGCCCCGCCCTGGCGGTCCAGGTCCCGTATCCGACGGGACTGTCGACCGTCGCCGCGGGCGCCGTGACCCCGCGTCCGCGGCGACAGGCCGCCACCGGCGGCGGTGAGCTGTCGGGAGGAAACATCCCTTCTGGTCGTCTGGTAGGCCTCCCGCGTGGATGTCTCTGTCGGTGGACGTCGATGGACGCACTACAGCCGTGGYTGCTGGGCTCGGTTCAGGCCGGGTCGGGACCGGGGCTCATCCGATCGGATGCGGACGCCGCCAGCGTGCCGCGGCCTCGCGTAGATCCATGGCCAGGACGTCGTTGACGGCGGCAAGGTCGACCACCAGGTCGACCAGTGCCGGCCCGTCCAGGCTCTCGAGGAAGTCACGCAGGTCGATGGGCTGGCCGTCGGCGTCGTAGAAGCCGTCGTCGCCGTGGTCGACGTCGTCGCTGTCCTCGTCGGGGTCGATGGCGCCCGTGGCCACCAGCGCCAGCGCGACGGCATGCGCGCAGAACTGTTCGACGGCGCCGGTCGGACAGGTGCAGGTCGAGCCCGGTGTTCCGTCGATCACCGAGAGCTGGGTGTGGGTGAGCTGGTCGCCGTCCACGGTGCCGGACGCGCTGCTCGGCCGGATTCTCAGGTCGCCGACCCGTCCCTGCAACGCGAGGGCGACGCCGCGGGTGAACTCGCCCAGGCCCGCAAGGCGCGCGCACTCGTCCTCGTCGAAGACTGCATGCAACGGTGTGATGGCGATGTCGTCATGTCCGTTTGGCCCCGACTGGTTGACGATCATCGGGTAATTCTACGAGACATGCCGTCTGCGGGTACGCGGCCCTGGCGGTCGGCCACAGCTCACGGCCCTGGTGCGCGGCCCGGTCCACGGTCGCGGCGCACGGACGACGTGATCCCGCGACGGCCGTACGCTCGCGCCACAGCCGCGACCGGTGACCGGCCGTCGCACGAGCCGCCGCCGTGCCCGTGCCTGGCAGGCTCGGGCGCACGGCCGTGGCGCCCGTTGCCGCGGAAAGCTGACCACAGGCGCTGGGACGCGGCCACTGGCCGTCTGCCGAGGACCATCGTCTCCGCGTGGGTACCGGCCGGTTGTCCGTGGGCATCGACGGGACGGGCGGGACGGCCCGCCGGGAAAGACGAGAGCATGGCGGCATGAGGTCTGCGCACACCGTCGCTCAGGTCCGTCAGGCCGAGGCGCGGCTGCTCGCCAGCCTGCCCCCGGGCCTGCTGATGCAGCGGGCCGTGCACGGGCTGCTGTCCCACGCGGCCCGCCGGCTCGGGCGGGTGTACGGCGCCCGGGTCGTCGTGCTGGCCGGTGGCGGCGACAACGGCGGCGACGCGCTGTGGGCGGGCGCGCGGCTGGCTGCCCGGGGCGCCCGGGTGGACGCGCTCGCCCCGGGCCGGACGCATCCCGCCGGGACGGCGGCACTGCTCGCCGCGGGTGGCCGCCTGCACACGGTGTCCGGCCCCGAGCCGGCTGACGGGCAGCCGCCGGGGCCTGGGACACTGGCCGGTGACGACACGGCCGCACGGCTGCTCGCCATGGCCGACCTCGTCCTTGACGGTCTGCTCGGTATCGGTGGCAAGGGCGGTCTGCGGCCGGAGTACGCCCGGCTGGCGGTACGCGCCCCCCGGGAACGGACCGTCGCCGTGGACGTCCCGAGCGGGGTGGACAGCGACACCGGGGCGGTGGTCGGCCCGGCGGTCCGCGCGAGCAGCACGGTGACCTTCGGCACCTACAAGCGTGGCCTGCTGGTCGGGGCCGGGGCGGAGCACGCGGGCGAGGTGGAGCTGGTCGACATTGGTCTCACCCTCCCGGCCGCGGATCTTGTCGCGCTGGACGACGCCGACGCGGACCTCCTCCTGCCCGTCCCCGTGTCGACGGACTCCAAGTACACCCGCGGGGTGCTGGGCCTGGTCGCGGGCAGTAACAGCTACCCGGGTGCGGCCGTGCTCGCCACCGGCGGGGCGCTGCGCGCGGCCGCGGGCTACCTGCGGGTGGTCAGCACCCGGGTGGCCGCCGACCACGTACGCCGGRCACATCCCGAAGCGGTCGTCACCGAGATCGACCCTGGTGACGCCGACGCCGTCCTCGCGGCCGGGCGGGTACAGGCGTGGGCCGTTGGTTCGGRGCTGCCCGCGGACGGGCACACCGCCCGGATCGTGGCCGCCCTGCTGACCGCCGACGTTCCCCTGCTGCTCGACGCCGGCGCTCTGGGCGTGCTGGCCCAGGATGCCGGATACGCTCGCGCGCTGCGGGAGCGCGCCGCGCCGACCCTGCTCACACCGCACGAAGGCGAGTTCGTCCGGCTCGTGGCGGCACTCGGCTGGGACACGGAGACGACCGTGGGCGAACTGGCCGCGGACCGGCTCGCGGTGGTGCGCCGCTGCGCTGCCGAACTCGGCGTGACCGTTCTGCTGAAGGGCAATCGCACCCTGATCGTCGACCGGGACGGGCTGGCACGGGTGAACACCACGGGCACGCCATGGCTTGCCACGGCCGGCAGCGGGGACGTCCTGACCGGCCTGTGCGGCTCGTTGCTCGCCGGTGGCCTCGATGCGCTGGACGCTGGCAGCGTGGGCGCTCACCTGCACGGCCGAGCGGCCTCGCGCGCGGGCCGTCCGCTGGCGGCGTCCGACCTGCCCGCGCTGCTGCGGCAGCGCCGGACGCGGTGACGGCCGGGGGTCGACATCGACAGTCGTGGCTCCTTGCGTCCGTCGTCCTGTCTGTCGCACGAGTCCTCCTGTTAGTGATCAGCGGCTTCCGGTTGCCCGGGCCTCGTGGCCTGGCTTCCGCGGCGTGACGGACCGGCCGCCGGAGCACCGGGAGGCAGCCTGCGGCCGCGGGGATCCCGGACGCGGAAAAGCGTGATCGTGCTGTCTGTTGTCGCCGGGGTGAGCAGCCCAGGGCGATACCCCGACGGTGCGCTCCGTGTCCCTGGTGCGCCAGCCCCGCGGCGCACCTGTGGACAACCGGCTGTTGTCCACAGCCCCGGCCGGCGGCCTCGGCAGGGCACCGTCGGCTGTGCTGTCATCGACATCCCGGCGCTGATATCCCGGCCGGGCCCGRCCGTCGCAGCACGCCACGGTCCGCCGGCCGTGACGAGGTGAGGTGAGGTGAAATGATCTCAGGGTCTCCCGCTCGGACACCGGCGACCCCGACGATCTTGTTACCGTCGAAGCGCGGCGCGCCACGACATCCCGACACGGGTCGACACAACTGGCCGAACAGGTCAGGAAGGCTCCGGATGACAACGCAGAGTGAAGGTTTGCGCGCCTGCGCCATCGTGGACCTGGACGCGGTCCGTGCGTCGGTGGCGACCCTGGTCGCCCGCGCCGGGAACGCCGCGACCATGGCGGTGGTGAAAAGCGACGGCTACGGGCACGGGATGTCCGCGTGCGCACGCGCCGCTGTGGAGGCGGGCGCGAGTTGGCTCGGGGTCGCCGTCATCGAAGAGGGGCTCGCGTTGCGTGCCGCCGGTTTCACCGTCCCGGTCTTCGCCTGGCTCACCGCCCCGGGAGAACCGCTCGCCGACGCGCTCGCCGCCGACATCGATCTCTCCGCGTCGGCTCCCTGGATGCTGGCGGAGATCGCCGCGGCTGCCCGACACACCGGCCGGCGAGCCCGCGTCCACCTCAAGGCCGACACCGGCCTGGGTCGAGGCGGCGCCACCGAGGCGGACTGGCCATCTCTGTGCGACGCGGCGGCGGCGCTGGCCGCCGAGGACCTGATCGAGGTGACTGGAGTGTGGAGCCATCTGGCCTTCGCCGACTCGCCCGGCCATCCGACCGTCCGCGGCCAGATCGGGCGTTTCGCCGACGCGGTCACCATCGCCGAGAAGACCGGTCTGCGTCCGCAGGTGCGTCATCTGGCCAATTCGGCGGCGACGCTGGTCAGCCCGGACGCCCATTTCGACATGGTCCGTCCGGGAATATCCGTGTACGGGCTGTCACCAGGGCCGCAGGTCGGTTCGCCCGCGGCCCTGGGCCTGCG
Source organism: Protofrankia sp. BMG5.30 (assembly GCF_001983005.1). Lineage (NCBI taxonomy): Bacteria > Bacillati > Actinomycetota > Actinomycetes > Frankiales > Frankiaceae > Protofrankia > Protofrankia sp. BMG5.30. Next base: position 141,276 of record NZ_MOME01000013.1, on the reverse strand, counting down.
TCCGGCCATGACGTTGACCGCCCGGCTCGCGCTGGCCAAACGGGTACCGGCGGGCAGCGGCGTGTCCTACGCCCACCGGTACACCACCGCCGTGGCGTCGACCCTTGGACTGGTACCGCTCGGGTACGCCGACGGCGTCCCGCGGGCGGCCGGCAACACCGCCGAGGTGCTGCTCGCGGGCCGACGCCGGCGGATAGCCGGAACCGTCTGCATGGACCAGTTCGTGGTCGACGTCGGCGATGATCCGGTCCAGGCCGGCGACCAGGTGATCCTGTTCGGGCCGGGGGAGCACRGCGAACCCACCGCACAGGACTGGGCGGACGCCCTCGGCACGATCAACTACGAGATCGTCACCAGGGTCGGTGTCCGGGTGCCCCGCGTCCATCTGAACGCCTCCGACGGGCTGCGGGGTACCGGCCGGCAGGCCACAGGCGGGCCGGGTGCCGCCCGGCGCGCTCCCGGGGTGGCCAGCAGCGCGCCGGCCGCTGTCGGCCCGTCTGATGCCGGTCTGTCCGGCAGTGGTTCGTCCGGCGCTGGTTCGTCCGGTCCAGGCCTTCCCGGTGCCGGCCCGTCAGCGCCAGGATGGCTCCCGTCATGAGGGCGTCCCTGGAAACAGACGGTGTGAAAGCGGGCGGTGCGGGCGGCGCCGCACGGGCCACGGTGGCCGGTCGGCTCCTCGGTATCGGCGGCGGTGTCGTCCGGGCGAGCCGTGCCATCACCTGGACGCGGGCGGCCCGGGCGGCGGGGGTCACGGGCCTGGTCACGGCGGCCGTCATAGGCACGGCGGCGGAACGGCGGCTGGCGCGTATCCGTGCCGAGCGGGCCGGCGCGGCCGAGGAGGAGCCGGTCGACCCGGTCGGCGGACGGCCGACCACGGTGATCACCTCTGACGGGGTGCCGTTACACGTGGAGATCGTCGGCGACGCCGACGCGCCGCTCACCATCGTGTTCGTGCACGGCTTCTGTGTCAGCCTCGACTGCTGGACGTTCCAACGCCGGGACTTAGCCGACTGCGGTCGGCTGGTGTTCTACGACCAGCGGGCGCACGGTGCCTCGGGCCCCTCGGAGCTCGCGGGATGCACGATCGACCAGCTTGGTGACGATCTGTACCGGGTGCTCGGCGAGGTGGTGCCGACCGGCCCGGTGGTGCTCGTCGGGCACTCGATGGGCGGGATGACGATCCTCGCGTTGGCCGACGCCCACCCGGAACTGTTCGAGGACCGGATCGTCGGGGTTGCCCTCGTGTCGACCAGCGCCGGTAGCCTGGCGACGGTCACCTTCGGTCTGCCCGCGACGGCCACGCTGGCGCTGCGCGCCTGCCTGCCCGGCCTCGCGATCGGCATGCGCTACGCCCCGTCGCTGCTGGAACGGGGCCGCCGCCACAGCGGTGACCTGGCCTGGGTCATCACCCGCCGGGTCGGCTTCGGCTCGAGCGAGGTGGAACCGGCCGTGGTGTCGCTCCTGGAGAAGATGGTGACCGCCACGCCGCTGCACGTGGTCGCGGCCTTCTTACCCGCGCTGGTCTCTCACGACAAGCTGCTTGCCGCGGCGGTGCTGGTGACGACGCCGACACTGATCCTCGTCGGTGACGCCGACGTGATGACCCCGCTGGAACACAGCCGCACGCTCGCCGCGGCGCTCCCCGAGGCGGACCTGGTGGTCGTGCCCAACGCCGGCCACAGCGTCCTCCTGGAGCGCCCGGACGAGGTCAACGCGGCGCTGCGTACCCTCATCCAGCGGGCGAGGGTACGTCGGCCGCACCCGGACAACCCGATCGTGCCCGCTCCCCGGGACCACGGGACAGACGACATCCGCGCATGAGTACTCCGCGGCGAACGCCCGTGGGTACGACAGCGGCGACGCCGTCCGGGCGGCCCTGACCAGCCCTTGATGTCGACGCCTGTGCGTCATGGGGCGTGAGCGGGACGGGACACGGACCCGCCGCGGCGGGGACACCACCGGTGCGACAGCCTCTGGTGTGAACGGAGCCGGACGGGACACGGACGGCAGGTATCGCCCACCAGCGTCCGTGGGGGCGAAGTTGTGGCCCGGGGGCGCGAACATGACGGCCTGAACATGATGGCCTGGATGTGACGGCATGCGTGCGACAGGTGTGAGCGTGATCTCGTGAGGTGGATGTTGTGAGTGGCCCGGATACACCCCTACCCCCTCGTGCCTCCCCGCGCGCCGGCGTTGTTGTGGCCAGGGCCGGGGGCGGCGGGCTGGTGGTCGAGGCCGAGGACGCCGATGACACCCGCGAGGTCGGCAGGCGGCTGGCCGCCGTGCTGCGCGCGGGCGACCTCGTGATCCTCGCCGGGCCGCTCGGCGCCGGCAAGACCGTGTTCGTCCAAGGTGTTGCCGCAGGCCTGGGCGTTGCCGGGGCGGTCACCTCCCCAACCTTCGTGATCGCCCGGGTGCACCGGGGCGGCCGGGTGCCCCTGGTGCATGTGGACGCCTACCGCCTGGGCGGGCTCGCCGAGGTCGAGGACATCGATCTCGATGCCGACGTCGAACGGTCCGTGACCGTGGTCGAATGGGGCTCGGGCCTGGTGGAGGGGCTGGCCGGCACACATCTACGGGTGGAGATCGCCCGTCCCGAGGACGCGGCACCGGCGCCTCCCACCGCCACGGACACCTCCGTCAGTGACGCCTCCATCAGCGCGGACGCCGGTGACAGCGTGGGTGCCCCGGCCAGCGCGGAGGCCGCCGGCGCCGCTGATGCGGGTGGGGTGCCCGATGCCGGGGGACAGCGCGTGATCCGCATGGCCGGCAGCGGCGGGGACTGGCCGCGGCGCCTGTCGTTGTTGGTGCCGTTGCCATCGTCGGCGGGACGGCGGTGAGCCCGCCGGTTCCGCCGACTTCGTCGGCTCTGCCGGCCTCGCCGCACCGGCCGGAGCCGAGCCGTCCATGATGGATCATGGAGTGATTTCGCGGTTGGTGACCAGCTAGGCTGGCGGACGTGCTGCTCATCGCTCTTGACACGGCGACACCCGCCTGCTCCGTCGCGCTCGTCGACGTAGCTCACGGGTACCCGCCCGGCTTGTCGGACGCGGCAGCCACGCCGGCCACGGCCGGACAGCCCGCGGCGACCGCGGCCAACGGGTCCGAGGCGGGGGCGGTCGTGGGAGGGCAGGCCGTCGTCGTGACGGGCCGGGCGGCGCGCCAGGTCGTCGATCCGCGACGGCATGCCGAACTGCTCGTACCGCTGGTCCGGGAGGTTCTCGACGAGGCTGCGGTACGTCCCGCCGATCTCGACGGCGTGGTGGTGGGCCTCGGGCCCGGCCCGTTCACGAGCCTGCGGGTGGGGGTGGTGACCGCGGGAGCATTCGCGGACGCTCTCGGTAAGCCCGCCTATGGCATCTGTTCGCTCGACGGTGTCGGCGCCGGCCTCACGGGCCGGGTGGCCGTGGCGACCGACGCGCGACGCCGTGAGGTCTACTGGGCGGTCTACGCGGACGGCGCGCGCGTCGCCGGGCCCTTCGTGGACCGGCCGCGGGCCGTCGTCGACGCGCTGCGCGAGATGTCCGTCAGCCGGCTGGTCGGCCCGGGAGCGGCGCTGTACCCGGACGTGTTCGCCGACCTTGCAGGCCCCGGCCCGCATCCGTGGCCGGCCTCCGCAACGGGCGCACGGACCGGCGCGGGCCCGGATACACGCGCTGGTACAGGCTCCGGAACGCGGAGCGGCGCGGGCCCGGGCCAGACTTCCGGGCCGCCGCGAACAGCCGATCCCGGCTACCCCTCGCCGGTCGTTCTCGCCCGGTTGGCCGCCGCCGACGTTCTCGCCCGCCGGCCGCCAGCACCGCTGGTCCCGCTGTACCTGCGCCGGCCGGACGCGGCCGAGCCACACCCGCCAAAGACGGTCGCCGTATGAGTGCCCGGGCGAGGCATCCGAACGCCCGGATGAGGAGCGGCCGTGCGCGGTGGTCATGTGACATGAAGGGTCATCGAGCGTGTACGGCGGTCCTGACGCACCGGCTGTCCGATCATCGGCGTGCCCTCACCTGGGCCCCACCCGGAGAGCGATCGTGAATTCCCCCATTCCGCCGGATGACACGGACAACCTTCAGCAGACCGGGAACAACGTTCCCATCACCGACGATGTTCGTCTGGACGTGAGAAGCCCGCGAGACGTGGCCGTCCCCCGGGACGGAGACGGCGTTCCTGGGGATGTCTCCGCCCCCCGGGACGCAGACAGCGTTCCTGGGGATGTCTCCGTCCCCGGGAACGGCGCCGCTCCCGCCGCGGACGCTGTTCGGCGCGGTCAGGTCGGCCAGGTCGTGTTCGAGCCACTGCGCTGGTGGCATCTTGGCGACATCGTCGTCCTGGAACGGGAGATCTTCGCCGAGGACGCGTGGACGCCCGAGCTGTTCTGGTCCGAGCTGGCCCAGGGCGCGGCGCGGCACTATCTGACCGCCGTCCGCGACGACCAGATCATCGGTTATGGAGGGCTCGCGGTACATGACGACGAGTCCTACGTACAGACCCTCGGGGTCGCCGCGGACGCCCGTGGCCGCGGTGTCGCCACCCGGCTGCTGGTCGCGCTGCTGCGCCACGCCCGCACCCGGGGCGCCCGCCGCTGCGAGCTGGAGGTACGCACCGACAACGCCGTGGCCCAGTCCCTGTACCGGCGGCTGGGGTTCGTCGAGCTCGGGGTACGCAGGGGCTACTACCAGCCGTCCGGGGCCGACGCCTACGTGATGTCGGCCGACCGAATACACACCGGTGACTACGGCAGGATGCTGGACGCGGCCGAGCAGGCGGTGTCGAGGTGATGGCGATGTCGGAAGCGACAGCGGCGGTGGCGCTGGGAACGGCGCTGGGAACAGGGACGGCGACCACGGCGGTGTCGAGGTGAGCGGGCGCCGCGCCGGGGACGCGCCGCTGGTGCTGGGGATCGAGACCTCCTGCGACGAGACCGGGGTGGGCCTGGTCCGCGGCGGGGTGCTGCTCGCGGACACGCTCGCCTCCTCCGTTGACGAGCACGCCCGTTACGGCGGGGTCATCCCCGAGATCGCCGCCCGCGCGCATCTCGAGGCGATGGTGCCCACGGTGGACCGGGCACTGTCCCAGGCGGGGCTGCGCCACCGCGACGTGGACGCGGTCGCGGTCACCGCCGGTCCTGGCCTCGCCGGTGCGCTGCTGGTCGGGGTGGCGGCGGCCAAGGCGTACGCGCTCGCACTCGGCGTCCCGCTCCACGGCGTCCATCATCTGGCCGCGCACGTGGCGGTCGACACCCTTGAGCACGGGCCGCTGCCCGGGCCGTCGATCGCGCTGCTGGTCTCCGGCGGGCACTCGTCGCTGCTGCTCGTCCCGGATCTCGCCCGCGGCGAGGTGAGCCCGCTCGGAGCGACCGTCGACGACGCCGCCGGTGAGGCGTACGACAAGGTCGCCCGGCTGCTGGGCATGCCGTTCCCGGGTGGCCCGCCCATCGACCGGGCGGCCCGCGACGGCAGCCCGACGATCCCCTTCCCGCGTGCCAAGGCGGCCGACGGCACCTTCGACTTCTCCTTCAGCGGGCTGAAGACGGCGGTGGCCCGGTGGGTGGAGGCGCGGGGGCGGGCTGGTGAGCCGGTGCCCGTCGCCGACGTCGCCGCGTCCTTCCAGGAGGCGGTCGTGGACGTGCTGACCGCGAAGTCGGTCGCGGCCTGCCGGGCCCACGGCGTGGACACGCTGGTGATCGGCGGTGGGGTGGCGGCGAACAGCCGGCTGCGGGCCCTGGCGGAGGCCCGCTGCGAGGCCGCCGGCATCACGCTGCGGGTACCCCGGCCCGGGCTGTGCACCGACAACGGCGCGATGGTTGCGGCCCTCGKCTCCCTCCAGGTCGAGGCCGGTGTGCCCCCGTCCCCCCTGGACATCCCCGCCTCCTCGACCCTCCCGCTCTGACCGGGGCCGCTTCCCGCGTGACGTGACCGTTGCCCGCGGGAGAGGGGAGACACGGACGCCTGCCAGGGTYGCGGATTGGCGCGGACAGAGCGCGGACAGAGCATGATGGCGGACGGTTGCCTGGTTGGTGTTTTCGGTCACACGCCGCTCTGATCGAAGATGGATGCTGTGGCTGGTGTGACGCGTATGTGGGAGGCGCGGGCGGCGCCAGGGCGGGTGGACGAGCTGGTGGGCTGGCTCGGTCAGGCCCTGGCGGGCACCGCGGCGGAGATCTACCGGGGGGTCGGCGACAACAGCGACGTCGTGGTGGTCCTTTTCCACCCGTTCGGGACCGGGCCCTCGGCTGCTCCGGTGGAGGCCGGCGGCGCGACGCGGCGTGATCACGCGTCCGTTGTCGCGAACATTCCACCGGGGCTGCTCGCGCGTTCGGGACAGGCATGGGACTTTGAGCGCGTATCGTCGCCCGGACCGGATATCAGTGACCGGTGGGGAGACCGATGAAAAGAAGCGTTGTCACCGGCGGTGCCGGCTTTCTGGGGTCGCACCTGTGCGAACGGCTGCTCGACGAGGGTCATGCGGTCGTCTGCCTGGACAACTTCATCACCGGGACCCCGGCGAATGTCGCGCATCTGACCGGGCACGAGCACTTCCGGCTCGTCCGCTGTGATGTGACTGATTATGTTCATATTGCTGGTCCGGTCGACTATGTGCTGCATTTCGCGTCACCGGCGAGCCCCATCGACTACCTGAATCTACCGATTCACACCCTGAAGGTCGGTTCGATCGGCACCCTGCACGCTCTCGGTCTCGCCAAGGAGAAACGGGCGCGGTTCGTGCTGGCGTCCACCTCGGAGGTCTACGGGGATCCGCAGATCCATCCGCAGCCGGAGGGCTACTGGGGCCATGTCAACCCGGTGGGGCCGCGGGGCGTGTACGACKAGGCGAAAAGGTTCGGCGAGGCGCTCACCATGGCCTACCGGCGCAGTCACGGCGTGGACGCCGGAATCGTCCGGATCTTCAATACCCATGGGCCGCGGATGCGCCCCAACGACGGCCGGGCGATTCCCACCTTCGCGACCCAGGCACTGCGCGGTGAACCCATCACCGTTGCCGGTGACGGAAGTCAGACCCGGTCGATCATATATGTCGACGACCTGGTGGAGGGAATCGTGCGGATGACGTTTTCCGGTCATCCCGGCCCGATGAACATCGGTAATCCGCACGAGCTGTCCATTCTTGAGCTCGCGGAGCTGGTCCGCGAGGTGGCCAAGAGCGAGTCTCCCGTCACGTTCGTTCCTCGTCCCGAGGACGATCCGACGGTCCGTCAGCCCGACATCTCCCTGGCCCGGAGGATCCTGGGCTGGGAGCCCGCCGTCGACCTGCGCAGCGGGCTCGACAGCACGGTCTCCTGGTTCCGTGAGCATCCGGACGTCGCCCGCCCGGACGTCGAYCGACCAGGCTGACGGAACCCCGGCCAGGTTGGCGGGACCGCTGCCCCGCCGCTGCCCCGCCGTCGCGCGGGCCGCTCTTGACAGTTCTGACCGTGTTGGTTGACGTGGGCGGGGCGGGTGCTAAGTTGGCACTCGGCACGTGAGAGTGCCAGCGACGACAGGCGCCTGTTCACCCGCGACGGCAGGCCGCCAGGGTCGCTCTCTCATCCAGCGCAGGAAGGGGGAGGTCGATCGTGACGACCGCCACCAAGGTTGCGATCAAGCCGCTCGAAGATCRCATTGTCGTACAGCCGTCCGATGCCGAGCAGACCACCGCGTCGGGCATTGTGATCCCGGACACGGCCAAGGAGAAGCCGCAGGAGGGCACTGTCCTCGCGGTGGGCCCAGGCCGTTTCGAGGATGGCAAGCGGGTCCCGCTCGACGTCAAGGTCGGTGATGTCGTGCTGTACAGCAAGTATGGCGGCACCGAGGTCAAGTACGCCGGCGAGGAGTACCTGGTTCTCTCCGCTCGCGACGTTCTGGCGATCATCGAGAAGTAGGTATCCGGCAAGGATCCTCAAGGGCGTGTTTCGCCAGCCCGGACGGCACCCGGGCGATATTCGGACGATATGCACAGCTCCACCCGTCCGTACTCGTCCACATGCATCCGTATGCAGCTGTTCGTCCGGATCGGCGAAACACGCCCGCTCGCCATCGGGCCGTGCCCGGTGGGCATCGGTCGATGCGGACGGCTGTCGTCCAGGCGCCGATTCGCGCGATCTGACGATCCACCGGACCCGGCCCAGGGCCACCAGGGTGCACGATCACGGCTTTCCGCGCGTGCCCGGGGGCCCGAAGGGATTCCAGGGCACGCCCTGAGCCGGTTCGGGAGGACCACCTAAATGCCCAAGATCTTGTCGTTCGGCGAGGACGCCCGCCATGCCCTTGAACATGGTGTGGACGCCCTCGCGGACGCTGTGAAGGTGACGATCGGCCCGCGTGGCCGCAACGTCGTCATCGACAAGTCCTACGGCGCGCCGACGATCACCAATGACGGGGTGACGATCGCGCGTGAGGTCGAGCTGACCGACCCCAACGAGAACCTGGGTGCGCAGCTCGCCAAGGAAGTCGCCACCAAGACCAACGACGTCGCCGGCGACGGCACCACCACCGCCACCGTCCTCGCGCAGGCGCTGGTCCGCAGGGGTCTGCGCCAGGTGGTGGCCGGGGCGCCGCCGCTGGCGCTCAAGATCGGTATCGAGGCCGCTGTCGAGGCCGTCTCGAAGGCTCTGCTGGAGCAGGCCATCGAGGTCGACTCGAAAGAGGTCATCGCCCACGTCGCCGCCATCTCGGCGCAGGACACGAAGGTCGGCGAGCTGATCGCCGAGGCGATCGACCGGATCGGCAAGGACGGTGTGATCACCGTCGAGGAGAGCCAGACCCTGGGCCTGGAGCTCGAGCTCACCGAGGGGCTGCAGTTCGACAAGGGCTACATCTCCCCGTACTTCGTCAGTGACGCCGACCGCATGGAGGCCGTCCTCGAGGACGCCTACGTGCTGCTGCATCCCGGCAAGATCAGCGTGCTGAGCGACATCCTGCCGCTGCTCGAGAAGGTGGTGGAGGCCCGCAAGCCGCTGCTGATCATCGCCGAGGACGTCGAGGGTGAGGCGCTGTCGACCCTGGTCGTCAACGCCATCCGCAAGACCTTCCAGGTCGTCGCGGTCAAGGCCCCCGGTTTCGGCGACCGGCGCAAGGCGATCCTGCAGGACATCGCCGTGCTCACCGGCGGGCAGGTCGTCGCCTCCGAAGTGGGCCTGAAGGTCGACTCCGTCGGCCTGGACGACCTCGGCCGGGCTCGTCGGATCGTCGTCGACAAGGACAGCACGACCATCATCGACGGCTTCGGTGACGAGGCGAGCATTGCCGACCGGGTCCGCCAGCTCCACAGCGAGATCGAGACCACCGACTCGGACTGGGACCGCGAGAAGCTCCAGGAGCGGGTCGCCAAGCTCGCCGGCGGGGTCGCGGTGATCAGGGTCGGCGCRGCCACCGAGGTCGAGCTCAAGGAGAAGAAGCACCGTCTGGAGGACGCTGTCTCGGCTACCCGCGCCGCAGTGGAGGAGGGCATCGTCGCCGGTGGCGGGTCGGCTCTGGTGCACGCGGCCGCGGCGCTCGCCGACGGCCTGGGCCGCACCGGGGACGAACTGGCCGGGGTGCGCATCGTCCGGGACGCGCTCGACGCCCCGCTGACCTGGATCGCGCGCAACGCCGGTCACGAAGGTGCAGTGATCGTCTCCAAGGTCAAGGAGCAGCCGGTCGGCAGCGGTTTCAACGCCGCTCGCGGCGAGTTCACCAACCTGATCGCGGACGGCGTGGTCGACCCGGTGAAGGTGACCAGGTCAGCCGTGGTGAACGCCGCGTCGATCGCCGCGCTGCTCATTACGACCGAGAGCCTGGTCACGGAGAAGCCGGCCAAGYCCGAGGCGGAGGCCGGCCACGGCCACAGCCACGGTGGGCACTCGCACTCGCACGGACCGGCGTTCTGACCGTGCGGAACCGCCCACGGCCGTATGCCGCCTCCGCTGGGCACACGGCCTGAGCGATACGGGCAGCCGCCAGTACGAGCTCTGATCGATACAGGTCCCTTACCGGTAGGGAGTCACCGGCAAAGGAACCACAGGCAAAGACCTGTCGGTAAGGGGCCTGTCCCCCCAGGCTCCAGGGATCTTCTCCCAGGAGCCTGGACGCCCCGGCACCGTCTGTCTCCGGCGTACGGAACGCCGGAGACAGACGGCAACGCCGGAGGCGACGCCGCGAAGACAACATCGTGAAATACGCGTCAGAGGCCCGGTAGGACGACACTGACCGTCCTGCCGGGCCTCTGACGCGTTCGCCGTGGGTCCTCGCGGCGCCGCGGTCACACATCGCGGGTGGTCCACCCGGTGGGGTCGCCTTGTCCGTACATCTCGCTACGAGAGCGCGGACGCCGCGGGCACCGGCCCGGCCCGGCGATCATTGTGATCGTGGCCGCGCCGGCCGTGCCAGTTGTGATCACGGATGCCCCGGCACGCTCAGCACGCCGGGGCGAGCCCCGGGCGGGCCGGATTGTGCCGCCCCGCTCCGCGCCGTGTTCGGCCGGTCAGGATGGCCTCCCGCTCGGATTCGCTGAGCCCGCCCCACACCCCGTAGGGCTCGCGAGCCTGCAGGGCGTGCTCCGCGCATGCCTGGATCACGGGACACCGCGCGCAGACGGCCTTGGCGGCCGCCTCGCGGGCCGCGCGGGCCGGGCCTCGCTCTCCTTCCGGGTGGAAGAAGAGCTCGGTGCTCTCCCCACGGCAGGCGCCGTGAAGCTGCCACTCCCACTTCTCGGCACCGGGGCCTGGAAGTCGTCGGACGTCGGTCATCGGCCTGAGCCCCCCTCTCAACCATGGGCGGCTGGCGCCGCAGCTACACCGTAGTACCGCGCCATATGTTGTTCAACATTGAGAATCACTCGACGCGTAGTCGTTCGGAGCCGGTTCGTCGCCAAGTTGTGGGTACGGTCGCCGAGAGCCACCATGAGCGCTGTGACCCCCTCCCCGGACCCGGCGGAGCACAATCCGCGGTACACCGTCGCCGCGGTTGCCCGACGGCTGGGTATCGCGCCCGCGACCCTGCGTACCTGGAACCGCCGGTACGGGCTCGGTCCGGCCGACCATGTTTCCGGTACCCGTCGCAGGTACGACCCACACGACCTGGCCCGGCTGGAGTTCATGTGCCGTCTCACCCAGGCCGGGATCGCGCCGGCGGAGGCGGCCCGCATGGCCAGGAGCGCGCTTCCCGAGGATCTGCCGGAACCGCGGTGGCCGGCGCCACTGCGACAGGTCGAAAGTGAGACACGTTCCGTAGCCGGCGCCGATCAGCCGGACGGGCCTGACGTCCAGGAAGCCGGTCAGCCGCGTACCGGCCGGCCGGTCGTGATCTCGATCTCCTCCGGCGACGGCCGTGGCACCGCCGGGAACGTCTCCGCGCCCGCCGTCATCGCTGGGCCAGCTGGAAATGTTGCCGGYCCGGCGGCAGACGGCCCGGTGGCGGACCTGGTCGGGTCCGACCGCGTGGCCGAGGCGGGCGTGGCCGAGGCGAGAGGGTCGGGCGGCCGGGTGCTGTCGCTGGCGGGTGCCGGCATCGCAGCCCGCGGCCTCGCCCGCGCGGCCATGGCGCTCGACTCGTCCGCGGTGACCCGCATCCTGGCCCAGGCGGTCGAGACCGATGGTGTGGTCGCGGCCTGGCAGGACCTGGCGTGCCCGGTGCTCGCCGCCGTCGGCCGACGATGGGAGCTACGCGGTGACGCGGTCGACGTCGAGCATCTGCTCAGCGAGTGCGTCGCGACGGTTTTCCGCCGGGTGGCAGACCGTGACATGGACGCCCACGCCCGTCCGGTGCTGCTCGCGTGCACTCCGGACGAGCGGCACAGCCTTGCCCTCAACGCGGTCGCGGCCGGGCTGGCCGAACGGGGGATACCCGCCCGTGTCCTCGGTGCCGCTGTACCGGCCGCCGCGCTGCGGACCGCGGTCGTACGTACCGGCCCGGCCGCGGTGTTCCTCTGGTCCCAGCGCCGGGCCTCGGCGGACGCTCAGGTGTGGCGCGACTTACCGACGACCCGGCCGCCAACGTCGATCGTGGTGGGGGGCCCCGGCTGGCGCGGGGCGATCGTCGCGCCGCAGGTCCGCTGCGCGCAGTCCCTGCCCGAAGCGCTCGATCTCCTCACTCCTTCCCTGGGATGAAGAAGTGGCCCTGGGACGAACGACGTGGTTCTCTGGGTGAGGAAGTGCTTCCCCGGTGTGAAGAAGCAGAACGCCCACTGGTTCTGCCGCTGCCGCGTCATCTGATCGGCGGTTTTGGAGGGCGGGCCGGCTGCTGGCGGGCATGGCGGGCAGACGTGAGCACGGATGCGGATCCGATGCTGTTCCGGCAGCAACAGGCGCAGATCGTTGGGCTCAGATCGTTGCGAGCGTTCTCATGCCTGGGCAGAAGCGCGTCGGGGGAAGGCCAGGGGAGAAGGGGCGGGGGCGGTCAGCGGGAGTCGGCTTCCGATGCCTCGCTCGTCTCGTAGACACCGTCGGCGTAGCCGCGCGCGTAGTCCCAACTGACGTAGCAGGAGGGATCCGGGGCGTAGGCGGGTTCGTGCACCCGGGTGCGGCCCTCGTCGAGCAGATGGCGCAGATTGCCGGTGAGAAGATCCCAGCTGAAGAAGTGCGGTTCCGCGCATCCTTCGCAGTCGACGACGAGACCGCGGTAGCCGCGGGGTTCCAGCAGGGTCCGGAAAACGTCGAGATCGCCGAGTTCGGCGAGCACCTCCTCGCGTTCCTGCGGCGACAGAGGCTCCAGCAGATCGCTGTCCTCGACCGGGTCCAGGCGGGCGAGTTCTGCGGTCGGATCCTCGGGGTCGCCCGCGAAGGGGTCGAGAGGCTCGTTGCTCACGCCGACCACGCTACGCCGGACTGGGCCCCTTAGTGGTCCCGATCGGCGACTCCAGGCGCTGGTGTGTGCCCGTATCGCCTCTTTACCGCGGCTACGGACCGTTTCGGGTACGCCGTATCGCGAGCCGGTTCCGAAGAATGATCAGTGCGCTGTGTGGCAGCCCGCGGCCGTGCGGCCTTTGGCCGGCGCACGTTCCTGACGTCTTCGGACACGTGAAAAGTCATGATCGAGTATTCTTTGGCCTAGCATGTAGAGCTTGAAGCTCGTACTGATGGCCTGCCGCTCCGGGCGGCCCGCTGGTCGCGCCGGTCGCGGCGCTGTGGGTCGGCGCCGGTGGTTGGGGCGTGGCCTGGTGGGAGCCGGTCGGTACGCGCCGGCCATGGCAGGGTCGGTCCACGGAGCCGGGCTACGGAGCCGGGCCACAGCGGTTGGCGCCGCGGCCGAGCGGGCTGTCACGCCAGGGCCGGGAAGGCCAGGCCGAGAAGATGACGGCCGGGAGAGCTATGGCCGGGCGGACGGCGGCTGGGTGGGAAGGCAACGGCGGCCGAGAAGGCGGAACGGCAACGGCCGGGAAGGCCTGGGAAGGCGCGGTCGGGAAGTGCCGTGTGGGTGCGGTGCCGGCACGGCGAACAACAAAGCGTGAACGGAAGGTGTCATGAACAGTCCCATTGTCCGGCCGGCCGTGTCTGATCCGGAGTCGGTGCTGCCAACGAAGCTGGCCACGCTGGGGCTGACCTTCGACGACGTACTGCTGCTCCCGGCGGAATCGGACATCGTGCCGTCGGAGGCGGACACGTCCACGTGGTTGTCCCGCCATATCCGGCTTGCCATTCCGATGCTGTCCTCGGCGATGGACACCGTCACCGAGTCGCGGATGGCGATCGCGATGGCCCGCCAGGGCGGGGTGGGGGTGCTGCACCGGAATCTTTCCGTGGACGACCAGGCGCAGCAGGTCGACATGGTGAAGCGTTCCGAATCAGGAATGATCACCTCTCCGATCACCTGCGGCCCGGACGCCACCATTGACGAGGCCAACGAGCTGATGGCCCGTTACCGGATATCCGGCGTTCCGGTGACCGAGTCCGACGGCCGGCTCGTCGGCATCGTGACCAACCGTGACATCCGGTTCGAGCGGGACCATTCCCGGTCGGTGCGTGACGTGATGACGTCGATGCCGCTCGTCACGGCGCCGGTGGGTGTGTCGGCCGACGACGCACTGGCTCTGCTGCGGCGACACAAGATCGAAAAACTTCCCCTGGTGGACGACCGGGACCGCCTGCGCGGTCTGATCACCGTCAAGGACTTCACCAAGCGCGAGCAGTACCCGCGGGCGACCAAGGACGCCGACGGCCGGCTGGTGGTCGGCGCCGCCATCGGGGTGGGGGAGGACGCCTACAAGCGCGCCCAGGCCCTGGTGCGCGCGGCGGTCGACTTCCTGGTCGTCGACACCGCCCACGGCCATTCCCGGGCGGTGCTGGACATGGTGCGCCGCGTCAAGGCCGACCTGCCGACCAGGGCCGACGGCAGCCCCCTCGACGTCATCGCCGGCAACGTCGTGACCGCGGACGGCGCCCGCGCGCTGGTGGAGGCGGGCGCCGACGCCATCAAGGTGGGGGTCGGGCCCGGCTCGATCTGCACCACGCGGATGGTGGCCGGGGTCGGCGCGCCACAGATCACCGCGATCTACGAGTGCGCGCTGGTCGCCCGGGAGCAYGGCATCCCGGTGATCGGCGACGGTGGGATGCAGTACTCCGGGGACATCGCCAAGGCGATCGCGGTCGGGGCGGACACGGTGATGCTCGGCAGCCTGCTGGCCGGCGTCGACGAGAGCCCCGGCGAGCTGATCTTCATCAACGGCAAGCAGTACAAGGCATACCGCGGGATGGGGTCACTGGGCGCGATGCGCAGCCGGGGCACCACCACCTCCTACTCGAAGGACCGCTACTTCCAGGACGACGTCCTCTCCGACGACAAGCTCGTGCCGGAGGGCATCGAGGGGCAGGTCCCGTACCGGGGGCCGCTGGCCGCGGTGGCCCATCAGCTCGTCGGCGGCCTGCGGGCGGCCATGGGCTACACCGGCTCGCCGACGATCGCCGCCCTGCAACGGGACGCCCGGCTCGTGCGCATCACCGCCGCGGGCCTGAAGGAGAGCCACCCGCACGACATCCAGATGACCGTCGAGGCACCGAACTACAACTCGCGGTGACGCACGCGCCGTCCCGAGGGGTGGGCCGGTGGTCCCGCCCCTCGGGACGGGCCGGCTGCGCCCCGCTGGGAGGGCACCACCGGTGATGCCACTGGGAGGATGCCATCGATGACGCCGGTGGACCGATGACACCGGTGAGAGGATGTTGCCGGTGGAGGGACCCGGTGGCACCGGTGAGAGGACACAGTGGCTGAGGTCGAGATCGGTATCGGTAAGAGCGGTCGGGTCGGCTTCGGCCTGGACGCCCTGGGCATCGTGCCGTCGAGGCGCACGCGCGACCCCGCGGACGTCTCGCTGGCCTGGGAGATCGACGCCTACCGTTTCGACCTGCCGGTGGTGGGCGCGCCCGCGGACGCGGTGACCTCACCGGCCACCGCCGTCGAGCTGGGCAACATCGGCGGCCTCGGCATCGTCCACGTCGAGGGGCTGTGGAGCCGGCACGAGGAGCCGGAGCCGCTGCTGGCGGAGATCGCCACCCTCGGCCCGGACGCGGCCGGCCGGCGGCTGCGGGAACTCTACACCGCGCCGATCCGGCCCGAGCTGGTCGTCAAACGGCTGACGGAGATCCGGCACTCCGGTGTGGTCACGGCCGCCGCGCTGCGCCCCCAACGGGTCGACGCGCTGTACCCGTTCCTGCTCGAGGCCGGGGTCGACCTGCTCGTCATCCACGCGACGGCGGTCTCGGCCGAGCACCAGTCGAGACAGACCGAGCCGTTGAACCTCAAACGGTTCATCGGCGAGATCGACGTGCCCGTGCTGGTGGGTGGGTGTGCGTCCTTCTCGACCGCCCTGCACCTGATGCGCACCGGGGCCGCCGGCGTGATCGTCGGGGTCGGCCCCGGCGGCGCGGACACGACCAGGGCGGTGCTCGGGGTCGGCGTCCCGATGGCGACCGCGATCGCGGACGCGGCCGGCGCGCGCATGCGCTACCTGGACGAGTCCGGCGGCCGGTACGTCCACGTCATCGCGCACGGAGGTGTGCGCACCGGCGGGGACATCGCCAAGGCCATCGCCTGCGGGGCCGACGCGGTCATGCTCGACAAGCCGCTGGCCGCCGCCGCCGAGGCGCCCGGGCGCGGCGGCTACTGGTCCATGGACCTGCTGCACTCCCGCCTGCCGCGAGGAACCTGGGAGCCGGTCGCGGTCGCCGGAACGCTGCGGGAGATCCTGCTGGGCCCCGCGTCGGTGAACCCCGGCACGCTCAACCTCGCCGGGGCGCTGCGGACCGCGATGGCGACGACCGGCTACGCGACGCTCAAGGAACTGCAGAAGGCCGACGTGCTGGTCACCGCGTCACCCCGCTGATCCGCTGCCAGCCTCTCCCGCGTCCGTGGCGTCCACCGGTGGTCGGAACTATCGAACTACCATGGACATTTCGGACCGGTCCCGAATTCGGGTGAAGCCTGCTTCCGACGGCATGATGGCCGTCTTCGGGCCCACCTGGAAAATCCTCGCGACCTCCGGTGAAGCTCACTTCGGGCAGCATGGCACCCTGGAACCGTCTGTTCTGGTCCGAAGGATGACACATGCGCATCGACGAGCACGGTCGCTGGGTCAGCGATGATGGTTCGTACGTCTGGGACGAGGCAGCCCAGACGTGGCAGCTGTCAGCGGCGTATCCCACCGAGTCCACGACTACCGGTTCCGATACCGGTTCGGGCGATGCCGGTGTCACCGGTGGCACCGCCATCGGTGGCGATGCCGCGGTCACCACGACCGGGGAGTTCGCGCCGGGATATCTGGCACTGGACACGTCGGGCTGGTCCGTCCTGGACGGGACGCTGTTGCCGGGCGCGGCCCGCTCGGAGTCGGGGCCAGGGGAGTCGGGGCCAGGGCCGGTGCGGGACGGCACCCCGCAGAGCACGCAGACGGCCGTCGACCTCCCGCAGCCGGGTGGGTTGGACAGCTGGCCGCTTCCGGGCGATGACATCTCGTCGCAGGGCGCTGACATCCTGGCCAACACGGGTGGGCTGGACATCGCGGCCGCCCACGGGGCCGCCTGGCAGAGCTATCCGCTCGGGCCCGCCGACCCGGGAACGGGGCCGGTAACGGCCGTCGGCACCGTCGTCGCCCCGAGCACAGGGGAGATCGCGCCGTCCGGGGCCAGCGTCCGAGGGCTGTCCGAGCCGTTCGGTGTGGTGGACGTCATCGCGCTCGGGCCCGCCCGGGACGGCGCTCTGCCCGGCACCGACACCGGTGCCATCGCCCTGGGATCCCATTCGCGGGCCTCGACCGGCGCGCACCGGCAGCACCGCAAGCGCCGGGCCGGTGGCTGGGCGTCGACATCTCGGCCCGAGGCGGACGGTGACAGTGCCGTCCCGGGGTCGGACCGGCCGCTGACCCGGCGCCTGTCGTCCGTCGCGGCGTTACCGCGTCGCGTGTTGATCGCCGCCGCGGTGGTGGTGCTGCTCCTGGTCGGCGTCGGTGGCTACCTGGCCCTGGGCGGCGACGACGGGGACGCTGTGACCAACGCGCCCGTCAACACGGTCGAGGGCGCTTCGCCAGATACGGTGGCCGCCCGGCCCGCACAGTACAGCGAGGCGTTGCGCGCGGACTATCTGCGGGAGTGCATGCAGGTCAGCCATGGGCTGCAGGCCTACTGCACGTGCACGCTGGAGAAGCTGGAGGCCAACTATCCGCAGGATCAGTACGAGCAGTTCAACAAGAACGTGAACTCGCCGGAGACGACCAGGATCGTCCAGGAGATCTCCGACCAGTGCGTGAGCGCCTGATGACGGCAAGCTGTGGTGTAGGCTTGATTCGTCCATATTTCCGGTGTTTCATGGCGTGCGGGCTTTCGTGGGCACCTGACTCGTGGGTGCCTGGTTCGTGGGCACCTGGGCCGTCTCTGATGGATGTTGATCGATGCGGACGGTGATCCAGGTAGCCTCCGGCGGGGTGGAGAGCAGCGGTGTCCCTGCGGGGATCCCCGTGCGGCGCGAAACAGCGGATGGGGGGCGTGCAATAGCGGAGCTATTGGTGACGACGACAACACGGCGAGTGTTCGTCTGGGTGTCGCCCGTGCGGGCGAGCATCCATCGGGCACGGCCTACGCCCTTTACCCGGACGACTACCTGGACCTGGGGGGCAGGACATGCCCACCCACGGGCTCGGGGCGAGCGACGATGACGCGTGGGCGTGGGACGCCGTCGCCGGGGCGTGGCGTCCATCGGCGGCAGCCGGTGACGCGGGCGGCCTGGTGACCGGCGCCGCGGACCGTTCCGGCGCGTCGGGCCGGCGTGCGGACGACTTCTTCGCGGTCGAGCGGGTCGGGGAGGCTGACGACCGCTCCGAGCCGTCCTTCCCGCCGGTTCCGGACAGGTCCGGCGCCCAGGATCCAACCGGCCAGGGGTGGCGCGATCGTCCCTTCCCCGCTCCTGACCCGTTCGACGTCTCCGCCAGTCATGAGCGGCCGGCCCTGCCCGCCTACCCGTTCCAGCCGGCTTCTCCGTTCCAACCGCCCCCGCCCGACCCGCGGCCCGGCTGGCTGCCGGGCGGTGATGATTCCGCGACGGGCACGACGACCGGCGGCTACGGCGGTGGGCGCTGGGGGCTGTCCGTGGATGGCAGCGATCGTGCCGGCGCCGCCCAGCGCGACACTGGCTCGCCCGGCGCCGCGGACGGATTCGCCGGTTATGGCGGCCCCGCCGGCCAGGGCCAGAGCCCCGCCGGCCAGGGCCAGAGCCCCGCCGGCCAGGGCCAGAGCCCCGCCGGCCAGGGCCAGGGACCCGCCGGTCAGGGTCCGGTGGGCCAGAGCCCCGCGGGTCAGGGCGCCGGTCATCCCTGGCAGTCCGCTCCGGGGCCGGCGAACGGGAACGGCACCGGGCCGGACGGCTATCAGCCTGGCGTCCTGCGCGGTTTCGCTCCGCATTACCCCGATGTCCGTGGATCCACCGACGGTTATCGGACCCGTCCGCGTGACGACGGGCCCGCATCCCCGCCCGCGGGTGGCGCTTTTTCCTTCGGTGGTCAGCCCGACCAGCGTCTGTTCGACACGGGCGCCCCCGGGCCGGACGGCCGTCGGCCCAGTGGCCCGCAGCCGTTGTCCGGCCGGGCGTCACCGGCCGCCCTACCACCACCCGCCCTACCACCGGCCGCCCTACCACCGGCCGCCCTGCCGCCGGCGGGTATGCCGCCGGACGGCGGTTTCGGGGGGAGCACCGGTTCCCCGCCGGCCCGTGGCCCGGCCGGGTACGGCGCTCCCGCCTCCGCCGGTAACGGCGTGCCGAACCCCAACGGCGTTGGGGACCGTTACGGAAGCGACCGTCCGGTGAACGGTTACGGGTTGGCGGGCCACCAGGCCGGCTACCCACCGCTCATGGGCGCTGATCGTGAGCTTCCGGCCCGTCAACCGGACACCACCGGGCCGGGGGACGGATCGACTTCCTACCTGATGGGCGGCTCGTTCAGGGCGGCACAGCCCCGTGATCGCGGACGGGTACCTCCCGCCGGGCCGAACCCGCCGCCTCCCGATCGGGGCGGCCCTCTGGACGCAGGGCCGGCCGCGACAGCCGGCAGCCCGGCTCCGAGCGGCTACGGGACAGGCGGATATCCCGGTTCCGGGGCCGCCAGAGCCCTCGTCCGTGGTGCCGGCGTGAACGACGATGCGCCGGTTACTCCTGGCACATCCCGGCCAACTGCCGGGAGAGCGGACGGCGGCAACGACCGGGCCGTGCTTCTCCCGCCGACCTACCGAGGCCCGGCCGCGGCCACCACGGCCGAGCCGTCCGTTCCCGCCCGGCCGCACCCACGTACCGCCCCCAGGCCGCCGTCGGCGGTACCCGGGGCCAGGACGCCCGGGGGCGGTCTGCCGGGCGAGGCGGCCTTCGCGGACCCCGCCGCCGCGGCGTCCTCCGCCGCCGGACCGATGGAGCGCACCGACATCGTGCCACGGGTCACCGACGCCGCACGGCCGAGGACGTCGCGTGACGGTATGCCGTCATCTCCGGCCGTGCCGCCCGGGGTGCTCGGACAGTCGCTGGCGGAGATGACCGCGACGCTGTCGAGGATCGGGTCCACGCCGGACACCGGCTCCCGCGACACCGGCTCGCGTGATGCCGGCTCGCGTGGCACCGGTCCCGATGACGACGATGGGGGCTGGAAGCCGTCCAGTTCTGTCCGTAAGAAGGTAGGCCGGCCGGGTACGGCGGCGGCGCGGGTTTCCTCCCCGGATGGTGCTTCCACGGACACCGGGGCGCGGGGGCCGGAGCAGCGCTCGACGGCGTCCGGGGCCGCGAAACGGCCGGCCGTCCGACTGTCCAGCCAGCCGGACAGCCGGCGCGGTGGGCCGGATCCCGGTGACGACATCGACGATGTGGACGACGACGTCGACGACATCGACGACGACGGCAGCGGCGGCCCCGGCTCGGGGCTGCTGGCGCGTTATCGGCATGGGTGGACCGGCCCGTTGATTGTCGCGGTGTTGGTGTCCCTGGTCGCGGTCGGGCTGTACGCCCTGCTGTCGGGCGGGGCGGAGGATCTTCCCGTGGGGGCTCCGGAGGACCCGGTGGATCCCGGCGTCACCGCCGCGGCGTCCTCGGCCGGGGGCGCGCCGACGCCGGCCACGAGCAATCCGGACGCCGCGGCCGGTCGGGCGCTGGTCGACGGCACCTACCGCTGCTATCGGACGGCCGACGGCGACCAGCCGGCCGACGGGGCCGCCTCGGCCGACAACCGGAATTCCCAGGCGTCCGCGGCACTGCCGAACAAGCTCGTCGTGCCACGCGAGAGCGGTAGCTACCGCTGGGATGACCAGCAGGGTACCTACTCGATCACAAAGAACAGTCTGAGTACCGATACCGTGATTTTTACCGACGTCCAGTTCGCCGACGGTCCGCTCAAGGACATCAAGGCGCTGTTCATCAACCGGGTGGGCGCTGGCGACGCCGGGAAGGACGGCGGTTTCCTGACCTTCAAGGACGGATCGAACCGGTGGTGTGCGATCAATTAGGCTCCGAGCCCGGGAAAAATAGTGATCATGTGTTCGCCGACTGGCCAGGAGAACGCCGGCCGGCGTTCTCCGGCCGGTATCCCGGGCCGGCGGAGCCTGCTCCCGCCGGCTTCAGCCGGCGGGCCGAACAGGAACCTTCCGTTCCCGATCTGGTCTGCTGCGTGTCGACCGGGACCCAGTGCCCGGGTTTGAACCGGCGTGCGGCAGGATCAGGACCCATGCTCCACTCTGACCGCCCGACACGTACTGGACAGGGACGACCTGGCGCCGTGTCGGATACCGACGGCCCCGAAGCGACCGGCCCGGGCAGGCCGTTTCCCGCGGCTCGGGGATGCGAGCCTTCCGGGCCTGGTGAGTTTTCCGGGCCTTCCGGATCACTCGCCGGGCCTCCCGTACCGGTTCCGCTGCCGTGGCAGGAATCCCGGACGCGGGCGGCGGAGCCCGGCGCGGGGAAGAAACCGGACCAGATTGCCCCCCAGGTTCCCCAGCAGGTTCCTCCCGACGCCGCGGACCGTTCCGGTGATGCCGGTGGACGTTTCCTCAGCCGCCGCACACTGCTGACCCTGGCTGGCGTGGCGACCGCAGGGGTACCCCTTGCCGCCTGTGGCGGCTCCGGGAGCGGGTCGAAGGCGAACCGGGTCATCAGGATCGGCTATGTGAGCCCGCAGACGGGGGCGCTGTCCGCCTTCGGCGCCGCGGACAGGTACGTCACCGACACCATCCGGGCCTTCTTCGACCGCCAGGGCGGAATGACCATCGGCGCGCGCACCTATCCGGTTGAGATCATCGTCCGGGACAGCCAGTCCGACCAGAACCGTGCGGCCCAGGCCGCCGGCGACCTGATTTACACCGACCGGGTGGACATCATCCTCGTCGCCTCCACACCGGAGACCACCAACCCGGTCTCGGACCAGTGCGAGGCGAACGAGATGCCGTGCATTTCCACGGCCGCTCCCTGGCAGTCGTGGTTCAACGGACGTGGTGGCGACCCGGCCCGCCCGTTCAAGTGGACCTATCACTTCTTCTGGGGCCTTGAGGACGTGACCAGGGTCTACCGGAACATGTGGGGCCAGTTGCCCACCAACAAGAAGGTCGGTGCGCTCTGGCCGGACGACTCCGACGGCAGGACGTTCGCCGACGGCACCATCGGGTTTCCGCCCGCGATAGYCGCCGCGGGCTACACGCTCGTGAAGCCTCCCGTCTTTCCCACCGGGATGTCGGACTTCGGTCCCCAGTTGAACGTGTTCAAGCAGGCGGGCGTGGACATCCTGACCGGTGTGCTGACGCCGGACGACTTCCAGATCTTCTGGAAGCAGGCGGTGTCGATGGACTTCAGCCCGAAGATCGTCACGGTCGCCAAGGGGCTGCTGTTCCCGCGCTCGGTCCAGGCCCTCGGCCAGGACGGCAACAACCTCGGTACCGAGGTCTGGTGGTCGCCCTACCACCGGTTCAAAAGCTCGTTGACGGGGGCCACTCCGGAGACGCTCGCCAAGGACTTCACGGACAGGACCGGCACCCCCTGGGTGCAGACCCTCGGCTTCGTGCACGCCCTCTACGAACTCGCCACGGAGGCGTTGGCCCAGGTCGGCTCGCCCGACGACCGGGCGGGCCTGGCGGCGGCGATCGGGAAGCTGCGTACCAACACGATCGTGGGGGAGATCGGCTTCGGCGGCTCGGCCGACATCCCCAAGAACGTGGCGAAGACGCCGCTGGTCGGGGGACAGTGGCGGACGGAGGGCACCGGCTACAGCCTGGTCATCGTCGGCGACGATTCGATCAAGAATATTGCCGCGCAGCCAGGCAGGCTGCTGCCATACACCAGGGCCGTCCAGGKGACCTGAGAACAGCTCCCGTCCGCTCGATCCGCCTCCCGGCGGGGACAGCCAGACGCGGTGAACCGGGCCGATCGGTGAACCGGGCCGATACTGTCGGCTCGGTTCACCGCGAGGACGATATGCGCGCGTCGGGCCGGTGCCGCCCGAGCGGCGGATCAGGTCCTGGCCACCGCTCGTGACATCGTGTGCTCGACCACCGCGATCAGTGCGCTTTTCGTCGAGTGACGGTTACGCGCGTCGCAGGTGATGATCGGTATGMTCGGGTTGATCTGCAGAGCTTCCCGGACGTCGTCTATGGAATGCCGCAGGATTCCGTCGAAACAGTTCACTCCGACGACAAATGGCAACTGTCGCTGTTCGAAGTAGTCCACAGCCGCGAAACAGTCGGCTAGCCGCCGGGTGTCGGCGAGGACGATGGCACCGATAGCGCCCCGCACGATGTCGTCCCACATGAACCAGAACCGGTACTGTCCCGGCGTGCCGAACAGATAGAGGATAAGATCCTCGTCCAGGGAGACCCGGCCGAAGTCCATTGCGACCGTGGTCGTCGTCTTGTCGGCGAGGTGGGTCAGGTCGTCGACGTGTGCCCCGGCCTCGGTCATGACCGCCTCGGTCCGCAGGGGTACGATCTCGGACACCGAACCGACAAAAGTCGTCTTGCCGGCGCCGAAACCACCAGCAACGACGATCTTGACCGAAGTAGTGGCGACGGAGGAGTTGACCCGTCTGCGGTCAGAGCTTGCGAAGGCCACTGAGCACCCTTTCGAGCAGCGCGAGGTCCGGCGCCTCATCGCGGTCGGGTTGTTGGTGTACCCGGACGTAACCTTCGTCCGCCATGTCACCGACCAGCACCCTGGCGACTCCGAGGGGAACCCGCAGGCCGGCGGCGATCTCCGCRACTGATCGCACCTGCCGGCACATGGCGGCGATTGTCTGTTGTTCCAGGGCAAGTTGGATTGCCCGTTCCTCACCAAAGGACGTTGTGACGACAAGCGCCTCGATGGCGAGTTCGTATCGTGAACGCGTCCGACCACCGGTCATCGCGTAGGGACGGACAACCGGTCCCGGGGTATTCGCGGGATCGGTACTCACCCTGACCCCCTGTGCTCCTGTCGGTTCACCGCGGAAGGATCCCCTGTAGTTCGGCTCGTAGGGCAGGGGTGAGCACATCCGTGGTCCGGGTTACCAGCAGTGCCATCTCGTACCCCACAAGTCCGATGTCACACGACGGTGCGGCGAGAACCGCCATACTTGCCCCATCACTGATCGCCATGATGAACAGAAACCCATGTTCCATCTCGACGACCGTCTGTGTCACGTTGCCTGCTTCAAAAACCCGGGCGGCGCCCTGGGTCAGGCTGACCAGACCCGACGCGACAGCGGCCAGTTGGTCCGCCCGGTCGCGTGGGAAACCGTCCGAGACCGCCAGCAGCAGACCGTCCGCGGAAACCACCACGGTGTGCGCGACACCGGGAACTCTTTCGACGAAATTGTTGATCAACCAGTTGAGGTTCTGTGCGTCTGAGCTCATGGGCGTCACACTTCCTCCTGGGCGTTCCGACGAGAGCTGTGGGGGGTGTCCCTGGCGACATCACGGGCCTGTCGAACACCCTGGTAGAAGCTGGCAAGCCGGCCACCGACCGCTTCGGGGGAGCGGGACGACCCCTCCGGCTGACGCCGTGGCGTGGTTTCAGCGCTACCAGGTACCAGGTGTGTCATCGGGACACGCAATGGAAGACCGGCCCTGGTCGTCCCAGCGGGAGACGGCTGGCGGGCCGCTTCCGCGGCACGCCACCCGGCGTCAGCCGCGGACGACCATGATACGGATCCGGAATCCGGCGCGGCGGGCGCCGGACGGCTCGCCAACGGAACGGACTGGATGTCGGCGGGGCCGGCCGCGGCGGCCGGCAGCGGGGGTTCTCCCGGGGCGGGCGACCAGCCGGGCACAGGGATGTCGGCGGGTGCCGGGCCCTGAGGCCCGGGCCGGCCGGCCGGCGCCGGGTAGGGCGACGGCGGACGGCCGATGTCACCGCTGGCGCTGACGTCGACCGGCCGAGCGGGCCGGCCGGCTGGCTCCGGTGGCCGCAAGTCACCACGCAGGCTGGCCGGGCCGCGGTGCGGGGCCGGTCCGGGACGGCCCAGCGGGGCAGCCGCCCTCGGTCGGCTCGGCAGCGGGTGCGGGGATGTCGGGGCGTGGCGTTGGAACCACGCGGAGACCGAATCGAAGATCGGGGTCGTGTCGCTGTCCTCGCCGTCCCGATCGGCGGCTGCTTCCTCGGCCCCGTCGGTACGGGACGCCCGGTCGGCACCGTCGCCATAGGAGACGTCATCGCGGTAGGACACATCGTCGCGATAAGAAACGTCGTTGCGGTAGGACACGTCGTCGCGCGCGGTGGGCGCCCGTTCCGTTCTGAAGTCGGGACGGACGCCGCCGCCCGACGGGATGACCGTCGGCAGTTCCCCGGCCTGGCCGCCGCCSGCGGTGGGCTGGGAGTAGGCGGTGGGCGGGGGGGACAGCCGGCTGAACGGGGTCGTGTCGGGGCTGGGCGCGGCCGGTGCGCTGTCCGTGGCGGTCCGGCCTGTCGGTCCGGGCGGGGCCGCTCCGGTCAGGTCGATGCCGCCGGTGTCCAGGGAAGCCGAGCCGGCCGGATCCAGGTGCACCGGATCGGTGCGGCCGGCGAGGTCCAGGTAGGTCGCGCCGGCGTCCGGGCCGATGGGGCCCGCCGCGCCCGGTCCCCGGGGGATCTCGTAGCCGCCGGTCTGGGGCTCACTCCGGAAGGGCGGATCGGCATTCGGCTGGCGGGCCGTGGTTCTGGAGATCTCCAGTGGGCCGGTGCCGGTGCCGAAGCCGCCACCGACGTCCGGCTGCTCCAGCCCGAACTCGTCGGGGCTGGTGGACCGTTCGTCCGCCGCGGTGCGGCCCGGGCCGCTTCCGTTCATGCCCGGTACGGGCAGGGACGGAGGTGCTTCGGAGCCATTGCGCGAACCGGGCGGATACGAGCCGTTGCCCTTTGGCAGGCTGTTTCCGTCGACGAACGTGTGGCCGTTGGACTCGCCGCGTGACATGCCGTTCGCCAGGGACATCCCGTCGAACCCCACCGTGCGGCCGTTGGACAGCGCCGGTGGCAGACCGTTGTCGAGCGCGGACCGGCCGACCGGGGGACGTCCGGTGGTCAGTGGCGCTGTGGGGCGTGCCGGCGTGCTCGGGGTCGCCTCACTGGCGACGACCTTGGCTGGCAGCCTTATCACGGCGGTGATCCCGCCGGAGGTCGATTCGCGGAGCTGGACGCGGATGCTGTGTCGGCCGGCCAGCCGACCGACCGCGAACAGACCCATCGTGCGGGACACCGACACGTCGATGACGGGTGGGTTGGCCAGCCGTTCGTTGATGCGTTCGAGCTCCTTGGCCGGCATTCCGATGCCGCGGTCCTCGATCTCGACTATCGCTCCGGCGCCAGGCCCCAGGGAGCGGCTGGTGACCTGCACATCGGTCGCCGGCGGGGAGAAGGAGGTGGCGTTCTCCAACAGTTCGGCGATGAGGTGCACGACGTCGCTGACGGCGTTCCCGGTGATGGACACCGCGGCCGCCGCCGTCTGYTTGACCCTCGTGTACTGCTCGACCTCGGAGATCGCGGCGAGGACGACCTCGTTGAGGGGGACGGGGTGGGTCCACCTGCGGGCCGTGTCGGTGCCGGCGAGCACCAGGAGGCTTTCGTTGTTCCRGCGCATACGGGTCGCCAGGTGGTCGAGCTTGAACAGGTTGGAGAGCTGGTCCGGGTCCTGCTCCCGGTTCTCCAGGTCGTCGATGAGCCGCAGCTGCCGTTCGACCAGTCCCTGGCTGCGCCGGGACAGGTTGACGAACATGGCGTTGACGTTGTTCCGCAGCACGGCCTGTTCGGACGCGAGGCGGACGGCCTCTCGGTGGACCTCGTYGAACGCGCGGGCGACTTCACCGATCTCCTCGTCGGTGTTGATACCGACCGGTTCGACCTCGGTCTCGATGTCCTGTTCGGTGGAGTCACGCAGCCGGCGGACCGACTCGGGCAGCCGGCGGCCGGCGACGTCGAGCGCGGCCGCGCGCAGCCCGAGCAGGGGGCGTACCAGGGAGCGGGCGACGATCATGGCGGCGAACAGGGCGGCCGTCAGGATGAAGACGATGAGCAGACCGGAGAGCAGCGCCCGGCGCTGGATACCCGACCGCAGCGTCTCGACGCGGTCCTCGGTGTTGTTGTACAGGGAGTCGACGACCCTGCTGTTGAGGTCCATCGTGGCCTGGGTCGACTGCAACCACTTCAGGTTGTCGAGCTCGAGCGGCTGCCCGACCCGTCCTGTCAGTACGTCCTGTACCTCGTTGCTGGTCTCCGCGACGTCCTGACCGACGAGCGTCTCCCGGTACACCCTGGCCTGGTCCGGGTTGGCCACCGCCTCGAAACGGGAGATCTGGGTTTCGCGTTCCGTGCTCAGACCGACGAACAGCCGGTAGTCGGTGCTGTCGAAACGTCCCTGCTGGATGGTGCCGTGGATGAGGGACTGCTGGGCAGCCAGGCGTTCCCGCGCGCGGATGACGGAGTCGAGGRCCTCCACGTCGGCGTTCAGCGCGGCGTCGTCCTGGCCCTGTGGGATGAGCGACACCAGGTTGACGAGGCTGTTGATCATTCCGGTGTAGGCCACCTGGACGGAGCTCGACGAGGCCAGCGTCAACGCGGTCTCGCGCACGTTCGTCCGGTGCGACAGCCGGTCCGTGATCGACTGGAGTGCCGTCCGGGCCTGCTCGGTGAAGGCGTTCTGCTGGCCCCGGACATTCTGCTCGTACTGCCGGGCCGCCTCGTCAACCTGTGTCTGCACCGTTTTGATGCGCTCGGGGGAGCGGAAGCCCGACAGGGGCGTGCCGCGTGAGGCGACATAGCCGACCGTATAGGTGCGTTCCTGCTCCAATGCGGACACCAGTGCCGTGGCGGCGCGGCTTATCTTCGCCATGTCCTGGGCACGGTTGACGTCCCGGGTGCTGGTCAGCACACTGTTGGCGCCCATCGCGGCGTTGGCCAGGATCGCGATGATCGGGACCGCGAGAATCGCGATCAGCTTGGTACGGACCCGCCAGTTCGCCGGCGCACCGAGCAGTGCCCTTATGCGTCGTATACCGCCTGGGTCCTGTGACGTGATGGCTGGGGCGTCGACGCGGTGCCCGCCGTCATCGGCGGACCGCTCCGGCTCCTGCGGTGTGGCCTCGCCCGCCGGGGGAGCGTCGATGCCCGTGCCGGCTATCGGTTGTCTGCGCACGTACCTTCGCAACCTCTCCGCCAGCCTCCCGGAACATGACGTGCCGGGATGGCCCGGTATCGGGCCCGGATGTCCCTCGATAGGCACCATAGCGGTATGGCCAGACATCCCGACACGCGCCTGGCCTAAACTAGATGTCCACTTCCGATCCCATCCGTTCGGTCCGTTTTCGGGCGGTCCGGACGTATGCCCGCAGGATGGACRGAAGTCCGGGCGGGTCGGCCGCCTGTTGCCTGTCGCGCAGGTACTTTCCGGCGCCGCGTCAGGTACCGCACCCGTTCTCCGCGGGCCTGACACCTTCTCTATGGGCCCGTACCGTCCTGGCCTGTTCTTCGTGGGCTTGGCTCTCCGTGGGCCTGGCATCTTCTCCGTAGGCTTGGCGTCGTGGACACCGCCATCTCGAAGCCGGCCGCGGGCCCGACGGGCAACGGCCGAGGATCCGACGCGCCAGCAGCCCCCGCATCCGCGTCTCCGCCCGCGCCCGCGTCGGTGGCGTCCGACGCGCCCGGGGCCTCCCGCCCGGCTCACGACACGGTTCTGGTCGTCGACTTCGGTGCCCAGTACGCCCAGCTCATCGCCAGGCGGGTGCGGGAGTGYCACGTCTACTCGGAGATCGTGCCCTGGGACATCTCGGTCGAGGAGATCCTCGCCCGGCGTCCCGCCGCGGTGATTCTCTCGGGCGGGCCGAAGTCGGTCTACTCGCCGGGCGCCCCGGAGGTGGACCCCGCGCTCTTCCGTGCCGGGGTGCCGGTGCTGGGCATCTGCTACGGCCACCAGGTGATGGCGCACGCGCTGGCCGGGACGGTGGCCCGCACAGGTGTCGCGGAGTACGGCGCGACCCGCCTGACCGTCACCGCCGGCGGTGTCCTGTTCGCAGATCTGCCCACCAGCCAGCAGGTGTGGATGTCCCACGGCGACTCGGTGACAGCGGCGCCACCGGGGTTCGTGGTCACCGCGTCGACGCTGTCGACCCCGGTCGCGGCCTTCGAGGACGTCGCGCGCGGGCTGTTCGGCGTGCAGTTCCACCCGGAGGTGGTGCACAGCGACCGCGGCCTGGACGTCCTGCGGCGTTTCCTGTTCGYCGGCGCCGGCTGCCGGCCCAACTGGACGATGGTCAACATCGCGGACGAGGCGGTCGCGGCGGTCCGGGCCCAGCTCGGCGACGCGCGCGCGATCTGCGGGCTGTCCGGCGGGGTGGACTCGGCGGTGGCCGCGGCGGTCGTCCACCGCGCCGTGGGCGACAGGCTGACCTGCGTGTTCGTCGATCACGGCCTGTTGCGCGCGGGCGAGGCGGAGCAGGTGGAGAAGGACTTCGTCGCCTCGACCGGGGTCGAGCTGGTGCACGTCAAGGCCGCCGACCGGTTCGCCGCGGCACTCGCCGGCGTCAGTGACCCGGAGCGCAAGCGCAAGATAATAGGACGGGAGTTCATCCGGGTGTTCGAGGCCGCCGCCCGCGAGCTGGAGGCTCAGGCCGAGGCGGAGGGCTCCCGGATCGAGTTCCTGGTGCAGGGCACCTTGTATCCGGACGTCATCGAGTCCGGCTCGCCGACCGCGGCGAAGATCAAGTCGCATCACAACGTCGGCGGGCTCCCCGAGGATCTGCAGTTCTCCCTGGTGGAGCCGTTGCGCACCCTGTTCAAGGACGAGGTGCGCCGGCTCGGCGAGGAACTCGGGCTGCCGGAGGAGATCGTCTGGCGGCAGCCATTCCCGGGGCCTGGCCTGGCTGTCCGGATCATCGGTGAGGTCACCCCGCAGCGGCTGGCGACGCTGCGGGCCGCCGACGTGATCGTCCGCGAGGAGATCCGCCGGGCCGGGCTGGACCGCGAGATCTGGCAGGTGTTCGCGGTGCTGCTGGCGGACGTCCGCTCGGTGGGGGTCCAGGGGGACGAGCGCACCTACGGGCATCCGGTCGTGCTGCGCGCGGTCACCAGCGAGGACGCGATGACCGCCGACTGGGCCCGGCTGCCCTACGACCTGCTCGAACGCATCTCGAACCGGGTGGTCAACGAGGTCGAGCAGGTCAACCGGGTGGTGTACGACATCACCTCGAAGCCGCCGGGCACCATCGAGTGGGAGTGACCCGGGCCGGACGCGGGCCGGCGGGCCGGCGGGCTGGCGCGGGCAGGGGAGAGTGYGCAGAGGAGAGCGGTGCGGTGACCAGGCGTCACGCGGCGGGGATGCCCAGGGGACCGGCGGCCAGCGCGCGGACGCGGCCGGCGGTGACCGGGTCGATGTTGCCGCCGGAGAGGACCACCGCGGTCGGGYCCTGCGCGAGTTCGGGATGACGCAGCAGCGCCGCCGTCCCCGCTGCCCYGGCGGGCTCCACCGTCTGGCCGTCGGCGCACAGCAGCGCCACCATCGCCTCCCACAGCGCGTCCTCGTCGACCGTGATCACATCGTCTACCAGGGCGGTGGCGAGCGCCAGGGTCAGCGTGCCCGGGGCCCGCACGGCTATGCCGTCGGCGATGGTGGCCGCCGGGACGCGCACCGGCCGTCCGGCGCGCCAGGACAGGGCGAAGGCGGGCGCGCCCGCGGCCTGGACGCCGATCACCCGCACGTCGCGCCGCCGCTGTCTGATCGCCGCCGCTATCCCGCTGATCAGGCCACCGCCGCCGATGCCCACCAGGACGGTCCGCAGGCCGGGGATCTGCTCGGTGAGCTCGAGCCCGATCGTGCCCTGTCCGGCGATCACGGTCGGATCGTCGAAGGGATGCACCAGTAGCCCGCCGTGTCCGCGCGCGGTGGCCTCGGCGGCCAGCAGGGCGGCGTCGATCCCGCCGTGGACGTGCTCGACCCGCGCGCCGAGGCGGCGGGTGCGCGCGACCTTGACCGGGCTCGCGTCGGCCGGGACGAAGATCGTGGCTGGGACGCCGAAGTGGGCCGCCGCGTACGCGACGCCCTGGGCGTGGTTGCCGGCGCTGGCGGCGACCACCCCCCTGGCCCGTACGGCGGGGTCGGCGAGCGCGAGTCGGGCGAACGCGCCACGTAGCTTGAACGACGCGGTGCGTTGCTCGTTCTCGCACTTCAGCCACACCGGCACGCCGGTCAGCCGGGACAGATGGGCGCTGGGCGTGACCCTGGTCCGCCGAAGCACCGGCGCGAGGACGACCGCGGCCGCGGTGACGTCGATCGCGTCGCAGCCGACGGCCGCAGCGTCGAGGCTCGCCGCGCCGTGGCCCGCCACGCCGTGCCGTGCCGTGCTGTGCCGTGTCGTGTCGTGCCCCGCCGGGGCGCGGTTCGCCGTGTCGACGGCCCGCGCGCCGTCAGCGCCGCCGGCGCTGCCCGCGGCCGCCGCGGGCGTGACGGATCTGGGCGGGACGTCGTTGTCGTCCTTACCGGTGGCACGTGCCGTACCGGCGGCGGGACAGGCGGCACCGGTCTTACCTGTTCTGCTCTTACTTGTCTTACCTGTGGTTTCTGTTTTGTCGCCGGTGGTACATGTCGGGTTTTCGGCTGGCTGGCGCATCATCGTGCTCCCGGTAGCTCGGCGGCCACCTCCGACGTGACCGCGGCAACAAAAAAGCCCCCCGCCGAACTGGCAGGAGGGCGAGGCGCGCTGACCCGTCGGTATTGCTTCGAAAGCATGTCGGCCCGAAAGCCTGCTTCGAAAGTGAGGTCGCGCGCCTAACTAATGATCATAATGTGCTGCGGCACCTTCTCAGTTTGCTCTTGGACGTCGGCGGCCGTCAAACCCACCGGCTCGCCCCGCGCCGGATGTTTGTCACACCCGGTGGCGGGATCGCGGCTACCGTGCAGGCCCTCCCACGGGCCCTCCAGCGGGCCACGGCGCGGGCCCTCCAGCGAGCCACGGCGCGGGCCATGACCGCCAGGGCGGGGATGCGCGGTCGTGGCGCGCGTCGGGGCCTCGTAGGGTGAGAGTCATGTACCGCTGTCGGACCAGCTGGGCGTCGAACGTATGATCGGCTCCCTATGAGCGCGCTTCCCGGTGGCCCGTACCCCGGCTTCGGCCTGTACCCGGGCTTCGACGACGCCGACGACCGCGACGAGCCGGGGTCGCCGACGGCGGAGGGCATACCGGGCGCCCGCCCCGCCGCGCCCCGGCTCGATCCCGACGCGCTGCTCGACGGCCTGAACCCGCAGCAGCGGGCGGCGGTCGTCCACACGGGCTCGCCATTGCTCGTCGTCGCGGGCGCGGGCTCCGGCAAGACGCGGGTGCTGACGAACCGGATCGCCTACCTGCTCGCCGCGCGCGGGGTCCGCGCTGGCGAGATCCTGGCGATCACGTTCACCAACAAGGCCGCGAACGAGATGAAGGAGCGGGTCGCCGCGCTCGTCGGCACCCGCACCCGGGCGATGTGGGTGAGCACCTTTCACTCTGCCTGCGTGCGCATCCTGCGGTCGCACGCCAAGCGCATCGGGTTCACCAGCGGCTTCTCGATCTACGACGCGGCGGACGCCCAGCGCCTGATCACGCTGGTCGCGCGCGACCTGGACATCGACCCCAAGCGGTATCCGGCACGCGCGCTCGCCACCGGGATCAGCAACCTGAAGAACGAGCTGGTCGACTGGGAGACCGCCATGAGTCGGGCGACCGGCCATGTCGAACGTGCCGTCGCCGAGGTCTACGGGCTTTACCAGCGCCGGCTGGCCGAGTCGAACGCGTTCGACTTCGACGATCTGATCATGACGACGGTGAACCTGCTGCAGGCGTTCCCGGACGTCGCCGAGCACTACCGGCGCCGGTTCCGGCACGTCCTCATCGACGAGTACCAGGACACCAACCACGCCCAGTACGTCCTGGTGCGGGAGCTGGTGGGGCAGGCGTCCCGGCTGACCGTCGACGGCGAGCCGGTACGGCCGGATCCGGTGCCGCTGGGCGCCGACGCCGACGAGCCCGCGGTGGAGCCGGCCGAGCTGTGCGTGGTCGGCGACGCCGACCAGTCGATCTACGCCTTCCGGGGCGCGAACATCCGTAACATCGTCGAGTTCGAGCAGGACTACCCCGACGCCACCGTGATCCTGCTGGAGCAGAACTACCGCTCCACACAGACGATCCTGTCCGCGGCGAACGCGGTGATAGCCCGTAACGCCCGGCGCAAGCCCAAGCGGCTGTGGTCGGACGCCGGGGACGGCGAGAAGATCGTCGGCTATGTCGCGGACAACGAGCACGGCGAGGCCGCCTTCGTCGCCGCCGAGGTCGACCGGCTCTCCGACGCCGAGCTGGCGCGCCCTGGCGAGGTCGCGGTCTTCTACCGCACCAACGCCCAGAGCCGGGTCTTTGAAGAGATTTTCATCCGGGTCGGCCTGCCCTACCGGGTGATCGGCGGGGTGCGCTTCTACGAGCGCCGTGAGGTCCGGGACCTGCTCGCCTACCTGCGGGTGCTGGTGAACCCGGCGGACACGGTGAACCTGCGGCGCATCCTCAACGTGCCCAAGCGGGGGATCGGCGACCGGGCCGAGGCGATGCTCGCGGCCTTTGCCGAACGTGAGCGCGTCCCCTTCGCCGATGCCCTGAACCGGGTGGACGAGGTCCCGGGCCTGACCGCCCGGTCGGCGAACGCGGTCCGCGGTTTCGCCACCCTGCTGGCCGAGCTGCGCGCGGCCGTGGCCGACGGCCCGGTCGCGGCGCTGGAGACGGT
This sequence comes from Protofrankia sp. BMG5.30, assembly GCF_001983005.1. Classification (NCBI taxonomy): domain Bacteria; kingdom Bacillati; phylum Actinomycetota; class Actinomycetes; order Frankiales; family Frankiaceae; genus Protofrankia; species Protofrankia sp. BMG5.30. The sequence continues at coordinate 107,632 of NZ_MOME01000013.1, read as the reverse complement.
GCTGGAGCGGACCGGCTACCTCGCCGAGCTGGCAGCCGCGGACACCCTCGAGGCCGAGGGGCGGGTGGAGAACCTCCAGGAGCTGGTCAGCGTCGCCCGGGAGTTCAGCGAACAGTTCCCGCAGGGCTCGCTCGCGGACTTCCTCGAGCAGGTCTCCCTGGTCGCCGACGCCGACCAGGTGCCCGACCCCGATGACGGCGCGGATGGCGAGGGCGGTGCCGCCGGGGCCGTCACCCTGATGACGCTGCACAGCGCCAAGGGCCTGGAGTTCCCGGTGGTCTTCCTCACCGGCTTGGAGGACGGCGTCTTCCCGCACCTGCGCACGCTCGGTGACTCCACCGAGCTCGAGGAGGAACGCAGGCTCGCCTACGTCGGCATCACCCGGGCGCGCGCCCGGCTGTACCTGACCCGGGCGGAGGTCCGCAGCGCCTGGGGCCAGCCGACGTACAACCCGCCGTCGCGGTTCCTCGAGGAGGTGCCGGCCGAACTGGTCGACTGGCAGGGGAACACACAGTCGGCGCCGGCCGCCGCCCACCCGCGGACGAGCGCGTGGGGCTCGGCGTCCGCGGGGCCGTCCAGCGCGCGGGCCGGTGGGCTGCCGGGGCGTCGGCCCGCGCCCGCGCCGCGCGAGATCCCCGACCTGTCCCTGGGGGACCGGGTCAACCACGACACCTTCGGGCTCGGTCAGGTCGTCGCGGTGGCCGGCACCGGGGACAACCGCGAGGTGAGCATCGACTTCGGCGAGGGGACCGGCACCAAACGCCTGCTCCTGCGCTACGCCCCCGTCGAGAAGCTGTGAGCGTCCCGCGCACCCGCGTCCGGCAGGTCTGACAGGCACACGGCCAGCGCCAGCGGTCGCCAGACGTTGGGTGACGTCGGTGGCGTTCGGTGACGTTGGTACGGCGCGGCCGGTGGAAGAGCGGCCAGCGGTAGCGGTCAGTAGTAGACGTTGTGTTTGGCGAGCCACGCGAGTGGGTCGACCTTGGTGCCGTTCTGGCCGCCCAGCCGGACCTCGAAGTGCAGGTGCGGCCCGGTGGAGAACCCGGTCGACCCCTCCAGGCCCACCTGCTGACCGGTGGCGACCTGCTGACCGACCCGGACGCTGATCCGGGACAGGTGGGCGTAGCAGGTGACGACGTTGTTCGCGTGCCGGACCTGGACGAAGTTGCCGTAGCCGGACTCCCACCCCGCGTAGATGACGGTGCCGCCGTGAGCGGCGACGACCTGGGTCCCCATCGGTGCGCCGAGATCGATGCCGGGGTGGCCGTTCGCGCCGCCGAAGCGCTGGGTGATCCGGGCCTGTATCGGGCGGACCCAGCGCAGCTCCTCCTGCTGGCGTACGGCCTCCGCGGCCGTGGTCCGCTGCTGGAGGAGCAGGATGGACATCTGGGCCAGTGCCTCGTCTCGGTCGACGCGGTCGGCCTGGGCTTGGCGTCGCGCGGCGTCGCCGTCGTGTTGCCGCTCGAGCAGGGCAGGGTCACTCAGCCCGTCGGTGGCGGCGTCCGTCACGCCGCCGGACGCGGGATCGAAGATCGTCCCGGCGGTGCGCAGGCCGGAAATGACCGCCGGCTCGGAGTGGGCGATACCGGTTGTGTTGATCATAACGATGCCGAGGGTGGAGACCACGGCGGTGGCGATGCCGGTACGGCGGATCTGCGCTGCCGATGCCGCCCGGCGAGCGGAGCCGGACGAGCCGCTGTGGCCCGTGGCCCTGCCATGGCCGCGATGCCGCCCTGAGTCACGGGCTGGGGGCTGCGACAACCCGAACTCACGCTCCCGTTGCTCGACAAGACTCCCGCCGTGTCATGGCATGCCATGACACAACGTGTTACGTCACAGTGTGTTACGGCACGACGGGAGGAAAAGCCTGCAAACCGGATCGAACGCTACACCGTCCCAAAGCGGGCTTTGACACCACCCCCGCCCACGGCGGGCGTGACGCGTGAAGCGGCGCAATTATTGCTTTTTCGTCATTGTGAGTGATGAAGATTTCGATCATGTTGGAAGTCGCCGGCCGCTGAACGGCCCTCCGCCCATGACGCGCGGTCGGAACGGGCGTCGCGGAGGGATCTCGGCGCCTCCGCCGGCGTCTCGGCCTGCTCCGCTTCCGCGGCCTCCTCCTCGCCGCCGGGGCCGGTGCGTCCGGTGTCAGGGCCGGTGCGTTCGCCGCCCGGGGCGGTGTGTTCGACGTCGTCCAGATGCGCGAGCGTGGTCGCGATCTGGTGGACGACGCCGATGTTGAACGGCAGCGAGTGGTGACCGACGCCGGGAACCCGCAGGTTGCGGACGATCAGGTCCGGATGGCGGACCAGCGCCGCCTCGGTCGGACGAATGATCGCATCCAGGTCCCCGGAGAAGGCCACGAACCTGGTCCGGCAGTTCGGTGCGGGCTCGGCGAGTTCGCGGATCACGTCCGAGTCCGGGACGAGCTGGCGCAGCAGGGTGTACGGCACCATCGGGGGGAGCAGCCGGGCCAGGCGGGTGCCCTCGTGCGGCGTGCCCAGCGTCACCAGGGTGTGCACGCGGGCGTCGCCGTCGAGTTTCTGCACGTAGTAGCGGGCAACCAGGCCGCCAAGGGAGTGCCCGACGATGTGTATGCGCGGGTAGCCCGTCTGCTCGCACATCGTCTCGACCACCGTTGCCAGCTTGCGGGCCGCCGTCGGGACGTCCGCGGTGAACAGCGGCAGGTTCACGGTGACGACCCGCCCGAAGCCTCGCCGGCGCAGCGACCGACGGAGCCGAGTGAAGATCGACCTGTTGTCGATCATGCCGTGGACCAGCAGGATCGGCGTGCCCGCGRCTTCGATGTCGCCGACGAGCAGCCCACGCCGCAGCGGGGAAAGGCCGTCGAGGGTGTAGCGGTCGGCCGGTTCGCGCAGCCGTTCCGAGACGACCCCGATCGGATAGAAGGCGATATGGGTTGCCAGCCAGGTGGCTTCCGCAGCCATTCCACGGATCGCCGCCGGTGTCTCAAGCAGGCCGCGGGTCATTTGCGTGCCCCGACGGGCCGCGGATGAGCTCATGGATCGGGTGGCTCTGCCTGCCGCCGCCCCCACCGGCCCCAGTTGACGCTTTCCGATTGCCCTGCTCCCGTCCGTGCTCGGACAGTTGTCCGAAGAACCAGTCGGCCGCACGAACTGGCCAGCCGAAGGCAGCGCGATCATCGGCCTGCTCGCGCGGCCGCGGGTCCGGGTTTCCCGCGCGGGGATGGACCCGGGAACGGCACGATACTCGCAGGCACGTAGCCCCTGGACGTTGCCCGGATGTCGCACCCGACCAGGCCGGGTCCGACGGATCGTCGACCGCGTGGGCGGCGCCCAGCCGGCCGACGCCCACCGGACACGGCCCAGCCGTTTCACACCAGACGGACCTGGCGCGGTCCGGGAGGCGTCACTGGGAACCATCACGACGTCTACCCTTACTGAGAGTATAAAAAGAGTGGGTGGATGTCGACTGTTGGTTTCTCGCCGTGACTGCCGGCCGGGATGGCGGCGGCTGTGATCCCGCCGGGCAACAGCGTGCTTCCGCCGGTGCGTCCGGCTAGGGTCTACGGAGAGATCGGGCCACGGAACGCCATGTACGGGGCATCGCGTCAGGGAAGCGACGTCCCCGGCTGATGGTGTCAGGGAACGCGAGGAGGCCGCGTGAGCGAGACCGGTGAACGTATCCGGGTGGTGGTCGCCAAACCCGGCCTTGACGGCCACGATCGCGGCGCCAAGGTTATTGCGCGGGCACTGCGGGACGCGGGTATGGAGGTCGTCTACACCGGTCTGCACCAGACGCCCGAGCAGATTGTCGAGACCGCTATCCAGGAGGACGCCGACTGCATCGGCCTGTCGGTGCTCTCGGGCGCACACATGACCCTTTTCGCGCGTCTGATGGAGCTGCTGCGGGAGCGTGGCGCCACCGACATCGTGGTAACCGGCGGCGGGATCATACCGGATGCTGACATTCCGCAGTTGAAGGCGCTCGGCGTCGCCGAGATATTCACGCCCGGGGCGACCACGGGCGAAATCGTCGAATGGATCCGGTCGAGCGTGGCCGCGGCCCACGCGCCCGGCCCCAGCGCGGTTTCCGCGGGCTGAGTCTTCCAGGTACCTTCCGGGGTCTTCCGGGTGCCTTCCGGGCCCACCGGTTTCGCCTCCCGGGTCACCGGCTTTCCGGGCCGCTCGAGCGGCCCGGCCCGCCTGCCGATGGCCGGCAGACGGCAGGCGGGCGGCGGACGACCCCGGACGGAGGGCCTTTCGGGTACACGACCCGAGGGCCGGACCGCGACCGGGTCCCGGTCGGGGAACGCACGCCGGCGCCGAAGCTCGCACGGGTGCGTGGGGCTACCCCGGCCGGGGTTTCGAGAGATCGCTCATAGGGGCGGATCCGGGAGGTCTCACGGGTAGGTGGGCCGGGGCCGCCGGCCGGCCAGGTGCGCGCTCGGTACGCCACGGGGCCCGCTCGTCGTGTCCACTCCGTCCGGACGCGGGGCACCGCCGGGCGGGACGCCGGCACTCCGCACCGGCCGTGCCCGCCGGCTCTGTTCACCGGCCGCGCTCGCCGGCTCCGTTCACCGGCCGTGTCCCTGTCGCCGGTCCGCCGGGTGGGCACGGGCATGCACCGAGGATGCGCTGAACATGTGCCGGACATGCGCCGGGCATGCTTGTCTTCGTTGTTTGTTCGCCGTTGTCCATCCGCCGTTGTTGTGACATCGGGTGTCACAGGCGCTTGTAGTTGTTCCGCCGTTCCCGTTCGGCCGGCGGTGCACGGCTTGTGGCCGGATCCGGGTACGTAGTGAGCGAGGTAACGCGGCCGTCGCCGTGGCGGGCGCCGAGATCGTGCCGGGTTCGATCGGAATAGTGGGTATTGCGATCACTGTGATCGCGGTGTCGACCACCACAAAAGCAGGCGTCCGGCACCGGATCCGGGTGATGATGGTGGCTGACCCCGGACATACGAGACCGGCCGCCGCGGCAGGAGCAGCCTCCACCGGGACGGGCGTCTTCAGTAGGCTCGGGGCGGCTTCCCTTTTCTTCGAACTTACGAACGTTCGGCCCTGACCACCGATCTCATATCCGACTGGACGGACTGTGGATCTCTTCGAGTATCAGGCGAAGAAGCTGTTCGCCGACCACGGCGTGCCTGTGCCCAGCGGCAAGGTCGCCACGACCCCCGACGAGGCACGCGGCATCGCAACTGATCTTGGTGGGCGTGTCGTCGTCAAAGCGCAGGTCAAGACCGGCGGCCGCGGCAAGGCTGGTGGCGTGAAGGTCGCCGACGGCCCGGACGACGCCACCGCCAAGGCATCGGCAATCCTCGGGATGGACATCAAGGGCCACACGGTCCACTCGGTCCTCGTGGAGCAGGCGAGCGACATCGCCGAGGAGTACTACGCCTCCTTCCTGCTGGACCGGGCGAACCGGACCTTCCTCGCCATGTGCTCCCGCGAGGGCGGGGTGGAGATCGAGGAGGTCGCCGCTACCAAGCCGGAGGCGCTCGCCCGCATCCCGATCGACCCGCTCGTCGGGGTCGACGCCACCATCGCCCGCCAGATCGCGGTGGCGGCGAAGCTCCCCGAGGCGGCCCTCGACGGTGCCACCCAGCTGCTGGTGAAGCTGTGGGAGGTCTTCGTCCGCGCCGACGCCACCCTGGTGGAGGTCAACCCGCTGATCCTCACCGGCGACGGCCGCGTGGTCGCGCTGGACGGCAAGGTCAGCCTGGACGAGAACGCCTCCTTCCGCCACCCCGACCACGCCGCGTTCGTGGACGTCGCCGCGGTGGACCCGCTGGAGCAGCGGGCCAAGGAGAAGGACCTCAACTACGTCAAGCTCTCCGGGCAGGTCGGCATCATCGGTAACGGTGCCGGTCTGGTCATGTCGACCCTCGACGTGGTGACATACGCCGGTGAGGAGTTCGGTGGGCAGCGCCCGGCGAACTTCCTCGACATCGGTGGCGGGGCGTCCGCGGAGGTGATGGCGGACGGTCTGTCGATCATTCTGAGTGACCCGGCGGTGAAGAGTGTGTTCGTGAACATCTTCGGCGGGATCACCGCCTGTGACGTCGTGGCCAACGGCATCGTACAGGCGCTGAAGATCGTCGGCGACATCACCACCCCGCTGGTCGTGCGGCTCGACGGCAACAACGCCGAGGAGGGCCGGCGGATTCTGCGCGAGGCCAACCTCGACGTGGTCAAGCCGGTGGACACCATGGACGGCGCGGCGCGGCTCGCCGCCGAGCTCGCCGCGGCCGCGGCCTGAGCGGACGGGAAGAGGCTTCCGACAATGGCAATCTGGCTGGACGAGACGTCCAAGATCCTGGTTCAGGGCATCACCGGCTCCGAGGGACGCAAGCACACCGCCCGGATGCTGCGCGCCGGCTCGAAGATCGTCGGCGGCACCAACCCGAAGAAGGCGGGCACCGATGTCGAGGGTGTGCCGGTCTTCGCGACGGTGGCCGAGACGATCGAGAAGACCGGCGCCGACGTCTCGGTGGTGTACGTCCCGCCGGCCGGGACCAAGGCGGCCGTCATCGAGGCGATCGACGCGGGCATCCCGCTCGTCGTGGTCATCACCGAGGGCGTGCCGGTGCACGACACCACCGACTTCTGGGCGTACGCGAAGTCCAGGGGCAACAGCACGCGGATCATCGGGCCGAACTGCCCCGGGATCATCAGCCCGGGCCGGTCGAACGCGGGCATCATCCCGGCCGACATCACCCCGCAGGGCCGCATCGGCCTGGTCAGCAAGAGCGGCACCCTGACCTATCAGATGATGTACGAGCTGCGTGACTTCGGCTTCTCCACCTGTGTGGGTATCGGCGGTGACCCGGTCATCGGCACCACCCACATCGACGCGCTCGCCGCGTTCGAGACCGACCCCGACACCGACGCGATCGTGATGATCGGTGAGATCGGTGGTGACGCCGAGGAGCGGGCCGCCGCCTACATCGATGAGCACGTCACCAAGCCGGTCGTCGGCTACGTCGCGGGCTTCACCGCGCCGGAGGGCAAGACGATGGGCCACGCGGGAGCGATCGTGTCCGGTTCGTCCGGGACGGCGCTCGCCAAGAAGGAGGCTCTGGAGAAGGCGGGGGTGCGGGTCGGCAAGACCCCGTCCGAGACCGCCCGGCTCATGGCCGACGTCGTGCGCTCCCTGTAGCCGCTCGCGGAACCTGCCCCGCGGGGGATCCCGCCTCGAATGATCTTGTTTCCGCTGGTTGTCGTTCCTGGCGTCGTATGACGGCGGGCCCGTTGCGGCGGCATCGTTTCCGGACCGGGTGTGGCGAGTCGTTTCCGACGGTCGGCCACGCCCGGTTGTCTTTTGTGTACCCCCTGCGTTGTTGGTGGCGGGCGGCTCGGTGCCGTGGATATTTTCAGGGTCCTTTCCCGGACATGATCGCGTTGTTTCGGCGGACAGAGGCTACGGTGTCAGGGATGAGTCCGTCAGGTCACCGCTGATCGCTGAAGTGGGGTCGTCCCGTGACACGTATAGCCGGCCGAGACATACCAAACAACGACCTTGGCATCCTGGCTGCCGGCGTCGTCCTGCTCATCGCGTCGTTATTCAACTGGTTCTCGGCCAGTGGGTTCGGCGTCACCCGTGGAGAGAACGCGTGGGGCGTCGGCTTCCTCGCCTACGGCGGCGTCGAACTCGGGCTGCTCGCCGCCGCCCTGGTGGCGGTGCGGGTCTTCACCCGGGTCCAGCTGCCGGCGGTGGGTGCCGACTGGTCTCTGATCATCGCTGCTGTCGCCGGCCTCGGCACGATCCTGATTTTCTTCAAGGTGGCGCTGGGGATCGACGGTCTCGACCGGGCGGTCGGGCTGTGGCTCGGGTTTGTCGCGTCCATCGCCATCACGGTCTTCGCCGTCCTGACCGCTGTCGCCGGCGGGCATGCGCTGCCGCGCGGCGGCCACCGGGACCGCTCGCCCAACCCGATACCTCCGGCTCCCGGGTACGACGCGTACGGCCAGCCGCTCTCGGGCGGTTACGGCCAGCCAGGCTCCTACGGCCAGCCGCCGCAGGCCGGTGGGTACGGGGGGCAGCCGGGTGGCTACGGCCAGCCGCCCCAGGCCGGCTACGGCCAGCCGCCGCAGGCCGGGGGCTACGGGCAGCAGGCCTACGGCCAGCCGGGCTCCTACGGCGGCCAGCCGCCGCAGCCCGGTGAGAGCCAGCCGCCCTACGGCCAGCCCGGCCGGTAGGGCCCACTCCGCCCCCGCTGGCCCCGGCCTGTTTCCCGCGGGCCGGGGGCTGCCCGGCCCGGCCGGGCATCGGCCTCCCTGACGGCTGCCCGGCCCCGCGGACGGGCCGGCTGCCCGCCACGCCCGGAAATGTCCGACCTCTCCACTAGAATTCGAACACATGTTCGTCGACGGGGAGGTCGTCATGGCTGTCAGCACCGCGTGGTTGCGGGCCGAGTCCAGACGTCTGCGGGCGCTCGGGTGGTCCTATCGGCGGATCGCGCTGGAGTGGCAGCGCCGGTACCGGCTCAACGCCCGGGTCGCCTTCCGGCTCGCCCACGGCTGGACGCAGGAGGAGGCGGCCCGGCGGTGGAACACCCGCTGGCCCGGCGACGACGYGCCGAAGACGGGCAAGTCCTTCTCCTACTGGGAGGTCTGGCCCGCCCGCGGTGGCCGAGCCCCGTCGACCCGGACGCTCCATCGGCTGGCCGAGCTCTACCTGTGCCGTCCCGGCGATCTTCTTGACGGGGATGATTTCGGCCGTCTCGACACGGGCCGCGACGAGGCCGCGCGGGGGCACGCRAGCGCGCGTGGGCACGAGGCGGCCCCGGCGCGCTCCGGCCGGCTGATCCACGCCCCGCGCGAACACCGCGCCGGGTCGGCGGCATCGGGTGGCGACTGCGGTCCATGTGTCGGCCACCCGGCCCGCCGGTCCTCCCGTCACCCCGTCTGAGCAGGCGCTATGCCCTGATCAACGGTGCTCTCGACGGATGCGCACAGGCCGCCTGAGGTCAGTACAGTCGGAGCGGAACGGTCCCTGGCCGCTGACCGTGCCGTCGGCTTCGACGGCGCGTTGCCGGCCACCTGCTTCTCCGGGGAGTCCCGTGTCCGCTCGACTGGTTGTTCTCGCCTCCGGGGTGGGCACCACCTTGYAGGCTGTGCTGGACGCCTGCCGGGATCCGTCCTTCGGCGCCGAGGTCGTTGCCGTGGGCACGGACCGCTTCGGCACTGGCGCGCAGGAACGGGCGKTGGCTGCTGGTATCCCAGTCTTCACTGTCCGTCTTGAGGACTTCCCGCGCCGGGAGACGTTYGACGAGGCCACGGCGGAGCGGATCGCCACCTGTGATCCGGATCTGCTGGTGCTCGCCGGCTACATGAAGATCCTTGGAAAGCAGGTCATCGGACGTTTCCGAACGGTGAACACCCATCCGTCGCTGCTGCCTGCGTTCCCCGGCGCCCACGCCATCCGGGACGCGCTCGCGCACGGTGTGAAGGTCAGCGGGGTCACGGTCCACTGGGTCGACGAAGGCGTCGATACCGGGCCGATCCTTGCGCAGGCGGCGGTGGACGTGGAAGCGTCCGACACGGAAGAAACGCTGCGTAGCCGTATCCAGGCAGTGGAACGCATCCTGTACGTACAGACGATCGGCCGGATCGTCCGGTCGGAGGAGGGGACATGACATCCGCACAGGTCCCGCGGGAGTCCTCACCCAACGAGCCGGTGGCGGGAGCGCAGGGTTCCCCGCCTACCGACGCGGCCTCGTCCGGCGGTGGCGAACTGGTCGCCACGGGGCGGCGCCCCATCCGGCGGGTGCTGGTCAGCGTCTACGACAAGACCGGTCTGGCCGAACTGGCGGCCGTGTTCACCGAGGCCGAGGTGGAGGTCGTCTCCACCGGTTCGACCGCGGAGGTCCTCGCCCGGCACGGCCTGGCCGTCACGCCGATCAGCACCCTCACCGGGTTCCCCGAGATCCTCGGCGGGCGGGTGAAGACGCTGCACCCGCGGGTGCACGCCGGCCTGCTCGCGGACCTGCGCAACGTCGAGYACGCCGAGACGCTCGCCGAACTCGACATCGAGCCGTTCGACCTCGTCGTGTCCAACCTCTACCCCTTCCGGGAGACGGTGGCCGGCGGGGCTCCCGAGGACGAGGTGATCGAGCAGATCGACATCGGTGGCCCGGCGATGATCCGTGCCGCCGCGAAGAACCACCCCACCGTGGCCGTGGTGGTCTCCCCAGCGGACTATCCGGAGCTGGTCGCCGCGATCCGGGCCGGTGGTTTCGACCTGGCCGCCCGCCGCCGACTCGCCGCCCGCGCCTTCGCCCACACCGCCGCCTACGACGTCGCGGTCGCGTCCTGGTTCGCCAGCGTCGGCGCACCCGACCAGGTCGCCCGCGAGTCCGGCTGGCCGGACACGGTCGCCGCGGTGTGGCGCCGCGCCGAGGTGCTGCGCTATGGCGAGAACCCGCACCAGCGGGCCGCGCTGTACGCCGCCGAGAACGAGGAGCCGGGGCTCGCCGGTGCCCGGCAGCTACACGGCAAACCGATGTCGTTCAACAACTTCACCGACGCGGAGGCGGCCCGCTCCGCCGTGGCCGACTTCGGCGAGCCGGCCGTGGCCGTGATCAAGCATGCCAACCCCTGTGGTCTGGCGATCGGCCGCGACATCGCCGACGCGCACCGCAAGGCGCACGCCACCGATCCGGTGTCCGCCTTCGGCGGGGTCATCGCGACGAACCGTCCGGTCAGCGTCGCCCTGGCCGAGCAGATCGCGGAGATCTTCACCGAGGTCGTGGTGGCGCCCGGCTACGACGACGGGGCGGTGGAGATCCTGGCCCGCAAACCCTCGATCCGCCTGCTGGAGAGCCCCCTGCCGCCGCACTCGCACGGCGTGCAGATACGCCAGATCTCCGGTGGGCTGCTGCTGCAGTCCCGCGACGCGCTGGACGCCGCCGGTGACGATCCCTCGGGCTGGACGCTGGAAGCCGGCTCGCCCGCGGACGAGGGCACCCTGGCCGATCTCGCCTTCGCCTGGAAGGCAGTCCGGTCGGTGAAGTCGAACGCGATCCTCGTCGCCACCGACGGCGCCACGGTCGGTGTCGGCATGGGCCAGGTGAACCGGGTGGACGCCGCGCGACTCGCGGTGGCCCGTGGGGGTGACCGCGTGAAGGGGGCGGTGGCCGCCAGCGACGCCTACTTCCCGTTCCCGGACGGGCTGCAGGTGCTCATCGACGCCGGGGTCCGCGCGGTTGTCGAACCGGGCGGATCCGTCCGCGACGAGCAGGTCGTGGCGGCCGCGCGGGATGCCGGGATCACCCTCTACTTCACCGGCGTCCGGCATTTCACGCACTGACGGTCACGCACTGACGGTTACCGCGCTAACGGTAGCCGGCGGAAGCGTCTGAAGCCTTCGGGGTCGGTGGAGGCGATGCTTACTGACAGTGCCCAACTGATAGTGATCAACTGATGGTGATCAGCGGAAACGGCGTCCGAATCCGCCACGGCCTGACCAGGGCGCGGCGGCCGGTGGGGCCGGGTCGATGTCGGGGTCACGGGCAGGCATCCGCCGCGCGGCCGGCGTTTCGGTGACGACGGTGTCATCGGTCCGGCCGTCGTCCCGCCGCCGTGACGCGCGTACCTGGTCGTTGGTGCCGTCCGGATCCGCATGTGGCGGCCGGACGGCACCAACGCTTCACGAGATGGACGCGGACTCCGCCGCTGCCGCCCCACGCCGCGACGTGCTGGTGGTGGTGCCGTTCGAGGACGCCGGGATGGCCCCACCGGGCGTGTCGTTGGTGGGGACGTAACGCTGCGCCACCCAGTCCAGGGCTTCCCGCCAGTTCGCGCCGTACAGGACCGAGATCCTGTCCGCCGTCTGCCGCGCGAGCGCCTGTACGAACACCCGGTCGTCGCTGTCCAGGTGCCGGGCGTCTCCGAAGGTCTCCCAAGCTCGGAACATCAGTTCCTGCAACTTCTTGCTGTGTGGCGATTCGTCTGTCACGGCCCACTCCCTCCCACTCCGGTGGCTGCGGCGGAAGTGTCCCCTAGTCCCGTGCGGAGGGTTCACCCGGGGGTCTAAAAAATTGCGATTCGATGGATGATCACGGGTTTTTGCGATTGCCGGCGCGGTACTGGGCGATCCGCCCACTTAAAGATCAAAAATGCCTCGGAGCTGCCCGGACAGGGAAGCTGGCGTGGTCGGAAGGCCCCGGCGGGCCCTGGGACGCGACGTGACCGCGGGGCCACTGCGACCGGCACCGCCTCCGGACGCCCATCCTCAACAACTCCAACGACTGTCGCGGCCGGGGAGGCCGCCTCCCAGTGGGCCGCTGCGGCCGGGAGGCCGCCTCCCAGCGGGCCGCTGCGGCCGGGAGGCCGCCTCCCAGTAGACGTAGACTGCTCTGCGTGGTCGGGGTGAGTGGCCGGGGGATCGAGTCCGGACAGGGGCTGCCGGTTCCGGTCGACCGTCCGGCCGGTGGGGCGTGGACATGTCGGTGACTGTGCGGTGTCGGTGACTCCACGGTGAACGCCGGCCGCCGTCAGCGTCTGGCCCGGAGGCGCTCGTCGCCGGGCTGGGACCCGGTGCTCACGGTCGTGCTGGGTGCGGCGATCATCGCTCTGGTGTTCGTGTCACAGGACCACTGGCGACGCGGGCTGCTCGGGCTGGGCGTGGTCCTGCTCGCCGGGGCCGTCATGCGGCTGGTCCTGCCGACCCGGCGGGCTGGGCTGCTCGCCGTCCGGAGCCGGGTTTTCGATGTCGCGACACTCGCAGCCCTCGGCGTGACGATCATCGTGGTGACGCTGGCGGTACCGGCCCCGGGGTCGTAAGGGCCGCGCGGACGCGGCCGTCATCCCTGAAGGGCGCGCGGCGGCGGGGCCCGCTGCCGACGGGTGTCCAGTGGCGGAGCGTCCGCTGCCGTGATCCCGGTGGCCTCCCGGGAGGCTCGGCTGGCCCGGGGCGAGGAGTCCGCTGCCCATCTCGAAGGCGATCGCGGTAACCTCACGATATCCGGAACATTTCTAAACATCATCCGAATATCGTGTTCAGATGAGCGGGGCGAACAGTACACATGCCGACCCACCGCGTCCCCCTGATCCCCGGTGACGGGAGCGGGCCTGGGCACACCGAGGCGGCCACCCGGGTGCCCGGGGCGGCTGCCTCGGCCGTGGGCTGCGGTTTCGGCGTCATCTACGATCTGAGGCCGAACCGTATCGACCCGGCCGCCGGCGGGACGGCGGAATACACCGACGCCATCACCGAAAAACTGAGGGGCTGACACCGATGGGTGGGAAGGTAACCGTTGTCGGAGCTGGTTTCTATGGTTCCACGACCGCGCAACGCCTTGCCGAGTACGACATTTTCGACACGGTCGTCCTCACCGACATCATCGAGGGCAAACCGCAGGGGCTCGCTCTCGACCTGAACCAGTCGCGGCCGATCGAGGGTTTCGAGACCACGGTTGTCGGGACGAACGACTACGCCGACACCGAGGGGTCGGACGTCGTCGTCATCACCGCCGGTCTGCCGCGCAAGCCGGGCATGAGCCGGCTGGACCTGATCGAGGTCAACGCGAAGATCGTCCGTCAGGTGTCGGAGAACATCGCGAAAACCTCGCCTGAGGYCGTCGTCATCGTGGTGTCCAACCCGTTGGACGAGATGACCGCGCTCGCCTCGAACGTCCTCGGCTTCCCCCGCAGCCGGGTCATCGGCCAGGCCGGCCTGCTCGACACCGCCCGTTTCACCAACTTCGTCGCGGTGGAACTCGGCGTGCCGGTGAAGTCGGTCCGCACGCTCACTCTGGGTTCGCACGGCGACACCATGGTCCCGGTGCCCTCACACTCCACGGTGGACGGCAAGCCGCTCGCCGACCTGCTCCCCGCGGACAAGATCGAGGAGCTGGTGACCCGTACCCGCAACGGCGGGGCCGAGGTGGTCGCGCTGCTCAAGACCGGATCGGCGTACTACGCGCCGTCCGCCGCCGCCGCCCGGATGGTCAAGGCCGTGGCCGAGGACTCCGGCGCGGTGATACCGGCGTGCGCGTGGGTGGATGGCGAGTTCGGTATTGCCGGTGTCTATCTCGGTGTGCCCGCCGAGATCGGCCGTGGTGGCGTGAAGAAGGTCGTGGAGATCGACCTGTCCGACCAGGAGAAGGCCGCGCTGATCACCGCCGCCGAGGCCGTCCGGGCCAAGCAGGCCGACGTCGCCAACCTGTAACGGCCTGTAGTAACGGTCTGTAACAGCTGCCGGCTGTGACGACGCATTGCCGTAGCGGACCATGACTGGTCGATGGCTGGTCGATCGTCCCATGGCCGTACCACCGGCCATGGGACGAAACCGGCCCACGGGACGAGCCGGGCGGAGCGGCACGGCCGGGCGGAGCGGCAGGCATCGGCGGCATGAGGGCGCCGGCCGGCTGACGAGCCCGCAGCCCGCCCCGGCCGGTGCGCTCACCGCCAGCCGGCCACCAGCTTGCGCACGGCCAGCCGGGCCAGTGACGCGGCGGGGATCGTCCCGCGTCCCAGGCCGATCTCCAGCAGGGTGTCGAAGAGTTCGGTGCGGTGGCTCGCGGCCGCGACGGCGGCGTCCATCAGGGTGCGATGCCGGCCGGCGAGCCCGGCCAGCAGGGTGGTGTGGCGCAGGTGCCGCCCGAGCTCACGCTCGAGGGCGTGCCGGTAGACCGCGCCGGCCGCGCCCGGCGCGGCGGTGACAGCGGTCTGGCCGGCGAGCGACCCTGACAGCAGGGCGTAGTAGATGCCCTCGCCGGTGAGCGGATTGATCAGCGACGCGGCGTCTCCGGCGAGCAGCACCGGGCCGTCGGGCTGGCGGGGCCGCCAGGTCGACAGGGGCAGGTGGTGGGCGCGCAGCGTCCCGGGATACGCGGGCTGGTCGGCAAGCATCCGGGCCAGGGTGCCGTGCAGGACGGCCCGGCCACCACCGTCGCCGCCGCCGTGCAGCTCGTCGAGCTTGGAACGCAGCATCCCGTAGCCGATGTTGGCGCGGCCATCCCCGATCGGGAACGACCAGGCGTAGGCCGGCCAGCCCTCGTCGGTCATCTCGATGAGCTGCTCGGGCGGGCGGTCGGCGGACGGCGCGTCGGCGTACCCGCGCACGGCGATGGCCAGCGCCTCCGGTGGGTTCGGCCCGATGCCCAGGGCCCGCCGGGTGGCCGAGTTCGCCCCGTCCGCCCCGATCACCACCCGGGCCCGCAAGTGACCGTTGACCACCACCGGCTCGCCCGCGCCGCCGCCCGCCGCCACCGAGCGCACCCGCTCGCGCCGCAGGACGGCTCCGCGCGCGCGGGCGGCGGCGACCAGGCGCGCGTCGAAGATCTTGCGTGGCACCACGTAGTTCGCCCGTGGGCACGGGGTCGCCACCTGCGCGCCACCCGGCGCGCGCAGCCGCATCCGGTCCACCGGCGTGAACCCGGCGGCCGCGTCCGGCACGCCGAGCGCGCGCAGAACGTCCAGGCCGTGCGGGGCGATGCCGTCACCGCAGGCCTTGTCCCGGGGGAAGTCCGCGGCGTCGAGTAGCACGACGCGGGTGCGTGGCCGCAACTGCAGCGCGCGCAGGGCGGCGGCGCAGCCGGCCGGGCCGGCGCCGACGACGAGCAGGTCGATGGTCCCGGCCGGGCCGGCCGTGGACGCCGTCCCGGACGCCGCCGTGCGGGCCGCCGCGGAAGCCGCGGTGGAGGAGACCACGGTGGAGGCCGCCGGAGAGACGGTCGCGGACGTGCTCATGCTGTCGGGAGATGTCGGTGTTGCCACATCGGCCCAGTGTCCCAGTGCGTTGGGCGCACACCCACGTGAGGAGGTTCGTACAGTTCATCAGGTGGATGCCCTTGCGCAGGTGGACGCCTGGCCGGTGGAGAACGCGGCCGTCGCGGTGCTGCTCTCCGGAGGTTCCGCGGATCCCGGCGGTCCTGCCGGTTCCAGCGGTCCTGACGGTTCCAGCACGGCCGCCGGCACCGGCGATGCCCTCGGCGCGGTCACGGTCGCCGGGTCGGTCGGGGACGCGGACAGGCTGTTCCGGCTGGCGTCRGTGTCGAAGCTGCTGTCCGCCTACGCGGTGCTGATCGCCGTGGAGGAAGGGGTCTTCGCTCTCGACGATCCGGCGGGCCCGCCGGGTTCGACCGTCGCGCACCTGCTCGCCCACACCTCGGGTCTGGAGTTCGCCGGCAGCCGGCTGCTGGCCGAGCCCGGGGCGCGACGGGTCTACTCGAACACCGGTTTCGAGATCCTCGGGGAGACGCTCGAGAAGGCGTCCGGGATCGCCTTCCCCGACTACCTGGCCGAGTCCGTGTTCGCGCCGCTGGGGATGGGCTCCTCCGAGCTACGGGGTTCGCCCGCACACGCGGTGTGGTCGAACCTGCACGACATAATCCGTTTCGCCGCCGAGTTGCTGGCGCCGCGCCTGCTGGCCCCCGCCACCTTCGCGCTGGCGACGTCGGTGGCCTTCCCCGGTCTCATTGGTGTGCTGCCGGGCTTCGGCGCGCAGAAGCCGAACGACTGGGGGCTCGGTTTCGAGATCCGCGGCGGGAAGCAGCCGCACTGGACGGGCAGCACCAACTCGCCCGCCACGTTCGGCCACTTCGGCCGGAGCGGGACGTTCCTGTGGGTGGATCCCGTGCCGCGAGCGGCCTGCGTGGCCCTGACCGACCGCGAGTTCGGCACCTGGGCAGCGCAGGCGTGGCCGGTGCTGTCCGACGACGTGGTGGCCGCCGTCCGCGCGGACGGTATCCCGCGCTGAGCGTGTTACCCGTGCCGGCGCGCTCCCGCGTCCGTCGGGGGCCGGGCGCCGAGCGGATCCCGCCGCCCGGCCGGTACAACGGGCGTGCCAGGCGTGACGGCGCCGAGCTTTTGGGTAGTTAGCACTGGTGGCTAACCCGATCAGTGCGGTCCGCTTCGGGGCACGGAAGGCGTCCGACGCCGCGGGTTCCGTGCGCCGCAGAAGACCCTTCGTCGACCATGCCGTACGCGGCTACCGCCGGTATGCCGAGGACGGCGGTGACCGACTCGCGGCGGCTGCCACGTATTTCGCCTTCCTGTCCTTCTTCCCGCTGGTGGCGCTGGCCTTCTCGATCACGGGGTTCGTGGTCGACGCGTATCCGAACGTCCAGCAGGAACTGGTCAACCAGATCAACAGTTATCTGCCGGGGATGGCGGACAAGCTCGACATCGCCAGTATCGGCAACTCGAAGGTCGGGGTCGGCCTGATCGGTCTGGCCGGTCTGCTGCTGGCCGGGCTGGCCTGGATCAACGCGCTGCGGGACRCCATCCGGATCATCTGGCACCAGAGCGTGGACGTCGGCAACGCGCTGGTGCGCCGGCTGCGGGACCTCGGCGTCCTCGTCGGGCTCGGGCTGATCGTGTTCGCGTCCATCGCGGTGACCAGTGTCATCACCTCGGTGTCGGGGACGTTCCTGGAGGGGATCGGCCTGTCCGGGAGCACCGCGGCGACGGTGCTGACCACGCTGCTCGCCCTCGGCATCGCGCTGGCGCTGGACGTGACGGTCTTTCTGTGTCTGTTCCTCTGGCTGCCGTCGATCACCGACCGTCGCCGAGCGGTGCGCGGAGCCCTGCTCGGCGCCGTCGGCGTGGAGAGCCTCAAACTGCTCGGCACCTGGCTGGTCGGGATGATGACCGACAACCCCGTGTACGGGACGTTCGCGGTGATTGTCGGTCTGCTCATCTGGATCAACATCGTGCTGCGCTGGACCCTCCTGGTCGCGGCGTGGACGGTGACCGCCCCCTACGACTCCGACGTCGTCCCGTCCGGCACCGCCGCGACTGCCCCGGATGACGATGCCGCCGAGCCTGTTGACGCCGTCCCGGACGGCGGTGCCGGTGAGCCTGCTGACGCCGTCCCGGATGGCGGTGCCGGGGCCGCCGGGAGAGCGGCCGAACCGCCCGGTGGGCCGGCGCCCGCCGGCTCGTCGGCCGCCGGATCACCCGCTGGTGCCGTTGCGGGCTCCGTCGATGACCGGGTGGACGCGCCAGCGCCCCGGCCGGGGCCGTCGGCACCGTCACCGCGCGGTTGAGGCACGATCCGGACGAGCCCGGTCCGCGATGCCGTGCCCGCGACCACGGACGCGGACGGATCCCGCGTCACGGCGGGCCGCGCCGCCGTCCCGGGCCGCGTGCCGATGCCCGGAGACGGCTGCCGCGCACGATGCCGCCGGCGCAGGGTCAGCACCATGGCGAGCAGCGTCACCGCGATGGCGATCCAGGTGACCAGGCCGACGGTGTGACCGCCGCTGGACGCCTCCGCCGTGCCATGTCCGTCCGTGTTGGCCTCCTGCTGGCCCGCTTCGTTCTGGCCGGCGCCCCCGCTGCGACCGGCACCTGCCCGTGCCGGCTCGCTGGCGATCGCGTGGGCCACGTGGGCCGCGGGCTCGGCGCGTACCGCCGCGTCGGCCCTGCCCGTCAGCTGCCCGACCGCGGCGATCGAGCCGACGTGTGCGAACCCCCAGTCGAACAGGGCGCGGGCGTCGCCGGCGTACGCGGGCGCCGCCCGCAACATGGTGACGATGAGCGTGTGGTTGCCACGCCGGACCGCGCCGACGTAGGTGGCGCCCGCCGCGGCGGTGTAGCCGTTCTTGACGCCGATCGTCCCCGGATAGGAACCGAGCAGGTCGTTGTGGTTCTGGATCTCGAAGGACACGCCGCCCCGGCCACGGACCGTCGCCCGCGGGATCGTCAGGAACCCCTTCACCGCGGGGCTGGTGAGAGCGGCCCGGCCCAACAGGGCAAGATCGTATGCTGATGTGGCCTGGCCGGGGGCGTCCAGGCCGGTGGGATCCCCGGCGCGGGTGGCGCGCGCGCCCAGATCCGCGGCGATCCGGTTCATCAGCGTGACCGTGGCCGCGGTACCGCCGGCGGCTTCGGCGAGCGCGGTGGCCGCGTCGTTGCCACTTGCGACGATCATGGCGGTGGCCAGCTCGGCGACGCTGTAGGTCATGCCCGGCACGAGGCCGACCCGGGTCCCGTCGACCCGCGCGGCCGCGTCGCTGACCGTCACCTGCTGGGCCAGTGGCAGCCGAGGCAGCACGGCGAGCGCGGTCAGGATCTTCAGTGTGCTTGCCGGCGGGTACTGGCCGTGCGCGTCCCGCGCCGCGAGCACCGCGCCGCTGTCGGCGTCGGYGACGAGCCAGGCGGCGGCCGTGACCTGCGGGGGAGGCGGCAGTGCCTGCGGACTGACCGCCACACCGCGACTGTCGAGCGCCGGGCCACCGAGAGTGTCCGGCGGGGATGCCGGAGGCGGCGGTGCGGGCAGCGAGGAGGGTGCGGGAGGCAGTGGGGACGGTGAGGGTGCCGGTACGGGGGGAGTCGGTGGCGGCGCCACCGCGGTTGCGGCAACCGGCCCGGCGGCCGGGACTCCGACGATCAGCCACCCCGCCAGGGCCGCCACCAGGATCACCACCAGGGGCGGGAAAGCCGGCAGGCGGATGGGCCGGACCAGGGCCAGGCGGCCCGTCGCTGGCGTCCTGAAGCGTCGGCGAGTCCGAAGCATCCAGCCAAGTTACTGTCGGTCACTCCACCGCGGCCGCAGAAGCCCCGCCGTGTCGCCCTCCAACCACTGCCACAGCGCCCACATACCATGATCTACATACCGTGGTCGACGTGTGCCGTCCGCTGGACGTGATCCCCCCTTTGGGCGTCGGCGCGGGTGGGTTGTCGTTTCGCTATAGGGTGTGTTGATGTCAACGGAGGAGTCCGGGGTGAGCGGGCCCCGGTCCGGCTATCGCACCGACTCGGTGGCTGCCGAGGCAAGAGAAGCGCCCGACGGTACGCCTGTCCGCCTCGCCGGCCGGGTGGTGCTCTGGCGTCGGATGGGCGGCCTGATCTTCGGGCACATCCAGGACCGCAGCGGGCGTGTCCAGGTCTCCCTGTCCAGGGACGAGCTGGGCGCGGACACCATCAGGGAGTGGTCCCGCGCGCTGAAGATCGGCGATTTCGTCGGGGTCGCCGGCCGCCTCTACACCACCCGTCGTGGTGAGCGGACGGTAGCGGTATCCGATCTCACCGTGCTCAACCGGACGGCGCGCGCGTTGCCGGACAAATGGCAGGGCCTGTCGAACGTGGAGGCCCGCTACCGCCGCCGCTATCTCGRCCTGCTGGTCAACGACGAGTCCCGGGCGCGGTTCCGGACCAGGGCGAAGGCGATCCAGCGGATCCGCCGGTTCCTCGACGACAACGACTTCCTCGAGGTCGAGACGCCGATCCTGCAGGAGGCGGCCTCCGGCGCCGCCGCCCGGCCGTTCGTCACCCACCACAACGCGCTCGACGAGGACTTCTACCTGCGGATCTCACCGGAGACGTTCCTCAAGCGCGTCGTCGTCGGCTCCTTCGACCGCGTCTACGAGCTCGGCCGCAATTTCCGCAACGAAGGCATGGACTCCTCCCACCTCCAGGAGTTCACGATGCTGGAGTGGTATGCCGCCTACTGGGACTACCGCGACAACATGGCCTTCGTCCGCGAGCTGATCCTGGCGGTGCTCGACGACGTCCTCGGCACTCGTACCGTCACCTACGAGGGCGTGAAGCTGGACTTCGGCGCCGACTGGCCGGAGCTGGACTACCGGGCCGAGGTCGCCCGGCGCACCGGCATCGACCTCGCCGTGGTACGCGACCTGCCGACCCTGCGGGAGCGGGTCGCCGGCCTCGGGCTGGACGTCGAGAACGCGCCGTCGTACGCGGCACTCGTCGACCTGCTGTACAAGAAGACGGTCCGGCCCGGGCTCGTCCAGCCGTGCTTCCTGGTGCACCACCCGGCGGAGCTGGTGCCGCTGGCCCGGCGCAGCGACGACGACCCCACCCGGCTCGACATGTTCCAGGTCGTGGTAAACGGTTGGGAGATCGTCAAGGCGTACTCGGAGCTGGTCGACCCGGCCGAGCAGCGAACCCGGCTGGAGGAGCAGGCCGAACTGCGCGAGGCCGGCGACGACGAGACCATGATGCTGGAGGAGGACTTCATCGAGGCGATGGAGTACGGGATGCCACCGATGTCCGGCCTCGGCCTCGGCATCGACCGGTTCACCGCCCTGCTCACCGACGCGCCCACCCTGCGCGACGTCGTCCTCTTCCCCACCATGCGCGGCGCCAGAAAAGGCCAGCACACCCCCGACGACCAGGCTGCTCCCGACGCCGACRCCGACGCCGACGCCGACGCCTGACCAGGGCCAGGCTTGGCTTCGGCTCCCGGCCCGGCGAACGGACGCGCCACCAGGCGCCGGCCACCGGAGAAGATCGTCGAAAGTTTGTCGCTGTGTACGCTGTTTCGCCTGAAAAGCGTGCACAACGACAAACTCGTTCAGATCATGGCCCGTGTGGGCGGCCGCGGGCAGGAGCCATGCCGGCTGACCGAGAGCGCTGATCGGACAATGTCCCAGGTCAGGGGTCCCAGGTCGGGAGTCCTAGGTCAGGGCGCCGAGGGCGTCGTCGAGGCCTTCCAGGTCGCTCAGAGGGATTGGCGTCCAGCGGTGTTCGCCGGCTCCTGGTGCGCCGGCCGCCCGACCGCCGGCCGCCGTGTCAGCCGTGTCGACATCATCGCCGCTGGCGTTCTCGCCATCCCTGCGCGTGTTGTCCGTGGGGATGTTGTCCGTGGAGATGTCGTCCCCGGGCGCGTCGTCCGCCGGTGTGCCCGGACGGGGTGGTGCCGGCTGCGATCCGTGACCGGCTCCGGCCGGATCGACGGGGGCGGTGCCGCCCCGGGCGGTACGAGCCGCGTGCGGCGCCACCGGTGTCACCCCGACGGCGCTCAGGGCCGGCCACAGGGAGGCGAGCGCGGCGTCCGGATCGATCTCGAACTCCGACTGGCGGATCCGCCAGAAGCGCCAGCCAGCCCGGCGCAGCTCCCGCTCGCGGGCGAACTCGTGGGCGATCCGCTCGGGCGGCACGGCGGTGTCCGCGTCGCACTCGACCGCGAGGCGGGCGCGTCCGCCGGCCACCACCAGGTCGACGCGCCGGCCGTTCACCTCGACCTGGGGCCACACCAGATAGCCGCGTTCGCGCAGGGCACGGAAGACCCGTTGCTCGAAGAGGGTGTCGAAGCGAGGGTGCGGGATGTCCGGGCGGACGTCGCGCGGCACGGGAACGGACGCGGACACGGCGGGGGCCGGGCCGGCGTCCACCCCGACGGTGACGGACGGCCGCACGGACGTCTGTGACAGGACGTAACTGAGATAGTTGTGCCGCAGGTCGGTCGACTCCAGGTCGCCCGTGGTCACCGAGTGGAACAGCCACACCTGGTCGCGGGCACGGGAGGTGGCCACGTTGAACCTGCGCTGGTACTCCAGCCGGGTCAGCGACGGCGTGGGGGTGTCGGGCGCGACGACCATCGACAGGAAGACCACGTCCCGTTCGTCGCCCTGGAAGTCCGGTGGGGTCCCGACGCGCAGCCGCCGGCGCTGCTGCTCGGCCGGGGACATCCGGCTGATCAGTTTGCCGCGGATCAGCTCCGCCTGGGCGCTGCCCTGCAGCACGACGACGCCGAAGGTCAGCCCGTCGTAGCGGGGGTCGTCGGCGCAGGCCAGCACCTGGGTCACCAGCGCCTCGGCCTCGGCCGCGTTGCGCAGCCCGCCGGCGACACCGGAGGTGACCGCACCCGGGACGTGGCACGACCGCAGCGGCGGCAGCCGGTCCGCGCCGAACTGGCGCAGTGGCACCAGCGGGGCGTCCCGGTAGAACAGCGCGGACGACCACTCGATGATCTCCGGCATGCAGCGGAAGTGCTCGCGCAGCCGGATGACCTCGCCGAACCTCGTCCGCAGCAGGGTGAACAGGCTGGACCGGGGGGTGAACGCGATGCGCAGCCAGCCCGGCACGTCGGGCAGCAGCGTGTCGAGACGCTGGAAGACCGGTTCCAGCTCCTCGAAACTCGCCTCCGCCGGGGTGCACTGCCGGTCGTCACCGACCACGATCACGCGGGGCGCCAGCCACAGCAGGAACAGGCTGTCCAGCCCCGCCTGGCTGCCCTCGTCCACGATCACCACGTCGAAACAGTCCCGGACGGCGGGAATGGTCGACAGCACCTCGCCGATCGGCATGATCCAGGCGGGGACGGCGGTCTGGGCGACCCGCATCGCCTCCCGGGCGGCCTGCCGGTACCGCTGCGCGTAGCGGCCGGTGAACTTGCCGCCCGCGGCGACCGCGTCGGCGTAGGAACGCAGCGCCGCGGACTGCTCGGCGCCCATCCGCCCAAGGCAGTGCTTCCAGGCGAGCGCGCCGGCGAGCTCGGCGGTGGCGGCGGCGAGGGCGTCCTCGGCGGCGTCGAGCTCGGCCTCGACGTCGGTCTCACCAGCCGCCGTCCGCGAGCGTTCCAGCCAGGTCGCCGCGCAGGCCCACGCCCATGCCGCGGGGAAGGAGGCGATCCGCTGATCCCATTCGGCCGCGTCCGCGTCGCCCGGACGGCTGCCGGCTGCCGGCTCGGTGTTACGGAGCGTATCTACCGTTCCGGCATCCGATGTCCCGGCCGCGGCCTTGGCGCCGTCGGCCGTACCCGGCGCCAGGCTCTCCAGCAGGACGGCCAGGGCCGGGTGCGCGTCCCGTACGCGCGCCAGCAGAGTCACGCAGCGCCGCTCCGCGTCCCGTTCGCTGTCGGCCGCCTCGAGCGCGCCCCGGGCCGCCTTGTAGGCGGTGACGTCGCGGGCGGCCAGCGCGTCCGCGAGCGTGCCCAGCTCCGGTGCGGCCGTCCCGGTCCTGGCCGCCGCCAGGTAACGGCTGTGGATACGGCTGAGATCCGCGGTGGCGGCGGTGGCATGTTGACGCAGCCGGACATCCTCGACCGCGGCGGCAAGATCCCGGCAGGCCCTGGCGCCGGTGAGCGTGACGCCGAGGGAGCCGCCGGCGGTGGCCAGAGCGCCCGTGCCGGCAGCACCCGGGACGTCCGGCATGCCGGGGTGGCCGGGGACGCCGAAGGAGGCCAGGACACCAAGGACGCGGTCGCGCGCGCCACGGGCCCGGTCGACCGCGGCGAGGGCGTCGGCCAGATCGTGCAGGCGGGCCAGGCGCACCTCGGGAGCGGCGTCCGGGTCGATGTGTACGTCCACCAGCGCCCAGGCGTTGCTCGCCGTCTCCAGGCAGACCTGTGCGGTCAGCCGGGCGAGCACCGCGTCGAGCAGGTCGGGGGTGCGCGGGGGGACACCGTCGACGGTCGCCTCCGTGAGCAGCAGGGCCGCGTTCTTCTGGGCCTTCGACGGGAAGACGGCGCGCAGACCGTGGCCGGCCGCCAGGTGGGCCCGCAGCGCCTCGCCGTGGGCGAGCAGCACCTGCGCGTTCGCGGGCCCCCGCTCGGTCAGCGCGGGCAGGACGACCGTGCGCAGCCCGACCCGCTCGAGCGCGCTGGCGGCCTGCTCGACGGCCGGCGCGGTCGAAGCGATCTTCGTCCACAGCACGGTGTCACGGCCGGCGAGGGCGTCGTCGAGCGCCGTCCGCACCCACGCCCAGCGGCCCTGGTGGCCCGCCACCAGGGCCAGCGCGTCGGTCAGCTCCGCGGCGACCGCCCGCAGGGCGTCCACCTGCGCCGGAGACAGCCCGGCAAGCCGGTCGGCGAGGGCGGCGACCGGCTCGGCAAGGGTGACCGTGCTGTCGTGGGCGACCGAGGAGGCGGCCCGTTCGGCGGCCAGCAGCTGGCGGATCGTGCCGGTCGGGACCAGCAGGTCCGGATCGGTCAGGCCCTGGGCGAGCCGGCGGGCCCGGGCAGGCGTGCGGGAGCGCAGCACGGCGAGCAGTTCGGCCGCCTCGGCGGCGTCCAGGGGCGCCGGCGGCGGCCCGCCGCGCTCGCCGTGGCTGTCGCGTCCACCGTGATCGTCGCTGGCAGGTACCGGGCCGCACCCGCCAGCAGCACCGCCGCCGCCGTATCCCCTGTCACTGTCGGTGACATGACCGCCAGGGCTGGCGCTGTCCTGGCCACCGCCGGTGGCGGGCCAGGGCACGGGGGTGGGGAGCCAGCCGTGGGCGGCGCGCTCGTCCCGGACCCGCGCCGCGATCCGGGCCAGGGTGCCCTCCCAGCCCGGCGCCACCCGCGAGCCGTCATGGTGGGCACCTTCGGCCGCGCGCAGCCGCTGGATCCGTTCGGCCAGTTCGGCCCGGCGGGCGGCGGCGTCGTCCCGCCGGGAGCGCAGCCGCGCGATCCGCCGGTCGTGGTCGTCCGGCCGGAAGGCGGCCTTCTCCGCCGCGAGCGCGCTGATGCTCACCGCGAGCTCGGTCGAACCGGTGTCGTCGAGGTCGGTGAGTGACACGCACAGCCGTTGCAGCTCCGGGGGCATCTTCTCCCGCAGCACCCGCAGCGCCTGCGCCTTCTGGCTGGTGACCAGCACCCGCTTGCCCTCGGCGAGCAGCGCGGACATCAGGTTGGCGATCGTGTGGGTCTTGCCCGTCCCGGGCGGCCCTTCCACCACGACACCGTTGTCCCGGCGCAGACGTTCCATCACGTGGGCCTGCTCCGGGTTCGCAGGCAGCGGGAACAGCGGCGCGGTGCCGCCCGGGCCGGGCGGGCCGTCCAGGCTGTCCGGGCCGGCCCGGACAGCACCGTCGGGCGCCGCGTCCGCGGCCAGCCAGGCCAGGCGTTCGTCGGCCTCCAGCGTCTCGACCAGCTGCACCAGGCCGAGCGGCGGCGGGCCGTCGCCGCGCAGCGCGTCCAGCATCTGGTCGTAGTAGTTCAGCAGCGCCGCCCGGCCGCGGGCGCGCAGCACCAGCGCCGGGGCGAAGGTCACCTGCGGGCGTGGGCCGGCCGGCCGCGCCGCCGGCTGCCAGGACGGCGAGTAGCCGTCGGTGGACACGTCCACGGCAAGGGTCAGCCAGTCCCGCAGCGCCCGCTCGTCCTCGGAGCCGAGGGGGACCGCGGGGCGGCCGCGCAGCCGCTCGTGCAGCGCGTTGGTCCGTTCCGGCCGGAACGCCGCCACCCCGTCGAGCAGGCTGCCGTCCTCCAGCCGGGTCGTGGCCTCGGCGGGCAGCCGCAGGCGGATGGTGGAGCTGGTCGTGTCGATCTCCACCAGCAGCCTGGTCGCGAGCAGGTGATGGCGGACCTCGACGGCAGCAGGCGGCGGGCCGCCCGTCGCGGGCGGGCGTGCCGCCGCCGGGCCGAGCGGGGGCCGGCCCGGCATCGTCGCCGACGTGATCGTTGCCGACGTGCCGAGCGAGGGCATGCCGGTTGTGGACGGGCCGGGTGCGGCAGACGGGCGCGCCGTGGACGCCGATGCCGGGGGCGGGGCCGGGGTCGGGGTCGGGGTCGGGGCGTGCCAGGACAGCAGGCCGGTGCAGAGCACCAGCTCGAGCGCGTCGCCCTCCTGCGCCAGGCGCTGCGCCACCGTGTGCAGGACGTTGTGCAGGGCCCGCCGGTCGGCGTCCGCGCGGGCCCTGGTCGCCCAGATCCGCCAGGCCGGCAGCCACTGCGCGTAGGCGGCCTGAACCTCGGGCGCGTCCGCGAGCCGGATGGTTTCGGTGATCTCACGCTGGATGCCGTCCGGCCGCAGCTCGACGCGGGTCCGCGGGCCGATCTCGCGCAGCGGCGGGAACTCCTCGACCGGCTCGCCCGGTTCGGCCATGACGACCCAGCCGGTGAGCTGGCCGGGCAGCGCCGGCGGCGGTGGCAGAGCCGCCGCGGCGGGCGCGGACAGCAGCACCTCGCCGGGGCCGGCCTGCTCGAACAGGGACAGGCCGTCCGGAAGGTTGTCGAGCCACACCACGACGGGATGCTCGTCGACCGTGGTGACCCGCGGCGCCTGGGCCAGGGCGATCTCCCGCAGGAACCGGACCAGGCGATGGCACCGGTCGGTCAGCGCGGCCCGGCGCCGGTCGTCGAGGCGGCGTCCGGCGTGGGCCGCCGGCCCGCCACCGCTTTCCCCGCCGGGCTGTCCCGCACCGAACCGTTCCTCGCCGTGCTGCCCCGCTCGCCCTTCACGACGCCGCCCGTCGCCGGGCCGCTCGTCGTGATGAGGCTCGTCGTGATGGCGTGGCTGGCGGACAGCCGTTTGTTCGGTCATAGTCCTCTCCGGACGCGACAGCCCCACGGGCTCCTCCGATGGCCGGATGCGCACACCGGCGGACACACCCCGTTGCGGCAATGCCCATAATGACCCGTCCCACCAGGAGGCGGTCATGCCGGGTGGCGTCGCGGGCGAGCGGCGGCGGGAGCCAGCCGAAGAGCGCCGGTGGCCAGGCCCGGCAGGCCGCCGTGTGTGCGAGCGCGCGGGTGCGACAACATACCCAGCTGTGAGCTCACGGTTTCTTGCGGACCTGCACATCCACTCCAAGTACTCACGGGCCTGTAGCCGTGACTGCGACCTGGAGCATCTTGCCTGGTGGGCGGCGCGCAAGGGGATCCAGGTGATCGGCACCGGGGACTTCACCCACCCAGCCTGGTCGCAGGAGATCGCCACCAAGCTCGTGCCGGCCGAACCCGGCCTGTTCCGGCTGCGTCCCGACCTCGAGGCGGACGTGCTGCGGACCCTGCCCGCGTCCTGCCGGGTGGCGACCCGGTTCATGCTCTCCACGGAGATCTCCACGATCTACAAGCGGGGGGAGCGGACCCGCAAGGTCCACCATCTTCTCTACGCTCCGAGCACCGACGCCGCGGCCCGGATCACCGCGAGCCTGGCGAAGATCGGCAATCTCGCCGCGGACGGGCGTCCCATCCTGGGCCTGGACTCGCGTGACCTGTTGGAGATCACCCTCGGCGCGGGCGACGGCTGCTACCTGATACCGGCCCACGTGTGGACGCCGTGGTTCGCGGTGCTGGGCTCCAAGTCCGGTTTCGACGCGGTCGAGGACTGCTACGTCGATCTGGCCGACCACATCTTCGCGCTGGAGACCGGCCTGTCCGCGGACCCGCCGATGTTCTGGCGGCTGTCCGGGCTCGACCGGTTCCGCCTGGTCAGCAACTCCGACGCGCACTCCCCGCCCATGCTCGGCCGGGAGGCGACCGCGTTCACCTGCGACGTCGACTACTTCGCCATGCTCGCGGCGCTGCGCACCGGGGACGGGTTCGCCGGCACGATCGAGTTCTTCCCCGAGGAGGGCAAGTACCATCTCGACGGCCACCGCAAGTGCAACGTCCGCTACGAGCCGAGTCAGACCCGGCAGGCGGACGGGCGCTGCCCGCAGTGCGGACGGCCGCTGACCGTCGGCGTCCTGCACCGGGTGGACACGCTGGCCGACCGGACCGAGGGGTTGCGCCCGCCGACCGCGGGCGAGGTGCGCTCGCTGGTGGCGCTGCCCGAGGTCGTGGGGGAGATCCTCGGGGTCGGGCCGAAGAGCAAGGCGGTGGCCGCGCAGGTCACGACGCTGACCACCCGGCTCGGCCCGGAGCTGGGGATCCTCGCCGAGGTCCCGCTGGACGCGATCGCCGAGGTCGGCTCGTCCGCGCTGGTGGAGGCGATCCGCCGGCTGCGGAACGAGGAGGTGATCCGCGAAGCCGGATATGACGGCGAGTACGGCGTCATCCGCCTCTTCCGCCCGGAGGAACTCAGCTCGGACGCGGGCACGCTGTTCGACCTCGCCGCCACCACGGCAACACCGGCCGGCACGGCAACACCGACCGGCACGGCAACGGCCCCGGGCGGCTCCCGGGCCCGCACCGCCCGCCGGGGCAGCCGCGCCGTCCGTACCGCGCTGGCACCGTCCACGGCCGCGTCCTCGCCGACGTCATCCCCGGCATCGCCGTCCGTCCGATCCGGTGCCTTATCCGCGGCCCCGCCCGCGGTGGACAGCCCCACGGGCCTGACGAGTCCGGTGTATCCGACGCAGCCGGCTCCCGGGCAGCGTGTCCCCACCGCGGACGCGCTCCCCGGCGGACCATCCTCCTGGTCGCCATCTCCCGACGGGCCCGCCGCCGGCGCGCGTCCCTCTGATGGGCCTGCCGCCGACGTGGTGGATGTGCCACCGCAGGGCGTGCCGTCCGAGGTGCCCGGCGCGTCCGCCCTGGCCGCTCTCGACGCCGAGCAGCGCGCCGCGGCAGCGGTCACGAACGGCCCGCTGTTGATCGTCGCCGGGCCGGGGACCGGCAAGACCCGCACCCTCGTCCACTCGATCGCGTACCGGGTGCGGGAGTGCGCGGTGCCGGCCGAGCAGTGCCTGGCAGTGACCTTCACCCGGCGGGCCGCGGCCGAACTGCGCGAACGGCTCGACGCCCTCATCCCGCAGCAGGCGTCGCGCGTTTTCGCGACCACCTTCCACGGCCTGGGGCTGCGGATGCTCCAGGAGCAGCACGCGCGCCTCGGCCTGGGGCCGGATGTCGCGGTCGCGGACGAGGCGGTGCGCACGCAGATCCTGCGGGAGGCGCTGGCCGGCACGGCGTCGGGGACGCGCAACCTGGAGCGACTGCGACGCGCGCTGGCCGGGCTGCGCCGCGCCCGCGCGCTCGGGGAGCCCACCGACGGGCACGAGCTGGCCGTGGTGGCGCGGGGGTACGAGCGTGAGCTGCGCGCGCGCAACCTGGTCGACCTCGACGACCTCGTCCAACTGCCCGTGCTGGCGATGCGGGAGCATCCCGAGATCGCCGACGAGTACCGGGCGCGCTGGCAGCACGTCTGGGTCGACGAGTACCAGGACGTCGACGAGTTGCAGTACGTCCTGCTGACCATGCTGGCCGGGCGCTTCGGCGACGCCTCGCCCGCCCGTCCACCGGAACCCGTGCCGGCGGCGAACCTGTGCGCGATCGGCGACCCGGACCAGGCCATCTACTCCTTCCGCGGTTCCGACGTGGGCTTCTTCCTGCGTTTCCGGGACGACTTCCGGGACGCGAAGGTGGTGTCGCTGACCCGCAACTACCGCTCCACCCCCGTGATCGTCGAGGCGGCCGTCCGCCTGATCGAACCGGCCACCCTGGTGCCCGGCCGGACCCTGCGCGCGGTCGGGGAGCATCCGCACAGCGCTCCGGTACTGCTGCGCCRCACCGCCGACGAGGCGGACGAGGCATCGGTCGTCGTGGGCCTCATCGAGGAGGCCCTGGGCGGCACGTCCTTCCACGCGCTCGACACCGGGGTGGACGGGACGGGGCAGGCCCGGCTGTCCTTCTCCGACATCGCGGTGCTCTACCGCACCGCCCGTCAGGCGCGGCCGGTGATGGACGCCCTCGACCGGCAGGGGTTCCCCTTCCAGCGCCGGTCCCACAACCGGTTCGCGGACACCCCGGGCGTCGCGTACCTGCTGGAGCTCGTCGGCGACGACACGCCGGCCGACGGGATCCCCGCGGCCCCCGTGCTCCCAGCGGACACGGTGCCGGCGCGGGGCCGCGGTGTTCTCGCACGGCTGCGGGCGGCGGCCCAGATCGCCCTCGACAACGCCGCCGGCCTGCCCGGCCGTGGCGGCCCGGCATCCTCCGGCAGCCTGCCCGGGACAGCGCCGGACGCCCGGAGCGGGCCGGCGTCACCGGCCGGGCCCGCATCGCCGCCGCCTCCGGCCGGACCGCCGAACGAGGCCGAGATCCGGTACGCGCTGGACGTCCTGACCCCGCTGGCCACCGAGTGCGGCGACGACCTGGAGCGTTTCTGTTCCGAGATCGCGCTCGGCGCGGAGGTCGACACCTTCGACCCCCGGGCGGACCGGATCTCCCTGCTGACGCTGCACGCCGCCAAGGGGCTGGAGTTCGGGTTCGTCGTCATCATCGGCTGCGAGGACGGCCTGCTGCCGTTGCGGTGGGCGGGCGCGTCCCCGGCCGGCAGCGGTGCCGGTGCGGGCGCCGGACTCACCGGGCGTGATGACGGCAGCGACGACGGTGACGAGGAGGAGCGGCGGCTGCTGTTCGTGGGCATGACCCGGGCCCGGGAGCAGCTTGTGCTCACCCATGCGGCCCGCCGTGGCCGGCAGGTGTCCGAGGTGCGGCCCTCGCCCTTCCTGGACAGCCTGGGTGCGCCGCTGCTCGAGCGCCGTTCCGGCCCGCCCCGGCCCCGCCGGGCCCGCCCGAACCAGGGCCGCCAGCTCCGGCTGATCTGACCGCTGCCCACCGTCCCGGGAGCGTTGATCGCGGACGCGCGAAGGGCCGCGAAGGGCCGCGAAGGGCTGGGAAGGGCCGCGGAGAGCCTGGTCGCGGTGCCGGCGGCCGGTCAGCGCCGGCGGAAGACCATGGCGAGGTTCCAGGTGACGACCTCCCGGACACCCGGCACCCGCAGGATCGGCCTGGTCCACGCCGGCAGGTAGCGCGGCATGGCGGCCACGACGTCGATGCCGTGGTGGCCGTGGGCCCAGGCCAGGGCGTCGGCCACCGACACCGCGAACAGGCTGCTGCCGTAGCGGTTCTTCGGCGGGGTCCCGGTGCGGCGCTCGTAGCGCCGGGCCGCGCGGTGGCCGCCGAGATAGTGCCAGGGCGCGGTTTCATGCCCGCCCCAGGGTGAGAGCCAGTTGGTGAAGCTCAGGAAGATCACCCCGCCGGGTCGGGTGACCCGCACCATCTCCTCGCACATCCGCCACGGGTCCGGCACGTGCTCCAGGACGTTCGACGAGTAGCAGATGTCCACCGAGGCGGTGGCGAACGGCATGTCCAACGCGCTGCCGAGCACCCGGCCCGGCTCCACGATGCCACCGGCGCTCAGCTCGGAGATGTCCGGCTCGACCCAGACGTAGTGGGCGCCGGCCTGCTGGAAGGCGCTGCGGAAGTAGCCGGGGCCGCCACCGACGTCCAGGACGAGCGAGCCGGCCAGCGTGGTGAAGCGGCTGAGCTGGTGCACGGAGTCGGCGGCGAGCAGCGAGTAGAAGCCGGCCGGGTCGACCGGTTCGCGCCGGGCTGCGCGGAAGAGCCGGACGGACCGCCCGATCGAGGTGCTGGCGATCGGCGCCGGCGCGCTGCCCGTGGGCGTCGCTCCAGAACGTGGCGCCCGTGCCGGGGCTGTCGGTGCCGTCTCCGGGGTTCCCGTTGGCCCGCCGCCGGCGATGGCGTGCGCATCTGGGATGGATGGGGATTCGCGCGGGGCGGACACCGTCTCGGCCATGCCGGGACACTAACACCCCCGACCGGGGCCGAAATGTGATCTTTTCGGACGTCTTCGCACGAATCGGGAAGACTTTCCGATCATCGTCCGGATGTCGGATACCAGCACCGGCGTCGGCGCCGTTCGGCCGGGACGATACGTGACACTTGTTCGTCCTTGTAAGAGCGATCGAGAGCGCGCTGGTGAACCGGACGGCCCGGCCCTCGGCCGGCCGCCATGACCCACCTGCTCGGACCACTCGGAGTGATCATGATTGAGCTGGTCGCCGGTGCCAACCGGTCGTTGCCGGACGGCGCGCTGTCCGTTCACGTGGCCGGGCCGTTCGACCTGTCGCTCCTGATTATCAGCGGGAACGGGAAGGTCGCCGGGGACGGCGACTTCGTCTTCTACAACCAGCCGTCCGCGCCCGGGGCCCGGCTGACCGATGACGGCGCCAGCATCGACCCGCCTCGGCTGCGTCCGGCGGCAACCAGGGTGGTCGTTGTCGTGAGCCCGGCCGACACCGGTGTGACGCTCGGGCAACTGCCGCCACCGGTCCTGAACGTCCGTGGCCGGGGCGGCACCCCCGTCGCGCGCTTCACCCCGCCGCGGCCACGGCAGGAGACCGTTCTGCTGCTCGCGGAGATCTACCAGCGTGGGGCCGGGTGGAAGATCCGGGCGCTCGGCCAGGGCTATTCCGACGGCCTCGCCGGGCTGGTCCGCGACTTCGGCGTTCAGGTCGACGACGACGACGGCGCCGCGCCGGCGGGCCTACCGGTGATCCCGCCACCGCCACCGGCACCGGCACGGCCGGCCGCCTCGCCCGCCGCCGGTGCGGCCGTCGGCGGGGGCACCAGGGGAGTCGATATCGGGGGAGCCGATACCAGGGGAGACGTCGTCTCGCAGGTCGTGGCATTGGTGAACGTCGAACGGGGCAGGCTGGGCCAGTCTCCGCTCACCGTGGACGCCTGCCTGCTCCTGGCGGCGCAGTGGCACAGCGAGGACATGGCGGCGAACAGCTACATGGACCATGTCAGCCTGGACGGCCGGACGATGACCGACCGTGCGACCGCGTCCGGTTACCGCTACCGGATGCTGGGTGAGAACGTCGCGGCCGGTCAGAACAGCCCGGCGGAGGTGATGGACGGCTGGATGAACAGCCCCGGCCACCGTCGGAACATCCTCAACGGGGAGTTCACCCAGATCGGGGTCGGCTACGCGCGTGGCGGTAGTTACGGCATTTACTGGACCCAGGTTTTCGGCACGCCCGCCTGACAGGGAAACCGCGGGGGAAAGCAGGCTGTCGGAGCGGTCTGTCGAGTCTGCAGGTCACCGCGGCCGGTGCGGATCGACCGGTGGCGGTGACCGGTCGATCCGGCAACCCGTGCCGGCTCGGCAGGGCTGTGGCCCATGGGGCCTGTCAGYGGTTACGGGGCCTGCTGGTAGATGTGGACGTAGTCGATGTCGACGCTGCTGGGGAACTGAGTGGCGCTGTTGGGCGCACCGCCCCAGCTGGAGGAGCCGCCCACGTCCAGGTTCACCATCAGGTACATCTTCTCCGAAGGAACCAGGCTCGTCAGGTGACCGGTCTGCACGCCGTCGATGTAGAAGGTCAGCGATCCTGGCTCCCACCTGACGGCGAAGTTGTGATAGTCGGCGCTCCAGTCCGAGTGCCTGGTCTTGAACTGGTTCTCACTGCCGTGCCTGGTGTGCAGCGTCTGGAAGATGGTCGTCTGGTCCTCACCGATGAATTCCATAATGTCGATCTCATCGAGTGTGTAGGCCGGGTTGTACAGCCAGATCGCGGGCCAGAACCCCTTGCCCTTCGGCAGCTTGGCGCGGACATCCACGTAACCGTAGGTGAAGAAGTACCGCTGGTCGCTGTTTATGATGCCGCTGGTGTACGGAAATGTCCTGCCCTTGAAGTTGTAGGGGGCCCTGCTCGCGGTCAGATGCGCCTTGCCATCGCTCTGCGTCACCGCGGACGGCGAGTAGCAGTTCTGCGAGCCGTGGTTGCCGGAGTTGGCCCCGCACTGGGCGCCCTGCCAGACGTTGGTGACCCACTTGGCGGTGTCCAGCACAGGTGCGTCGAACTCGTCGCCGAACACCAGGCGCCAACTGTCGTCGAGCCCTGGTGGCCGCGTGGCGGGAGCGGGCGCGAGCAGCAGGCGAAGCGGGTTCGCCGCCGGCGGGGCCGGGGCCTGGGCCTGCGTGGGCGCTGCCTGCTGTGCCGGCTCCGCCGTGGGCGGTGCTGACTGAGCCGGCTGACCGCCCGCGGCCGCGGACGCGCCGGGCGACGGATGCGCTGCCAGGTAGGCCTTGGCAGCCTGCTGCCCGATGGACGAGACGGACGGGGAGGACTCCGGTGACGTGGACGTGCGAGGAGCCTGGCAGCCCGCCAGGGCGACGCCCACTGGTAGTGTCAACGTCATCGCCAGGAGCCGCCACCGAGTCCTGAATCTGGACTTGGTCGGTGCGGAGGACTGAAGTCTGGGCAACACGAGTCCTTACATGTCCGGTCCCCTCCGGCGGAGGGCAGCGTAACACGCCCCTGTGCGCACACCTAGCGCCGACGAGCGACGTTCCAGCATCCTAACAGGAGTAGATCTATTTTTAGGATGATATGTCATGATGGGCCCGTTCCTCCGCCGCCGGCCATCGTGCCTGGTCACCGCGTCTGTTGGTAGCCGTCGTCCAGTACCGGATCCCCGGTTGCGGGGAGCTCAGTTTCGCGTGGCGTAGCGCACAACGCCGTCCCCGGTGGTGGCCGCGACCAGTTGGTCGTGCTCCACCAGCAGGTCGAGGTGCGCCTCGATCTCGAGGACGGCCAGCGTCTGACTGGTCGTGTCGAGTTCGTCCAGTCGGCGTTCCCGGCGGGTCCAGCGCATCGCCGCCGCGACCTGGAACGCCGTTTCGGCACCCGCGCGAACATTGCGGGCGGCGGTGTCCAGACGGGCCTCGTGATGGGCCAGCAGCTCCTCGACCCGCCGGTGCACGCTGGTGGTGACCGGGCCGTGCGCAGGCAGTAGCAGGGTGTCGGGCAGACCGCCCATCAGCCGCAGCGACTGCAGGAAGCTGCGCAGCGGCGACGGTTCGGGCGCCCACTCGAACCCCAGCGACGGGGTGATGTGCGGTAACACGTGGTCGCCGGCGAACAGCAGGCCGTTGGTGTTGTCACGAAGCACCACATGGCCGCGGGTGTGCCCCGGGGTGGCGAGGACGTCGAGCTTGYGCTCCGCCAGGCCGACGACATCGCCGTCGTCGAGCCAGCTGTCGGGGGGACCCCACGGCGCGTTCYGCGAGTGGTCCGTCTCGTGCACCAGGTATCGGGCGTAGCGCTCGGCCAGCTCGGGGGCACCGCAGCGCAGCAGCATCGCGATCTGYGGGCGGGTGAGGACCTCGGATTTCTCACCGGCGAGTATMGAGTGGCGCTCCCCCCAGCCGATGCTGACCTTCGTCCCGAACCGCGCGCGCAGGGCAAGGGCCTGGGTGTAGTGGTCGTGGTGCGCGTGGGTCACCACCACACGGGAGACGTTGTCAAGCTGGTAGCCGAGCGTGCTCAGAGCGGTGGCCAGCGCGGATTCGGTGGACGGCATGGCCCACCCGGAGTCCACCACGACCAGGCCGTCGACGTCCGGCACGACGTAGACGTTCACCGCGCGCAGACCGCTGTACGGCAGCGGGAGCGGGATGCGGTAGACCCCGGCCGCCACGGGATGTGCGCCGGGCTCCGTCCAGTCGTCGGGTTGTTCGTTCGGCGGCGGTGGCACGCACGTCTCCTTGATGGGTTCTTCAGCTGGTGGTCGCGGCGTTTTCGATCTGTTTAAATATAATTAGAATTAATACAATTTTACTGTGCTGATCGGTCACCTGCCTCCCAATCGCGCCAGTTCCGCCGGCAGCACGCGAATGACCCATGACGCGAATAGGCCGTGATGCCCCGCCTGGTGGCCGGTTCGTTGTCGACGACGGACATGCCCGCGACACTCCCGGCCGGATCGAGCCGCCGCCAGTGTCCGCCGTCGGTGTCCGCCGCCGGCCACGCTGCTCTCAGCCTCCGCCGTAGGTGGATTCCGTCGTGATGACAGCGCTTTCCACCTACAGGCGCGGAAGCCGTAGGTGGAAAGCGTCGCGATGGCAGCGGTTTCCACCTACAGATGGCGGCTACCGGCCAACGCGGGTATCGGGCAGCCGGAGCGGTGACAGACAGCTGTCCGCGCGTCGGGTTCGACGTCGGAACGCCAGAGCCCGCCCCCGACCGGCGCGCGGCCGGGGGCGGGCTCTGGGCGGCCGGGCCGTGGCGGCCAGGCAACCGGCCCGTCACCACGACGGCGGGCCGGTCGGGGGCGGGCTGTGGGTGGGGGACGCGGGTGACGGGGCGTGGATCCGGTCAGGCCCACTTGCCGGCGACGACACCGGCCATGTGGTTGAGGAGCAGATGGGCCGCGAGCTGGGAGGTCTGGTCGAGGCGGTCCAGCGGGGGACTCACCTCGTTGATGTCGATGCCCACCACGGGGACGGCSCCGCTGATCTCGAAGACGGCGTCCGCCACCTCGTGGGTGAGCAGACCGCTGCCGTTCGGGACGCTGGTGCCGGGTGCGAACGCCTGGTCCAGGCAGTCGATGTCGACGGAGATGTATACGCCGTCGGTGTCCCGGGACACATGGCTGATCGCTTCTTCCAGGGTCTCCCGCCAGCCACGCCGACGGATCTCGTAGGGCGTGCGGACGAGCACCCCCTGCTCCTCCGCGGAACGCATGTAGTACTCGGAGTATATGGGGGCGCTGATGCCGAGCTGGGCGGTCACCGAGTAGTCGATGACGTCTTCCAGGGTCTTCATCCAGTGGCCCGAGTGTTCCTTCCCGGGGATCGGCGGGCGGGCGTCGAAATGGGCGTCGAAAACGATCAGTCCGAATCGCCGGCCCGGGTTCCGCCGGAGCAGACCGCGGAAAATCGGATCGGCGATCGAGTGGTCACCGCCGAGAAAGACAGGATGCTGTTCCGGGGGAATTCTGGCCACGGCTTCGGTGATGTTCGCGTAGGTTTCCGGCAGCGAGTGGACGACGTCGACCCGGCCGAGGTCGACCAGTCGGACGTGGTCCAGCGAGACTCTTTTGTCGGTGCAGTAGAGGGAGAACCCGTTGAACGCGGTCAGAATGCCCTCGGGTCCGAAACGGGTTCCCGGCCGATGGCTCACCGCGTAGTCGAACGGGATCCGCAGGAACGAGAAGACGGTGTCGTCCGGCGTGGTCTGGTCGACCCAGCTGTCGGCGACCCAGCGTATTGTCGGGTCGTCGACGACCTTCGTGTGCATCGTGCGTTCTTCCTCTCGCCGGTATCTTCTCGCCTACGGCTTCGCGGGCGCCTGCGCGGGCAGCGTGTCGGCGGGGCGGGCGCCCGCCGGCAGGATTTCCACGTCGACCGCCCGGCTGCGGGCACCCCGCCGGTGGATCTCGACCTGTGAGATCTCGTCCAGCGCGTTCTCCATCACCGGGTCGGCTTCGTGCCGGTTACGCCAGTGCAGGTACTGCTCGGTCTTGCGGTCCATCGGCCCGAGATCGACGCCCTGCCACTGGCGTTCGCGCAGCAGGCAGAAGCCGTTCTGGTCGGGCTGGCGCACGCGCCGGGCATAGGTCGACTGCCAGATGTCGGCCAGGCTGTCGCGGCGCAGATGGCCCAGCAGGCGGCCGAGGCCGTTGCAGTCGTACACCTCGCCGAAGAGGTTCACGAACAGGCCCACGTTGACCTGGCGGCACCGGTAGCCGCCCCCCATGGGCCGGCTGGGAACGTATTCCAGGCCGTATTCCTCGCGGTCGATCCGGGCCATGAACTCGATGAGCTCGTCGGCCCGCCGCTTCTCGAAGAGAACCTGCCGGTGGTCGGCCATACCCTCGGGAATGAGGGTCATGATGTAGTTGTGCACGTTGTTGTCGCGGCACCAGCGGAAGATCGTGCCGATCTCCTCCATGTCCTGGAAATGCGGGGTCACGACCATGTCGATGGCCATGCGGGTGGGTATCGTCGAGGCGAATCCCCGTTCGACGAGCAGGTGTAGCGCCCTGGTGGCGACCCTGCCGTAGCCCTTGACGCCGACCATCTTGTCCTGCACCCGTGGGTCGTCGGAGTTGTGCTTGATGAAGATGGTTGCGCCGAGYCGGTACAGCCGGTCGATCGTCAGCTCGTTGAGATGCCAGCCGCTGGTGAAGACGACCGGGATCATGTCGTTGTCGTGGATGTACTCCAGGACCTCCCAGAAACCGGGATCGATCATCGGTTCGCCCGCCCCGGGGAACTCGATGGTGGTGGCTCCGAGTTCTCTGGCCTGGCGGATGATGTCCTTGCGCTGTTCGGTCGTCAGCTCGGTGCGGTTCGGCACGTCGCTGTAGCGGTCCGGGGTGCGGTCGCAGTAGAAGCACTTGAGCTGGCACTCGCCGGTGAAGTCCATGTCCAGGTGCAGCATGCGTGCGTGCGCCTGTGCCTCGGCTACCGTGCTTTCGCAGTAGTCGGTGCCCCTGGCCCAGAGATTCTCGATTCGCTGGCGGGCCGCGACGATGTGCGGCAGGTTCTTCCGATCGGCCACGGTGATGCTCTTGCCCATGGGTTCTCACACCCTTTCCCCGGTGGATCCGGCGCGGCACCAGGACGGTTGACGCCCGGTCCGTCGGTCAGTTCACGACGGCCTCTTCCCGTTGCCCGGTTCCCGCCGGTTCGCCGGGACGTTCCCGAAGCAGGAAACGCTCGTTGCGGTGCATGTGGACGAGGGCGACCAGGAGCAGTGCGATACCGGCGAGCTGGGGGAGCGCAAGTCGTTCGTCGACGAGCAGATACGCGGCGAGCCCCGCGACGACGGGATCGAGCATGCCGATGACCGTCGCCGGGAACGCGTCCACCTGTCGCAGGCCGCGCAACAGCAGCCAGTACGGCACGACCGTGGCGAAGACCCCGATAAAGAGGATGTAGGCAACGGTGGACGGTCGATAGTCGATCCGGTCGAGCGGGAGGACGGGGACGAGTACGAGCCAGCCGACCGCCGACATCACGAAGGTGTGAAAAGTGACGGTCGTCGTCTCAAGGTCGAGCCGTCGTGCCCGGTTGCCGGCCATGTTGTAAAGGGCGAAGGCGAGCCCGCACAGCAGCCCGGCCGTGAGCCCCAACCGGTTGGCCCGGAAGATGTCGGCGTCGTACGCGCCCGTGAGCAGATAGCAGCCGAGGACGCTCATACCGAGCACGGTGAAGCTCGCCCGGTTGAGCAGATGGGTGCCCCGGCCCAGCCCGATCAGGATGACGAAGACCGGTGCCGTGTACTCGAGCATGATGGCGACGKCCACATCGGTCCTGCTGATGGCGACGTAGAACGTCAGGTTCACTATGATCAACAGGGCCGTCATGATGCCGAGATGCCCGAGCTGGGCCCGGTTCACCGGGAGGATTCTGGCGCGCGCGAACACGATGACCGGGACGAGTACGACGGCCGCGCAGAAAGAGCGCAGGGCGGTCAGCGAAACCGCGGACACATCGTCGTTGAACAGCACCTTCGCGACCGCTCCTGCGAGCCC
The DNA here is from genome assembly GCF_001983005.1 of Protofrankia sp. BMG5.30. Taxonomy (NCBI): domain Bacteria; kingdom Bacillati; phylum Actinomycetota; class Actinomycetes; order Frankiales; family Frankiaceae; genus Protofrankia; species Protofrankia sp. BMG5.30. The sequence goes on along the minus strand of NZ_MOME01000013.1, from coordinate 68,231 downwards.
GAAGAGCGCCGACGCCGCGGATATGCACAGATAACCCGACAGTGTCCGCTGCGATTTCTCCACGCCCGCACGTGTCATGCCTGGGCGTCTCCTCATCATCAGATAATGCGAGGGGAACGACAGTGCGTAACAGGTTAGGCGCAGGGCTGTGTTCGGGTCAAGGAACCCTAATCATGATCTTGCCAGGTGATGTCGGCAAGAATGGTTCGACCTGTCCGCGGGAACGTGCTTGACGCTGGCTGGCGCAAAWTTTCCGATACTTTCCAGGTGATCTTGAAGAGATCTCCGGGTGGGTGYGGCCTCCACAGGAAAGTACCTGACCGGCGGTGGACGCTCGACGCAAGGACGCCATAAGACTGGCATAAGACCGACACGGGACCGGAGCGGGAACAGCGCAGGGGCGAACGCGGCCGGACGTGCGTGTACGCGCCCGGTACAGGCTGGCGCGGGGCCGACACCGCGGCTGGGGCGGGCAGCGCGGACGGCGTCCCGCGCCGCCCAGGCGGGGCCTCCCGCATCCCTCCCGGATCCCTCGCGCCGCTGTCCCCGCGCTTCCTACGTAGTGGTCAGGTCACGGCGCAGAAACGAGGCGAGCGCGCCGAGGCCGGCGAGCAGCCCGATGCCGACCATGACGGCTGCCGCGACCGGCCGGAACGGCTGGGCCGGCACGAGGCCGACGTGGGCGAAGGGAGTGAGGTCGAGCAGCCACCGCGGTGGGCTGAGCAGAGAGCCGACGAGCTGCCAGAGGAAGGTGACCGCGACCAGACCATAGGCGATGCCGCTGGCGGCCCGGGGCACGAGCGCGTAGCCAAGGGCGCCGAGGCCGAGAAACAGGCCGGCGGTGGGAAGGGTGTTGGCACCGGCTTCGAGCAGGCTCGACAGCGCGACGCGCACACCGGAGGCGGTGGCGCCGGCCCAGGCGGCCAGGCCGGCGGTCAGGGCGATGGCGGTGGCGGCAACGCCGGCGGGTACGAACCGTCCGGCGAGCCAGCCCCCGCGGGAGACCGGCTGCGCGAGCAGGGTTTCCAGATGCTGTGCCTCGTCCTGACGCAGGACGCCGATCTGGACGCAGGCGAACAGGCTGACCGCCAGGGTGACGAACAGGAACAGGAACGCGAGGTAGCCGGTGGGCGTGAGGATCGACCCGGAGCCCAGTTTGGCGATCTCGCGCTGCACGTTCTGCGGCACGTCGGCGCTGGAGATGCTGTGCGAGACCGTGCCGAGGACGAACATGAAGATCGCTACCGTGCCCAGCCACGCGGTGAGGACGCCGCCCTGGCCGCGCAGCGCCTGCGACGTGGTCGACCGCAGCAGGTGCGGCCAGGGGTCGGCGCTGTCGCGGCTGGGCAGCAGCCCGGCGCCGATGTCGCGTCCGCGGGCCAGGCGGGTCGCCACGGCCAGCAGCACGCCAGTGACGACCACCGGCAGGAGCAGGACCAGCGGCCGGGCCCCGGTGAGGGGACGCAGCTGCTCGGCCCACCCCAGCGGGGTCAGCCAGCGCAGCCAGCCGAGCCCGGCGACGGTGTCGGCGAGGACGCGCAGGAGCAGCAGCACGCCGGTCACGGCGCCGCCGAAGGCAAGCGCGGCGCGCCGGGACGCAGCGAGCTGGCCGGCCAGCGCGCCGATACCGGCGCAGGTCACCGCGACCGACGCGGCCGCTGTGGCCAGGCAGGCCGAGCCGGCGACGGGGAGCCCTGCGACGACAAGGCCGGCGAACTCCGCGAGCCACAGCGCCCCGACACCGGCGGCGATCGCCGTGTAGGCGGCGGTGTGCAGAATGCGGCGGGAGACCGGGCCGGCGAGCAGGAGGTCGGTTCGGCCGCTGTCCTCCTCGGCGCGCGTCGCCCGCACGGCGGCGAGCAGCCCGAACACGGCGGCGGCGATCGCGAGCACGCCGCCGACCCGCCAGGCGGCGTAGCCGGCGACGGTCTGGATCTGGTGGGGCTGCCCGTAGAGCAGCCGCAGGCCGGTGTTGTCGGCGAAGCCGCGGGCGAACGCCAGCCGGTCGGCGGCCTCGGGATAGGTGTGCCGGTATCCGACCGGTTGGACGTAGGAGTAGACGGCGAAGAGGTAGGCGAACACGACGGTGCGGGTCCGGGCGTCACGTAGGGCCCGCCCGACCAGCGGGACCATCACGCCACCACCGCGTCCGTGTCCGGCTCCGGGCCGGGAGCGGGGTGCCGTCGGCACGGCCGGCGGGGCCGTCACGGTGGGGTCAGTCATCGATCCTGCCCCGGGCCGGCTCGGCATAGTGGTGCAGGAAGATCTCCTCCAGGGAGGGCTCCTGGCTGGTCAGGGTCGCGACCGGGTGCCCGGCGAGCGCCGCGATGACCGGGCCCACACCCCCGGTGGTCCGCAACCGCAGGCCGCTCGGGCCGACCGGCTGCACCTGCACACCGGGCARCGGCGGCAGTTGGGGCGCCGGGCCGGTGAAGGTGACCTCGACGGTCTGGGCGTGCAGGTGCCGCAGCTGGGCCAGGGTGCCTTCGTCGACCAGCCGGCCGCGGCGCAGGATGCCGACCCGGTCGCAGAGGGCCTCGACCTCGCTGAGGATGTGCGAGGAGAGCAGGATCGTCTGGCCGCGTGACCTGGCCTCCTCGGCGCAGTGGCGGAACTCCACCTCCATCAGCGGGTCCAGGCCGCTGGTCGGCTCGTCGAAGATGAGCAGATCGGCGCGGGTGGCCAGGGCCGCGATCAACTGGACCTTCTGCCGGTTGCCCTTTGACAGCGCACGTACTTTCTTGCGCGGGTCGAGATCGAAGCGGCTGACCAGTTCGTCGCGGTAGGCCACGTCCACCCCACCGTGCAGGTGAGCCAGAAACTCCAGTGTTTCCGCCCCGGTCAGTGACGGCCACAGCGCCGGTTCGCCTGCGACGTAGGCCACCCGCCGGTGCGCGGCGACCGGATCCGCCCAGGCGTCGATCCCGAACAGGCGGGCCCGGYCGGCCGTCGGGCGGTGCAGCCCGAGCAGCAGCCGGATCGTCGTGGTCTTGCCGGCGCCGTTAGGGCCGAGGTAGCCGTATGCCTCACCGGGCGCGATCGCCAGGTCGAGCCGGTCGAGGGCGACGGTGTCGCCGTAGTGCTTGGTCAGGCCCTCGGTGTAGATTGTATACATGATCTTTACATGCTACAGAACTTTCACGATTTCGTGAACATAGTGAAGGCAGTGAAGTGAAGACAGCTGAAGGACGCCGGCCGGAGCGGGATCCGCGAGCGGTGGAGCGGTTCGTCGAACGCTTCGCCGGAGCGCTCGTGGACGCCGGCATGCCGCGGATGCCCGCGCTCGTGTTCGCGGCGTTGCTGGCCACCGACGACGCCCGGCTCACCGCCGAGGAACTCGTCGACCAGCTGCGGATCAGCCGGGCCGCCGTCTCCGCGGCCGTGCGCTATCTGACCGGTCTGGGCATCCTGCGCCGCGAGCGCCAGCCGGGCTCCCGCCGGGAGCAGTACGTCTTCGAGAACGACAGCTGGTACGAGATGGTCGCCCGCCGCGAGCAGGTGCTCGACCGGTGGGTCGTCACCACCCGGGCCGGTATCGACGCGGTCGGAGCCGCCAGCCCGGCCGGCACGCGGCTGGCCGAATCGCTCGCCTTCTTCGAGTTCCTGCAGGCCGAAATGCCAGCCCTGCTGGTCCGCTGGCGCCGCCAACAGGCCCGCCCAAGCTAGAAAGCGGCATCCGGGCGGTGGCAGAGGCGGTGTTTGGTTCCTGGCGGGCTGGGCGATGGATCCACTGCCCGGGGTGCCCCTGACCAGCGCTTCCGCCGGTGGGTGCGCTCCCCGCCGCCGGGGCGGTAGAGATCGGCCCGGTGCCCGGCGCGCAGCAGGATGACCGTTTGGTGTCGTCGTCGATCTGGTACAAGCACCTGGTAGGGCCCGCGACGGGCGCTGAACGAGCCGGTCAGCTCCCGCACCACCCAGTGGGCGGCTGGTCATAGCGGTTGACCTGCCCATTGGCTGACACCGAAGGTGCCGGCTCCTCGGCGAGCTGGTCGAGCACGCACCGGCGGGCTGGCGGGCCGTCGACCGGGTCGCGTGCTGGGACCGGTTCATGACGGACTATCCGGGACCGCGCGGCCTGACCACGTACTGGGCAGCGACCGGAGACATCGCGGCCCAGCTCGGCAGTATCGAACGTGTCGCGCCCGAGCGGGGCGACGTCGCGCCAGCTGTGTCCGGGGACTTCGCCGCCGACTTCTACGCCCCGTGGCGACGGCCGAGTCACGCCGTCGCCTACGTCATCAGCCAGCCTCCCCTGGAGGAGCACGGCTTCGCGACCGTACGGTCCGCGGACGCGACGGTCGAGTTGCGCACGCCCCGGGACCCGACCATCATGATCATGTCCCGCGACTGGCCATCCACAGGAGACTGCACGAGCAGCAGAGCCCAACGCCGGTACGCCGACCCACTGATCACAGCCTGGGATCTACACCGGTCGCCCGGCGGAGACATCGGCTCGGCCATCGATCAGCTTCGAGCGCGGGCACTACGAGAGCCTCTGTGGACATAAGGCGTCGCGTCGAACTCGTCGCCACCGCGTACGCCGACGAKCTGTCACTACGGGCGCTGGCGGAGATCGCTACGATCACCGCCGACCAGAACGTGCGCATTATCGGCGGGCAGATGGCCTCGCTGCTCCTGACCGCCTTCCCCGTGCCCGGGACCGCCTCGCGCCGTGATGCCGTTGTGCACCTACACGAACTGGCCCGACGCACCCGGCGTCCCCTCTCCGGGGGCGATGTTCCGCCGGCCCGGCTGGCCACACTCATCGCCTCCCTGGTTGGTCGACCTGCCTGAACCGGGCCGGTATCGACGCGGTCGGGGCCGCCAGTTCGGCCGGCACGCGGCTGGCTGAACCGCTCGCGTTCTTCGAGTTCCTCCAGGCCGGAATGCCAGCCCTACCAGTGGTACTTCGTCCGCCACGGCAAATATCCGGCCCAACAGCGTGGGCGTCGAGGATCAGGCCMGGTCCGCGGGTGCGGGGGAACAGGCGGGCGGAGAAGGGGCCGGCCCGCCCGACGGAGCCGCTGGCGAGGCGGGTGCCGTACCCGCTGGAGGGGGCGACCCGCCGGGAACCGAAAAAACCCGGGTTCGAACCTGCGCAACCCGACGAGGACTCTTTGCCTGACTTGGGTGACTGAATCGGACTCAGAACCAGCGAAGGGTAGTCGACCTATGCCCCAAAATAGCTGGTGTGAGTGAGAAGCGCTCAATTTATGAACTCTCTATAACTAAAACGCTACACTGTGTGCCCCCGGCAGGATTCGAACCTGCGCACCTGCCTCCGGAGGGCAGTGCTCTATCCCCTGAGCTACGGGGGCTCCAGGACGACGGGTCTTACCGTACCAGGCCCGTGGGGGTGGTCATCCGGCCAGGTGGCCGTAAGCTCCGGATGTGTACTGCGAAGCCCCGCGCGTCCTCGTCGTCGACGACGACGCGGTGATCCGTSAGCTTGTGGTGGTCAACCTCGAGCTGGAGGGCTTCGAGGTGTACACCGCGGTCGACGGCTTCGACTGTCTGGAGCGGGTCCGGGCTGTCGCGCCGCATGTGATCACATTGGACGTCATGATGCCGCATCTGGACGGCTGGGACGTGGTCGCCCGCCTGCGCGAGGATCCCGCCACGGCGGACATCGCGGTGGTCCTGTTGTCCGCGCGCGCCCAGGCCGCCGATCTCAGGCGTGGGGAACGGCTCGGGGTGGACTACTACCTCACCAAGCCCTTCGACCCGGACGAGCTGATCGGGGTCGTGCGCCGGCTCGCCGCCGGCCGTGACCAGCCGGTCTGAGGCCACGGCCGGCCTGTCCGAGGTTCGGTAGCCCGGCCGGGGCCGTTGCGCGCCGATAGCATCACGCCATGACCCCGGCCGATCTCGCGGAAACCCTCCGGGCCATCGTCTGCGATCTTGTCGCCGACGATGAGCTCGACGTGGAGGTACCCGCGATGGTGCCGGTCGAACGCCCCAGGGTCGCCGGCCATGGTGACTACGCCACCCCGATCGCCCTCCGGCTCGCCCGRCCGGCGCGGCGGCCACCGCGGGAGATCGCGGAAGCGGTCGCGGCCCGGCTCCGGCTGGATCAGGCGGTGTCCGGCGTCGATGTCACCGCCGGCGGCTTCCTGAACATCCGGCTGGCGAGTGACGCCCTCGGAGAGATCGCCCGGACGATCGTGCGGGCGGGCGACGGCTATGTCCGTGACACCGCGGCCCGCGGTGTCACGGCTCACGGTGTCACGCCCGGTCGCCCGTGGCCGGATGGCGACAATGATCACACTGGCCGCCCTGACGGCGACGATCACGCTGGCGGCGTGCGCGCCGTAACCGGTTTGACGGCCGACCTGACCGACCTGGCTGACACTGGCCTGGCTGGCCTGGCCGATCTGGTGAGCACGGTCGGGACGGATGCGGCCCGTTATTCGCTTGCCCGCCTCCCACCGGGCAGCGCCGGCGCGCGCGATATCGACCTCATCGACCTCGATGTCATTACCAGACAGGCCAACGGCAATCCGGTTTTCCGCGTCCAGTACGCTCATGCTCGGATTTGTCTGCTGCTGCGTAATGCCGGGCAGTTGGGGCTGGGGGTGGATGTCGAGGGCGCGGACGTGTCCCTGCTGACCCATCCGTGTGAGGGCGATCTGTTGCGGGCGCTGGGTGATCTGCCGAGGGCCGTCGCGGCTGCGGCTGAGCCGTGGGCACTGTACCGGGTCGCGCGTTACCTCGAAGAGCTTGCCGATACCTACCATCGTTTCCACGGGGTGTGCGAGGTGCTGCCCCGTGGAGGCGACGCGGCAGGGGCGCTCACCGGGGCGCGGCTGCTGCTCGCCGACGCGACCAGGATCGTGCTTGCCGGGGGTCTCCACCTGCTGGGCGTGTCGGCTCCGACGAGGATGTGACTGTCGTGCGTGACCAGGCCCGTTCACCCGTCCGCCAGCCGGCGCTCACCGGCGGCTGCGCCAGCGCGTCCGTCGGCGCCACGAGGTGCCTCGTCCCCACGTCGGCGCGGCCGGCACCGACGCTCCCGACGGGAGCGACGCATGGTGGGCATGGTCATGGTGGGGCAGGCCATGGTGAGAAATCCGGTGAGGAATCCGCGATGAGGAACCGGCGATGATGAGAATTGCGCTGCTGGGGTGTGGTGTGGTCGGCAGCGACGTCGTCCGGCTGCTGCACACCCATGCCGAGGATCTCGCAGCCCGGGTGGGCGCGCCGCTGGAACTGGCCGGCGTGGCCGTCCGCCGCCCGTCCATCGCGCGCGACCTCCCGGTCGATCCGGCGGTTTTCACCGGGGACGCGGCGGCGCTGGCGACCCGGGACGACATCGACATCGTCGTGGAGGTGGTCGGCGGCATCGAACCGGCCCGCGGCTGGCTGCTCGCCGCGCTGCGCGCGGGAAAGTCGGTGGTGACGGCGAACAAGGCGCTGCTGGCCACCCACGGCGCGGCCCTGTACGACGCCGCCGCCGCGCACGGTGTGGACCTCTACTACGAGGCGGCGGTCGCCGGCGCGATCCCGTTGCTGCGCCCGCTGCGGGAGAGCCTCGCCGGTGACCGGGTCCGCCGGGTGCTCGGCATCGTCAACGGCACCACCAACTACATCCTCACCCGGATGGACGAGACCGGTGCCGGCTTCGCCGAGGCCCTTGAGGAGGCGACCGCGCTCGGGTACGCCGAGGCCGATCCGAGYGCGGACATCGACGGCTTCGACGCCGCCGCGAAAGCGGCGATCATCGCGCAGCTGGCGTTCCACACCCGGGTGACCCTGGATGACGTCCACCGGGAGGGCATCGGCGACATCACCGCCGCGGACATCGCCAGCGCCCGCGCCATGGGCTGCACGGTGAAGGCGCTCGCCATCGCCGAACGGTCGGTGGAGGCACCCGGAGTGAGCGTGCGTGTGCACCCGGCGATGATTCCGCGGGCGCATCCGCTGGCGGCGGTCCGGGACGCGTTCAACGCGGTGTTCGTCGAGGCGGAGGCGGCCGGCCAGCTGATGTTCTACGGCCGTGGGGCCGGTGGCTCGCCCACGGCGTCCGCGGTGCTCGGTGACCTGGTCGCGGTGGCGCGCAACCGGCTGGCCGGCCGGCGTGGCCCGGGGGAGTCCGCCTACGCGGCCCTGCCCGTCCTGCCGATGGGCGCGACCGTGACCCGCTACCACATCAACCTGGACGTGACGGACAAGACCGGGGTGCTCGCCTCGGTCGCCGCCGCGTTCGCGCGCCAGGACGTGTCCATCCAGAGCGTCCGCCAGGACGGTCACGGCGACGATGCGAGTCTGGTCCTGATCACGCATGCGGCCACCGACGCGGCCCTGGCCGCGACCGTCGAGGAGCTGCGGGAACTGGACGTCGTCCGCGCCGTCGCGAGCGTGATGCGGGTCGAGGGAGGTGAGCTGTGACGACAACATCGCGCGCGGCGACAGCGCCGACGACATCCCCGGAAGGGACGGTGCCGACCGAGTCGCGTGCCGCGACGGCGCCGACAACGGCACGAGCGGCCGTGGCGGCACTCGCGGCCGGGGAGGCAGGGGCCGCCGGGGGAGCGCACGCCACCGAGGCGCCCCCGGCCGCCGGGACGCGACGGGTGTGGCGGGGAGTGATCGAGGAGTACCGTGACCGGCTTCCGGTCTCCCCGGACACGCCGGTGGTCTCCCTCCGGGAGGGCGGGACTCCGCTGCTGCCCGCGGCTCACCTGTCCGACCTGACCGGCTGTGATGTTCATCTCAAGATCGAGGGCGCCAACCCGACCGGTTCGTTCAAGGACCGCGGGATGACGATGGCCATCAGCCGTGCGGTCGAGGCGGGCTCCCAGGCGGTGATCTGCGCGTCCACCGGCAACACCAGTGCCAGCGCCGCCGCGTACGCCGCTCGTGCCGGGCTGACCTGCGCCGTTCTGGTGCCGAACGGCAAGATCGCGCTGGGGAAGCTGGCGCAGGCCCTCGTCCACGGGGCTCGCCTGCTACAGCTCGACGGCTCCTTCGACGACTGCCTGCGGGTCGCCCGCGAACTCGCGGACACCTTCCCGGTCACCCTTGTCAACTCGGTGAACCCGTTCCGCCTGGAGGGGCAGAAGACCGCATCCTTCGAGATCGTCGAAGATCTGGGCTCGGCTCCCGACGTCCACTGCCTGCCTGTCGGAAATGCGGGAAATATAACAGCTTACTGGCGCGGCTACGTCGAGGAGGACGCGCGCAGCGGCGCCGGCCGGCCTCGCATGCACGGTTTCCAGGCGGCCGGTGCCGCCCCCATCGTGCGCGGCAGCGTGGTGGACCGGCCGCAGACGATCGCCACCGCGATCCGAATCGGCAATCCCGCGTCGTGGGACCTTGCCGTGCGGGCCCGGGACGACTCCGGCGGCGGGATCGACGCGGTGACCGACCGGCAGATCCTCGCGGCCTACCGGCTGCTCGCGCACCGCGAGGGCGTCTTCGTCGAGCCCTCCAGCGCGGCGAGCGTCGCCGGGCTGTTGCAGGCCCGGGCCGCGGGCCGGGTCGAGGCCGGCGAGCGGGTGGTGTGCACCGTGACGGGCAACGGGCTGAAGGACCCCGAGTGGGCGATCAGCGGGGCGGCCAGGCCGGTGACCATACCGGCGACGGTGGCGGCCGCGGCCACGGCGCTCGACCTGCACGGGTCGTGAACCGCCCGGCGGCCGCGCCGCTCCTGGCCGCGCCCCGGACGGCCCAGGCGGCCCGGGTGCGGGTACCGGCGACCAGCGCCAACCTCGGCCCGGGCTTCGACGCCTGCGGCCTCGCGCTCGGCCTGTACGACGAGCTCACCGTCACCGTCACCGGTGCCGGCCTGTCGATCGAGGTGACCGGTGAGGACGACGGCGTCCGTGACGAGACCCATCTGGTCGTCCGCGCCCTGCGGGCCGGTTTCGCCGCGGCCGGCACCACCCCGGCCGGGATCCGGCTGAACTGCGTCAACCGCATCCCGCACGGCCGTGGCCTGGGCTCGTCGGCCGCGGCGATCGTGGGCGGCCTGCTCGCGGCGAGCGCGCTGGGCGGCGGCCGTCCGGACATCCCGGAGGTCTTCGCGCTCGCCTGCCGGCTCGAGGGGCACCCGGACAACGTCGCGGCCGCCCTCTACGGCGGTTTCACCATCGCCTGGCACGACGGCGACGGCCCGCCGCGGGTGGCCCGTACCGACCCTCCCGAGGACCTGCGACCGGTCGTGTTCGTGCCCACCCGCCGTCAGTCGACGGCACAGTCACGGGTGGCCCTGCCGGCGGGGGTGCCCCACGCGGACGCGGCGATGAGCGCCGGGCGGGCCGCGTTGCTGGCGATGGCGATGTCGGGAGGCCCGCGGCCCCGCTCCGGCGGAGCCGGTACCGCCGCGGTGGCCTCCCCGGGGACGCCCGGGCCGGAGAACAACGACCGCGCCGCTGCCGGCCCGGGGAACGGCCGTCGGCGTGGCGACGGGCAGAACGGTGGACAGAACGGTTACGCCGGCCTCGTCGACGACCGGCTGGCCGGCTTCTCCACGGGGAGGCCGGCCGGCAACCAGACCGGGAGCCAGACCGGGAAGCAGGTCGGGAATCAACACGTCCGGCCGGGCGCTGTGTCCTGGCGGGACGCGTTGCTGGCGGCCGTCGATGACCGGCTGCACCAGCCCTATCGGCTGCCGTCCATGCCCGAGACCAGCGATCTGCTCGCCCGGCTGCGGGCGGCGGGGCTGGCGGCCGTCCTGTCGGGTTCCGGACCGACGGTGCTGGCACTGGCCGTCGACCAGGACCAGGCCGCCCTCGCGCGGACCTGCACCGGCAGCGATTTCAGCGTGTTCGACCTGCCCGTCGACCGAGACGGGGCGCGGGTCGAGCTCGTCGTCGGCTGACGGCGCCGCCGCTGCCTCCACCGCAGCCGGTGCCTGGCCGGCGGGCGGCGTCACGACCGGTGCCGCCGCGGCGGGGGGAATCCTCCACAGCTCCCCGGGCGGTAGGCGCGGGCGTGTCCGTTCCGCGCCCGGTGCGCCTGTCCGGCATGTCCCGTAAGTCCGGTGGACGCTCCTCGCGAGTACGACACGCTGGCTGAAATGACCCCGGCCCGGGTGGGAAACGGATGACTCCGAAGCAATACGTCGGCAAGGATGTTGCCCAGGTGACTGCGTCTGGATAGTCTGATGACTGCACCCGCTGCCGCCGCGGCGCGTGCTCGCCCGCCGGTGCCACCGGCTCCTCGTAGCCGGAACCTGGTACCGGACTTGGTGCCTCAGCCTCGTCATCGAAGCCTCGGCCAGCACCGGTCAAGTCCTCAGCGGGACAGACGAGTTCGCACGCGGTACTCAGCCGTTGGCGCCGTCATGGGCGCTCTAGCCTGCCCACCGGCGCTGAATATCGTTTCCATGTGGGATGCCCAGGCGAAGAAGGTCAACAAGTATCACCCGGCTCCCGTAAGCCGGTCCCTTCAGGGAAGGAACATCTTGAGCGACACCACCGACGTGCTGCCTGACAGCGCACGTGAGTCTGCGGGGTCACAGACACCGACGTCGTCCGTGGACACCGGCTCCACGCGACGCCGGCGCTCAGGCACCGGCCTTTCGGCCATGCTGCTACCGGAGTTGCAGGCCATGGCGACTTCGTTGGGTATCCAGGGCGTGGGACGTCTGCGAAAGGGGCAGCTCATCGCGGCGATCCAGAACGTGCAGGCTCCCAACAGCGCGGCCGGCGGCGAGGCCTCGGCCGTGACGTCGTCCGCCGCGGCTGTTCCCGCCGCGCAGCCGGAGCCGGCCGTGTCGGCGCTCGACACCGCGCCGGCCACCGGCGTCACCGGCGCGCCAGCAGCGGCCGCGAGCGCGACCGCGCCGACCGAGGCACCCACGCGTGGCCGCAGCCGCCGGGCCGCCTCCCGCGGGTCGGGCAGCCCGTCCGTCGCCCCGGCCGAGCAGGCGACCCTGACCGACGCCCTGGCCGGCCCAGGACAGGGCCAGCCCGCTGCCGTGACCGCCTCCGATGCGACGAGCGGCGCCGACAGCCCGCGGACCGCCGGCACGCTGGAAGCCGTCGTGGCACCGGCTACGGCCACGCCCGCCGCCGTGACGGACAGCGTGCCCACCAAATCACTACCCAGCGTGAAGGATGCGCCTGTGACCGCCGTGCCGGCGGAGACAGTGGTGGCTGAACCGGCCAGCCTTCCCCGCCCGTCGGAGAACGGCAACGGCCGGGCCCGCGAGGACAGACGTGACCGTCAGCAGCCCGATGGCGACCGTTCGTCAACTGAACGTCCCGCGTCCAGTGAGCGTCAGGGGCGCCAGCAGGGCGACCGCCCGGCGAACGACCGCCAGGGGCGTGGTTCTTCCGACCGCAGCCAGTCCGATCGCGGCCAGTCCGATCGCAGCCAGTCCGACCGTGGTTCTTCCGATCGCGGCCAGTCCGATCGGGGGCAGTCCGACCGCGGCCAGTCCGACCGGGGGCAGTCCGACCGTGGTTCTTCCGACCGTGGCCAGACCGAGCGGGCTCAGCCCGACCGGGGCGAGGCAGGCCGCGACGACGACTTCAGCGGGGGGAACCGGCGTAACCGGGGCCGCTTCCGGGAGCGTGGCCGTAACCGTGGCCGCCAGGGCGGCGGCTTCACCGAGTCGGAGCCGGTGGTCCGCGAGGACGACGTGCTCGTGCCGGTCGCCGGCATCCTCGACGTCCTCGACAACTACGCGTTCGTGCGTACCAGCGGTTACCTGACCGGCCCGACCGACGTCTACGTGAGCCTGGCCCAGGTCCGCCGGCACGGTCTGCGCCGCGGTGACGCGATCACCGGGGTGGTCCGGGCACCGCAGGAGGGCGAGCAGCGGCGGGACAAGTACAACGCGCTGGTCCGGCTGGACACGGTCAACGGCCTGGAGCCGGAGGAGGCGCGCAGYCGCCCCGAGTTCACCAAGCTCACCCCGCTCTACCCGCAGGAACGGCTGCGCCTGGAGACCGAGCCGCAGCTGCTGACGACCCGGGTCATCGACCTGGTGATGCCGCTCGGCAAGGGCCAGCGCGCGTTGATCGTCAGCCCRCCCAAGGCAGGCAAGACGATGGTGCTCCAGGCCATCGCRAACGCGATCACCACGAACAACCCGGAATGCCACCTGATGGTCGTTCTCGTCGACGAACGTCCCGAAGAGGTGACCGACATGCAGCGGTCGGTCAAGGGCKAGGTGATCGCCTCGACGTTCGACCGGCCGCCGTCCGACCACACCAGCGTTGCCGAACTGTCCATCGAGCGGGCCAAGAGGCTGGTGGAGCTGGGTGAGGACGTCGTCGTCCTGCTCGACTCGATCACCCGTCTCGGTCGGGCGTACAACCTGGCCGCGCCGGCGTCCGGCCGGATCCTGTCGGGTGGTGTGGACTCCACCGCGCTCTACCCGCCGAAGCGGTTCCTCGGCGCCGCCAGGAACATCGAGAACGGCGGCTCGTTGACCATCATCGCCACGGCGCTGGTGGAGACGGGCTCGACGATGGACACAGTGATCTTCGAGGAGTTCAAGGGCACCGGCAACGCCGAGCTCAAGCTCGACCGTAAGATCGCTGACAAGCGGGTCTTCCCCGCGATCGACGTCAACCCCTCCGGAACCCGTCGGGAGGAGATCCTCCTCGCGCCCGACGAGCTGGTGATCATGCACAAGCTGCGTCGGGTCCTGCACACCCTGGAGTCCCAGCAGGCGTTGGATCTTCTGCTGGACAGGTTGAAGCAGACGCGGACGAACTACGAGTTCCTGATGCAGATCGCGAAGACCACCCCGGGCCAGGACTGAGCTCAGAACGGGGGCCGAGCCKGGACCGATCGCCCAGGGTCCCCGCGACACCCCCGCGGGATGCCCGCCCCGAGGGCGCGCCCGGCTCTGGCAGACTGGAGCGTCGACACCCGGCACCGGTTCACGCCCTCGTTCAGGGGACAGGGCGACCCGGCGGCCATTTCGGGAAGAAGGATCATGAGGGCTGACATTCACCCGACGTACCACGAGACCACGGTTGTCTGTACCTGTGGCTCCACGTTCACTACCCGTAGCACCAAGTCGGACGCTGTGATCCACGCAGAGGTGTGCTCGCAGTGCCACCCGTTCTACACCGGCAAGCAGAAGATTCTTGACGTTGGTGGTCGGGTCGAGAAGTTCGAACGGCGTTTCGGTCGCCGCCGTCCCGGTGACAAGCCGGGCACGACGGCCAAATAGCACGCCGCGGCCAGACAACACGCCGCGGCCGGCCAGACAGCACGCGCCCGTGCCGTACCGGTGACGGCACGGGCGCACTCGTCCCGGCTGCGGCTCGTCCCGGCTGCGGCTCGGCCCGGCCGGGCCTACAGTTCGACGTTGGGAGCACCCGGGAACAGCGCCGTCCGGCTCGTGACGCCCGGCGCCGCCCGCTGATCGAACGTCCCAGGACCAGGAGACGCCCGAAATGACCACTCCGCTCGACGCTCTGCTCACCGAGCACGCCGAGCTGGAGAGCCGGCTCGCCGACCCGTCGGTGCACGCCGACCCGGCGCTGGCCCGCAGCCTCGGCCGCCGGTACGCGGAGCTGACCCCGGCCGTGGAGACCGCCCGCGAGCTGGACCGGGTGGCCGCGGATCTGGCGACGGCCCGCGAGTTCGCCGCCGAGGACACCTCGTTCCGCGCGGAGGTCGCGGAACTGGAGGCCGAACAGGAGACACTCCGTAACAGACTGCGCGCCCATCTGGTACCCACCGACCCGGACGACGCCCGGGACGCGATCCTGGAGATCAAGGCGGGCGCCGGCGGTGAGGAGTCGGCCCTGTTCGCCGGCGACCTGCTGCGGATGTACCTGCGCTACGCCGAACGCCGCGGCTGGCGAACCGAGATCCTCGACGCGAACCCCAGCGACCTCGGCGGCTACCGGGACGTGAGCGTGGCGGTGAAGGCCGGCCGAGGTGCCTCCGGGGGGGTCTTCGGGCGGCTGCGCTTCGAGGGCGGGGTCCACCGGGTGCAGCGGGTGCCGGTCACCGAGTCGGCCGGCCGCATCCACACCTCGGCGGCCGGCGTCCTGGTGCTGCCCGAGGCGGCGGAGGTCGAGGTCGACATCGACCCCAACGACCTGCGGATAGACGTGTACCGCTCCTCCGGCCCCGGTGGGCAGAGCGTGAACACGACGGACTCGGCGGTGCGGATCACCCACCTGCCCAGCGGGCTGGTGGTGTCCTGCCAGAACGAGAAGAGCCAGCTGCAGAACAAGGAGTCGGCCCTGCGCATCCTGCGGGCCCGGCTGCTGTCGGTGGCCCGCGAGCGGGCGCAGGCCGAGGCGTCGGCGGCGCGGGCGAGCCAGGTCCGCACGGTGGACCGCTCCGAACGCGTCCGTACCTACAACTTCGCCGAGAACCGGATCAGTGACCATAGGGTCGGTTACAAGGCGTACAACCTCGACCAGGTGCTCGACGGTGAGCTCGACGACGTCCTCAACGCGCTGATCGCGGCGGACCTCCAGACCAGGCTGTCGGTCGAGGTGGCGACGTGACCTCCGCCGCGGCCGGGCCGGACCGGACCGGCGTACGGGTACGGACACCCTCGGCGCACTCCCAGCACACTCCGGGTTGGCGCCCGGGCGCCGAGCCGGACCCGGACCTACGGGTCGAGATCGACTCGGCGGCCGCCGTGCTGTCCGCGGCCGGGGTGGCCAGCCCCCGGGCGGACGCGGAGCAGCTTGCCGCCCATGTCACCGGCGAGCCCCGCTGGCGGCTGGCGCTGGCGGGCGCGATGACCCCGGCCGAGCGGGACCTCCTCCACGGCCTGGTGGCCCGCCGGGCCGCCAGGGTGCCGCTGCAGCACCTGGTGGGCACGGTCGGGTTCCGCTATCTCACCCTGACCGTCGGCCCCGGTGTGTTCGTGCCCCGGCCGGAGACCGAGACGGTGGTCGGCTGGGCCATCGACACCGTCCGCGCGGCCGGGTGGGACAGGCCGGTCTGCGTGGACCTGTGCACCGGCTCCGGAGCGATCGCCCTCGCGCTCGCCGACGAACTGCCGGGGGCGCGGGTGTACGCCGTCGACAGCGACCCGGACGCGCTGCTGTGGGCGAAGCGTAATGTCGTACTCACCGGAAGAGCGATAGCCGTGCACCACGCCGACGTGGGGATCGACCTGTCCGGCGGCGCCGCGTCCCGGCACGGCGGTACGCCGGGCGCCGCGGGCGTGATGGCCGCCACCGAGGTGCTGGCTGATCTGCTCGGCCGGGTCGACCTGGTGGTGAGCAACCCGCCGTATCTGTGCGACGACGAACGGGACACGCTCGAGCCGGAGGTTGGCGATCACGACCCGCCGGCCGCCCTGTGGGGCGGGCCGGACGGCCTGGCCGGCGTGCGCGCCGTCGCGGCGGTGGCGGCCGACCTGCTCCGTGACGGTGGCCGGCTGGTGATCGAGCATGCCGACCGGCACGGCTCGGCGGCCCCTGCCCTGCTGCGGACGCACGGTCGCTGGGATGATGTCCACGACCACCAGGACCTGACCGGACGGGACCGGTTCGTCACGGCAACCTGCCGGCCCCGTGGTGGGCCGGGCCTGGCCCGGGGGGCAGCAGGGGCAGCAGGGGAGGAGCGGTGAGCAGACGCTACGACTGCACGGATTCCGAGGTACGGGTGGCCGGGCTCGAGGCGGCCACCCGCGCGGTCCGTCACGGTGGCCTGGTGGTGTTACCCACCGACACGCTGTACGGCATCGGGGCCGACGCCTTCGACCAGGTCGCGGTCCGGGCCCTGCTGACGGCCAAGGGCCGTGGGCCGGAGATGCCCGTACCCGTGCTGATCGGTTCGTGGCGCACCCTTGACGGCCTGGTGGAGCGGGTGACCGAGCAGGTCCGTGACCTGGTGCGGGCGTTCTGGCCGGGCGGGCTCACCCTGATCGTGCGGCACGCGCCGTCGCTGAGCTGGGATCTCGGCGACGCCCGGGGCACGGTCGCGGTACGGATGCCGCTGCACCCGGCGGCGATCGAACTGCTCGGCCGGACCGGCCCGATGGCGGTGTCCAGCGCCAACATCAGCGGCCGGCCGCCGGCGACCACGGCCGACGACGCGTTCGCCCAGCTCGGCGACTCCGTCGAGGTGTACCTGGACGGCGGGCCCTGCACGCTCGGCGTCGCCTCGACGATCGTCGACTGCACCGATGACGTCCCGCGGGTTCTGCGGGTCGGCGCCGTCGACCTGGCGGCGCTGCGCGCGATCGTCCCATCACTTCGGGTACCCGCCGCGGTGAACTGACGCAGCACAGTGAACTGACGCAGCAGGAGAGGCAGCTTATGAGCACCCCGTTCTGGGGCCCGGACTTCGACCAGCTCCACGCCGAGGATCCCGAGATCGCTGGTGTCCTCCTGGACGAACTGGACCGGCTGCGAGGCGGGCTCCAGCTCATCGCCAGCGAGAACTTCACCTCACCGGCGGTGCTGGCGGCCCTCGGGTCGACGTTGTCGAACAAGTACGCCGAGGGATATCCCGGCCGCCGGTACTACGGCGGATGCCAGGTCGTGGACCGTGCGGAGGAGATCGGCATCGCCCGGGCGAAGGAGCTCTTCGGCGCCGAGCACGCCAACCTGCAGCCGCACTCGGGGGCGCAGGCCAACTTCGCGGTGTACGCGGCGCTGCTGGTGCCCGGTGACACGGTGTTGGCGATGTCCCTCCCACACGGCGGCCACCTCACCCACGGTAGTCGGGTCAACTTCAGCGGCAAGTGGTTCAACGTCGCCGCGTACGGGGTGCGCGAGGACACCGAGCTGATCGACTACGACGAGGTGCGCGACCTCGCCCGTCAGCACCAGCCCAAAATGATCATCTGTGGCGCCACCGCCTACCCGAGGCTGATCGACTTCGCCGCCTTCCGGTCGATCGCGGACGAGGTCGGGGCCTGGCTGATGGTGGACGCCGCCCACTTCATCGGCCTGGTCGCGGGCCGGGCCATCCCGAGCCCGGTGCCCTACGCCGACGTCGTCAGCTTCACCACCCACAAGGTGCTGCGCGGCCCGCGGGGCGGGATGATCCTCTGCCGGGAGGAGCTCGCCCAGCGCATCGACAAGGCGGTCTTCCCCTTCAGCCAGGGCGGCCCGCTCATGCACGCGGTCGCGGCCAAGGCGGTCGCCCTGCGGGAGGCCGCCACCCCCGCCTACCAGGACTACGCCCAGCAGGTGATCCGCAACGCCCAGGCGCTCGCGGACGCGCTCGCCGCCGAAGGGGTGCGCCCGGTCGCCGGCGGGACTGACACCCACCTCGCCCTGCTCGACCTGCGCGCGCTCGGGGTCACCGGCAAGGAGGCGGAGGCTCGCTGCGACGCCGCCCGCATCACCCTGAACAAGAACGCGATCCCGTACGACCCGCAGCCCCCCGCGGTCTCCTCCGGGATCCGGGTGGGTACGCCGGCGGTGACCACCCAGGGTATGAAGGAGGGCGAGATGAAGGACATCGCCGCGCTCATCGCCCGCGTCGTCAGTGACCCCGACGCGGCCGCCGACGTGGCTGCCAGCGTCGCCGCCCTGACAGTCCGACACCCCGCCTACCCCCGGTGACCGTACTCGCGGTGGCCGCACCCACGGTGACACGACCGACGCGCCCGGAGGCGGGCGCGTCGGTGTCGGCGTCGGTGTCGGCAAGCGGTGGACGCCCCAAGAAGCGGGTGCGTTAGAAGATTGCGGGAGTATCTGCTCGTCTTCGCGGTGTCGGCGGCGATCACGTTCCTGTGCACGCCGGTCGCACGGTGTTTCGCGGTCCGGGTCGGCGCGGTCGCCGGTGTCCGGGACCGTGACGTCCATGCGGTCCCGACGCCACGGCTGGGCGGCCTGGCCATGCTCGCCGGGCTGGCAGCCGGGCTGCTCGTCGCCGACCAGCTCCCGTTCCTCTCCGCGGTCTCCGAGGACTGGGCCGAGCCGCACGCGGTGCTGATCGCCGGCGCGCTGATCTGCCTGCTCGGCGTCGTGGACGACCGGTGGCCGCTGGACGCGGTGACAAAGCTCGCGGGCCAGGTCGTGGCCGCCGGGGTGATGGTGCTGCTGGGCATCCAGTGGTCCTTCGCGGTGAACCCGGACAGCGACACGACCTTCAGCCTCGGGCCGGAGACGGCCGTGCCGCTGTCGATCCTCGCCACGGTGATCCTGGTCAACGCCATGAACTTCATCGACGGGCTGGACGGTCTGGCCGCCGGGGTCGCGGCCATCGCGGCGGGCTCCACGTTCTACTTCGCCTACGAGGTCGCCGTTATCAACCACTTCTCCCGGGCCGCGCCGGCCGCGCTGCTGGCCGCCGTCACCGCCGGTGTGTGCGTCGGCTTCCTGCCGCACAACTTCAACCCGGCGAGGCTGTTCATGGGGGACTCCGGCTCGATGCTGGTCGGCCTGCTCTCCGCCGCATCCATGATCTCGGTGACGGGCCAGGTGGCCTATGGCGGATATGCTGGGCCGTCCCGGTCCCTGCCGTCCCTGATCCCGTTGGCCATCCCGTTGGCGGTGCTCGCCGTGCCCTTCATCGACCTGGGGCTGGCGGTGGTCCGCCGGACCAGAGCCGGCCGCTCCCCGTTCRCCCCGGACAAGATGCACCTGCACCACCGGATGCTGGAAATCGGGAAATCCCACGTCCGGGCCGTGCTCATCATGTACTTCTGGGCGGCGCTGCTTGGTTTCGGCGGGGTCGCCGCGTCCTTTTCCCGGCAGCCGCTGCCGATCCTCGCCGGTGTTGTGGGTCTTGGTCTCGCGGGGCTGCTGGTGTTGTTGCTGGCCGGTCAACGATCCGTGCGGCGCGCATGATCACCGCTGCTGGGCGGACGGTCAGAGCCGGTCTGCTGGTGCTCGCCGCCGTCGCGGTCCCGGCACTGCCGATCGCCGGCTTCGCCCGTGGCGCGAACGGACTCGCCGCCGTCGCCGCCGGTCTCGTTCTCGTCGCGTTGTTCTTCACGGCGAGCAAGCTCGCGGTGAGCGTTGTCGCCCGCCGGATGCGGGCGATGGTGCTGCCCGCGGCGCTGGGCACCTATCTGATGAAGACCATTATTCTGGGTGTTCTGCTGGTGACCCTGGAGGGCTCCGACAGCGTCGACCTGATCGCCTTCTCCTGGGCCGTCCTGGTGGGTGTTCTCGGCTGGGTCGGTGCCGAGCTGTGGGTGGCCACCCACACCCGGGTCCCGTTCTACGATCCGGACGCCTTCCGCGCGCGGGGCGACTCCCCACGTGACACCCTGAACACGTGAGCGACGCCGAACGCACCCCCGGGGACGCTGGAAACAGCCCCGGTACGGGTGGTGGGCCGCGTCGCCCGTACCGGCCCGGCCTGATCTCCGGCGAGATGTGGAGCGCGTTCGGCACGCTGCTCGCCGGTACCGGCTTCTGGGGGCTGGTCGGCTACGGGATCGACCGTGTCACCGGGATCGGCACGGTCTTCCTGCCGGTGGGCGTTGTCGTCGGGATGGGGGCCGCGCTCTATCTTGTGATCTACCGGGCGATGCGGCGCCAGTGACCCGGGCCGGTGGTCCGCGGCCCGGCGGTGCCGATGCGGATGGTTCCCGGGTGTACACCGATCATGATCGATAGTCTTTTGGCCCGTTGGGCAGGCGCGGACTGTTGCTTCGTGTGATCGCATGGTCTCGAAGCGTCTATCCTGGGGCAACGGCAGGAAACTTTCGGGTGCCGTTTGTGTGAACGGGCGAGTGAGCAACCTCTGCTCGGCCCGGACTTGATGCCGATGGCGCCGGGGTGTGGATAGTATCGCCAGTACCGAGTGTCGGCTCGCTGACATCCGGTGTGAGTCGTATCTCTTGGTGGTCTTGCCAGTTCATGATCATAGGGTATCGATAGATGGTYATGCCTGGCGGCCGGCTGTGTCCGGTGATCGTCATGTCTGGTATGCCAGGTGCACGAGTGGGATGCGGCCTGCGCCGGGTATGGCTGTTCGCTTGGACCAGATAGGGTGAGTCCACACCGCCGCCGGTACGGCTGCGTCTCTTTTCCGCTGGTGAGAGTATATTTTGATCATGGAGGTGTACGTCGTGCCGGTCCCCCCGGTCCTCGCGGACGAGGGCTTCCACGGCCCGACCAAGGAGGTGTTCCAGACACCCCACTGGTTCGACGTCGAGCTCGGACCGGTCGACTTCTACCTGAACAAGGCGACCGCCCTGGGGATCTTCGCCGCGCTCGTCGTCGGTGTGGTCTTCTGGCTGGGTTTCCGGCGCGCGACGGTTGTGCCACGCGGGGTGCAGAACGTCTGTGAGTCCATCTACGACTTCATCGACACCTCGATCGCCCGGGACGTCATCGGAGAGCAGGGCCGGAAGTACACGCCCTACCTGGTGGTGCTGTTCACCTTCGTACTGGTCTCCAACGTGCTTGCGATCATCCCCGGCGCACAGTTCCCGCCGACCTCGCGGATAGCGATTCCGATCGTTCTCTCCGCCATCACCTACGTGCTGTTCAACCACGCCGGGATCAAGGCTGTCGGCGCCCGCGCGTATTTCGGCCACATGGTCAATCCGGCGCCGACGGCGCCCTTCCCCGTCAAGCTGCTGCTCGGGCCGATCGAGCTTCTGTCGACTCTGATCGTGCGTCCGTTCACGCTGGCGGTCCGGTTGTTCGCGAACATGTTCGCCGGCCACATCCTGTTGCTGGTGTTCTCGCTCGGCGCGGACTACCTGCTGCCGAAGCCGCCCTTCGTCTTCGGTGTCGCCTCGTTGCTCATGACGATCGTGCTGACCGGTTTCGAGCTCGTCATCGACTTCTTGCAGGCGTACATCATCACTATTCTCACGGCCGCCTTCATCGGCGGCGCGCTTGAGGAGCACGGGGACGAGCACGACAGCTCGCACTCGGTCGACCAGGTGCCCGCCGTCAGCGGCGCATCCGCCGCGGCACACGCATAAGGTTCGGACACCCCGATCAGCACCGCGGCAGGTCGCGGTGCCCGACTGGAAAAGGAATAATGACATGGCAGACACCTCTTTGGTGCTTGCTGCTGCCGACCAGGTGAGCGGCTCTCTCGGCGCGGTGGCCTACGGCCTCGCGGCCATCGGGCCCGGCATCGGTATCGGTCTTATCTTCGGGCTCGGCGTACAGGCCATCGCCCGGCAGCCAGAAGCTGAGCAGGTCGCTTTCCGATACATGATCATCGGCTTCGCGCTCGCGGAAGCACTGGCCCTGATCGGTTTCGTCGTCCCGTTCGTCTTCCCCTAGGCCGGGGGAGACACCGTGGCTATCTCGACACTGCTGCTCGCGGCCGAGGAGGGTGGTGGGCACTCGGACGAAAACGTCCTTGTCCCGCCGGTGAGCGAGCTGCTCATCGGTATCCTGGCCTTCGGTCTGCTGGTGGCCTTCTTCTTCTGGAAGGTCTACCCGCAGATCAGACGGACGTACGCCGAGCGCAGCGACCGTATCGAGGGCAACCTGGCACGCGCCGAGCGCACCCAGCGAGAGGCCGAGGACCTGCTCGTCTCCTACCGCCGGCAGCTCGCCGAGGCCCAGGACGAGGCGGGGCGCATCCGTCAGGACGCCCGTGAACAGGGGCAACAGATTCTCGACTCGCTACGCGCGCAGGCCGGCGAAGAGGTTGCCGAGATCAAGGCCCGTGGCGAGGCTCAGCTGGCCGCCGAGCGGGCCCAGGTCGTCGCCCAGATCCGGCGCGAGATTGGCGAGATCGCGCTCGAACTCGCTACCAAGATCGTCGGTCACGAGCTGCAGCGGGACGACCGCCAGCGGCAGCTCATCGACGACTTCATCGCCGGGCTGGACCGTCCGGCGGAGGGCACGACGGTCCCGGCGCCGGCCGGCCCGGGGGGCTGAGGCGTGGACGGATCCAGCCGTCGTTCACTGGCGGTGGCGCGGGATCGGCTCGACGAGCTGACCGCGCTCCCGCCGCCGGGTACCACGACCCCGAGGCCTGCCGCCAACCTCGCCCGGCTCGCGGACGACCTCGACGGGGTGGTGGACCTGCTCGACCGCGAGCTGGTCGTCCGCCGCGCGCTGACCGATCCGGGCATGCCCGGATCGGCCCGTTCCGAGCTCGCGGCCAGGCTGTTCGGCTCAAAGATCTCGCCAACGGCACTGGAGATCGTGCAGGTCGCGGTCACCGGGCGCTGGGCTCGGCCGCTGGACCTCCAGCAGGCGTTGGCCGAGCTCGCCGTCGAGGTCCTGCTCGCGCAGGCGCAGCGCAACAACGTCCTCGACGACGTCGAGGACGAGCTGTTCAGGTTCGGCCGGCTGCTCAACCGGACACCGGAGCTGTCGCTGGCCCTGAGTGCCCCGGCCGCCCCGGTGTCGGCCAAGCAGGCGCTGGTGGCCAGGTTGCTGGACGGCAAGGCCCACCCCGTAACCGTTCGGCTCGTCCAGCGTGCGGTTACCGAACGTTACCACGGTGACCTCGAGCGCCGGCTCGAACAGCTCACCACGATCGCCGCGGCCCGGCGCAACCGTCTGGTCGCGGTGGTGCTGAGCGCCGTCCCACTCGCGGGCGACCAGATCTACCGGCTGCGGACGGCGATCAGCCGTTATTTTGGCCGTGATGTGCAGCTCCAGGTGGACGTCGACCCCGCTGTGCTCGGGGGCGTCGTCGTGCGGGTCGGTGACGAGGTGGTCGATGRCAGTGTCCTGCGCCGCCTCACCGACGCACGCCGGCGACTGCTGCGGTAGGGCGCTCCCGTGGACATCCAGATCTCGCCGCCCGATCTGCGGGACGTGCCCGCACCATCTGCTGAAGGACCAAAGCGATGACTGAGCTCTCCATCCGACCGGAGGAAATCCGCGCCGCCCTCCGGGACTACGTCGACTCCTACCAGGCATCCGCCGGAGAGCGCGAGGAGGTCGGCCGGGTCGTCGTCGCGGGCGACGGCATCGCGCGGGTCGAGGGTCTGCCGCACGCCATGACCAACGAGCTGCTGGAGTTCCACGGCGGGGTGCTCGGCCTCGCGCTCAACCTGGACGTGGGCGAGATCGGCTGCGTTCTGCTGGGTGAGTCCGAGCACATCGAGGAGGGGCAGGAGGTCCGCCGCACCGGCGAGATCCTCTCCGTCCCGGTCGGGGACGGCTTCCTCGGCCGGGTCGTCGACCCCCTCGGCCGCCCGATCGACGGCCTCGGGGAGATCGTCTCGACCGAGAGCCGGGCCCTTGAGCTGCAGGCGCCCACGGTCGTGCAGCGCCAGCCGGTCAAGGAGCCGTTGCAGACCGGCATCAAGGCCATCGACGCGATGACCGCCATCGGG
The DNA here is from genome assembly GCF_001983005.1 of Protofrankia sp. BMG5.30. Taxonomy (NCBI): domain Bacteria; kingdom Bacillati; phylum Actinomycetota; class Actinomycetes; order Frankiales; family Frankiaceae; genus Protofrankia; species Protofrankia sp. BMG5.30. The sequence continues at coordinate 44,110 of NZ_MOME01000013.1, read as the reverse complement.
CGTGGCCAGCGCCAGCTCATCATCGGCGACCGGCAGACCGGCAAGAGCTCGGTCGCCCTCGACACGATCATCAACCAGCGCGAGAACTGGGCGACCGGGGATCCGAAGCTCCAGGTCAAGTGCGTCTATGTGGCGATCGGCCAGAAGAAGTCGACGATCCGGGACGTTCTGAACACCCTGGAGGAGACCGGCGCGCTGGCCTACACGACCATTGTCGCCGCTCCCGCCGACCAGCCGGCCGGTTTCAAGTACCTCGCGCCCTACACCGGTTCCGCGATCGGCCAGCACTGGATGTACAACGGCCAGCACGGCCTGATCGTCTTCGACGACCTGTCCAAGCAGGCCGAGGCCTACCGGGCCATCTCGCTGCTGCTGCGTCGCCCGCCGGGCCGTGAGGCCTACCCCGGCGACGTCTTCTACCTGCACTCCCGGCTGCTCGAGCGCTGCGCGAAGCTCTCGAACGAGCTCGGTGGCGGGTCGCTGACCGGTCTGCCGATCATCGAGACCAAGGGCAACGACATCTCCGCCTACATCCCGACGAACGTCATCTCCATCACCGACGGGCAGATCTTCCTCGAGACCGACCTGTTCAACCAGGGTGTCCGGCCGGCCATCAACGTCGGTACCTCGGTTTCCCGGGTCGGTGGCAGCGCCCAGGTCAAGGCGATGAAGTCCGTCGCCGGCCGGCTGCGTCTCGACCTTGCCCAGTACCGCGAGCTGGAGGCGTTCTCGGCGTTCGGCTCCGACCTGGACAAGGCGTCGCGCGCCCAGCTCGACCGGGGCGCGCGCCTGGTCGAGCTGCTCAAGCAGCCGCAGTTCCAGCCGTTCTCGGTCGAGCGCGAGGTCGTCTCGATCTGGGCGGGGACGACCGGCCACCTCGACGAGGTGCAGATCGGCGACATCCGCCGGTTCGAAAGCGAGTTCCTCGAGTTCGTCGAGCGGACCCAGCCGGGGCTGTTCAAGACGATCCGCGAGACCGGCAAGCTCGACGACGACACCCTCGCCGCGCTCGAGCATCTGATCGCGAAGTTCAAGACCGAGTTCGCGCTCTCCGGCGGTCAGCCCCTGATCAACGAGCCGGTGCCCGACACCCTGGACCCCGCCGAGGTGGAGCAGGAGTCCATCAAGGTGCACCAGCCGAAGCCGCGGGACGAGGACTAAGCCATGGCCGGTCAGCTCCGCGAATACCGGCGCCGCATCCGGTCGGTACAGTCGACCAAGAAGATCACTCGGGCGATGGAGCTCATCGCGGCGTCCCGGATCGTCAAGGCCAAGGCAAGGGTGGCCGCGTCCCGGCCGTACGCCGACGAGATCACCCGGGTGATCTCCGCGGTCGCGTCGCAGACCACGGTCCGCCACCCCCTGACGACCGAGCACCCCGAGGCTCGCCGCGCGGCGGTTCTCGTGATCACCAGCGATCGTGGTCTCGCTGGCGGCTACAACGCCAACGTGCTGCGTCGCACCGGTGAGCTGCTGGAACTGCTGCGCGCCGAGGGCAAGGAACCGGTCCTGTACGCGGTCGGCCGCAAGGCCGTCACCTACTACCGGTTCCGCGGCAGGGAGCTGGCCGGGGAGTTCACCGGCTTCTCCGAGCAGCCCGGTTACGACAACGCCAAGGAAGTCGCCGACGCGCTCATCGCGCGGTTCGTCGAGTCGAGTGAGGCCGCTGGCGTGGACGAGATCCACCTGGTTTTCACCGAGTACGTGAACACGCTGACGCAACGGCCGGTTGCCCACCGCATCCTTCCGCTGGTGCTGGAGAAGACCACCGAGCCCCCGCCCGGTGGCCCGCTCCCGCAGTACGAGTTCGAGCCGTCCGCCGAAGGTGTCCTGGACGCCCTGCTGCCGCGGTACGTCGAAAGCCGGCTGTACGCGTCCCTGCTGGAGTCCGCGGCATCCGAGTCGGCGGCGCGGCAGCGGGCGATGAAGTCCGCGACCGACAACGCGGGTGAGCTGATCAAGACCTACACCCGGCGGGCCAACGCGGCCCGTCAGGACGCGATCACGCAGGAGATATCGGAAATTGTCGGAGGCGCCAACGCACTCGCTCAGGCCTCCTAGGCTGGCTCAGGCAGGGCAGCGGAGCTGAAGGCGGTGCGATGCTGTTTGTCGCACTGCCGGAGGCTCAGACAGGGCAGCGGAGCTGAAGGCGGTGCGATGCTGTTTGTCGCACTGCTGGAGGCATAACGGAGCTGAAGGCGGCGCGGCCATGCCTCTTGCGTGGGCGGGTCCCGAGGGAAGCACCGGCATCGACGACCGTCATAACCAAGAAGATCAACCAGACCTGATGTTGCGGGCATCCACACGGAGTGGCCGGTGGCTTCAGGGCACAAGTGAAACTGCCCGAAGCCACCGGCATCCTTCAGGTAGCGGCCGGTGACTTCAGGGCACAAGTGAAACTGAGGACGCCATGACCGTCACCACCACCTCGCCCGCCGCGGCGGAGGGCAAGGCCCCTGGGAWCGGCCGGGTCGCCCGTGTAATCGGCCCGGTCGTCGATGTGGAGTTCGCGCCCGAGGAGATCCCCGAGATCTACCGCGCGCTGCGCGTCGACCGCACCATCAACGGACAGACCGCGACCCTCACCCTCGAGGTCGCGCAGCACATCGGTGAGAACACCGTACGGACGATCTCCATGCAGCAGACCGACGGTCTGGTCCGTGGGGCGCCCGTCCAGGACACCGGTTCGCCGATCACCGTCCCCGTCGGCAACRCCACCCGAGGGCACGTGTTCAACGTGCTCGGCGAGCCGCTGGACGTCCCCAGCGTCGACACCGACGTGCGCCGGTCGATCCACGCCACGGCGCCCGCCTTCGACCAGCTCGAGTCGAAGACAGAGATGTTCCCGACCGGGATCAAGGTCATCGACCTGCTGGCGCCCTACGTCCGCGGTGGGAAGATCGGCCTGTTCGGCGGCGCGGGCGTGGGCAAGACGGTCGTCATCCAGGAGATGATCAACCGTGTTGCCAAGCAGTTCAGCGGTGTCTCGGTGTTCGCCGGGGTCGGGGAGCGTACCCGTGAGGGCAACGACCTGTTCCTGGAGATGACCGAGGCCGGCGTCATCAACGACACCGCGCTGGTCTTCGGCCAGATGGACGAGCCACCCGGCACCCGGCTGCGGATCGCGCTCGCGGCGCTGACCATGGCGGAGTACTTCCGCGACGTCCAGAAGCAGGACGTGCTGCTGTTCATCGACAACATCTTCCGGTTCACCCAGGCCGGCTCGGAGGTCTCCACCCTGCTCGGACGGATGCCGAGCGCGGTGGGCTACCAGCCGACGCTGGCCGACGAGATGGGCGTCCTGCAGGAGCGGATCACCTCGACGCGTGGCCACTCGATCACCTCGCTCCAGGCGATCTACGTCCCCGCGGACGACATCACCGACCCGGCGCCGCACACCACCTTCACCCACCTCGACGCCACCACGGTGCTCTCGCGGGCTATCTCCGACCTGGGGATCTACCCCGCCGTCGACCCGCTGGACTCCAGCTCCCGCATCCTCGACGCCCGCTACCTCGGGCAGGAGCACTACGACGTCGCCCGCGAGGTGCAGCGCATCCTGCAGCGCTACAAGGACCTGCAGGACATCATCGCCATTCTCGGTATCGACGAGCTGTCCGAGGAGGACAAGATTCTCGTCAACCGGGCGCGGCGCATCCAGCGCTTCCTGTCGCAGCCGTTCTTCGTCGCCGAGCAGTTCACCGGTATCCCGGRCACCTTCGTCCCGCTCGAAGAGACGATCAAGTCCTTCAAGAAACTGACCGAAGGCGACTACGACCACCTCCCCGAACAGGCGTTCTTCATGTGCGGCGGTATCGAGGACGCCGAGAAGAAGGCCAAGGAACTCCTCTAACGCGAACGTTGTGATGTGACGGCAGGAAGGACGGCAGCGCGATGCCGATACGGGTGGCGATCGTCTCGCCGGAGCGGGAGGTGTGGTCAGGGGATGCCGACATGGTCATCGCTCGGACCACGGAGGGTGAGATCGGGGTGCTGCCCAGGCACGTCCCGTTGCTCGGGGTTCTCGTCCAGGGCGGTGAGGTGCGGATCAAGATCGGTAACGAGACCCTGACCGTCGCGGTGGACGGCGGTTTTCTGTCCGTGACCGACCAGGGCGTGAGCATCCTCGCCGAGCACGCGACCCTGTCGACCCCCACCACCTGACCCGGACCAGCGGCACCGAGAAGGCCGGTGGTAACGCGGAGAACCACAACCGCGTCACCACCGGCCTTTGTTGCGTTGTCAGCTGTTGGGTTGTCAGCGGCCCGCGCCGGGCTGCCAGAGGACGTCGCCGCCGGGGTTGGCGACACGGGAGAGGATGAACAGCAGATCCGAAAGCCGGTTGAGATAGCGGACGGGCAGGGGGCTGGTGCGGTCCGGATCGTCTTCCAGCAGCGCCCAGGCCGAGCGTTCCGCGCGGCGGGCCACCGTCCGCGAGACATGCAGCAGGGCGGCGCCGGGTGAACCGCCCGGCAGGATGAACGAGTTCAGCTTGGGCAGACGCTCGTTGTACCGGTCGCAGGCTTCCTCAAGGCGGTCGATGTAGGCCTGGCTCACCCGCAGCGGGGGGAACGACGGGTTGTCCACGATCGGTGTGCACAGGTCGGCGCCGAGGTCGAAGAGGTCGTTCTGCACCTGGGCAAGTAACGCCCGAACGTCCTCGCTGAGGGCGCCGAGGGCCAGCGCCACACCGATGGTGGCGTTCGTCTCGTCCACGTCCGCGTACGCGGCCAGCCGCGGGTCGGTCTTGCGGACTCGGGAGGTGTCGCCGAGCGCGGTCGTACCGTCGTCCCCGGTCCGCGTGTAGATCCGGGTCAGGTGGATGGCCATGTCGCCACACTGTAGGCGCTCCACCGGTTCTCACGCGCGCGAGTTCCTGTGATCGCGGGCTTGCCGGCCGGCCCGCGTTTCGGCGCTGGTGCCGCCAGGTGGGGTGGCCCCGGCGGCCACCCGGGTCCCGTGTCGGTACTTGAGCGGATTTTTCTCGGTGGCAAAAACTTCCCGCACCGGAATGGCGGTCACGGGATTTTCGCGGTGGGCCGAGGCGGACGGGGCTTTTCTCGCGAGTCGGCCGGTTGGCCCTGCTGGGGACGGGCGGAGCGGGCCGGCCGGGTGCCGATCCGGCCTTGCCGTGCCGGTGGGCCGACCCCGGACAGYGGCCGACAAGGCCCTACCATCGACTTCCGTGGAACGGTTCGTCGCCACGGGCGGCTGTCAGCTGGTCGGCGGGGTGGATGTCCCGGGAGCGAAGAACTCCGTGCTCAAGCTGATGGCCGCGAGCCTGCTGGCGTGCGGCCGCACGACTCTTCGCTCGGTACCCGACATTCTTGACGTGAACGTCATGGCCGACGTCCTGCGCGCGCTCGGGGCGAGCGTCGAGCGGGACGTCGCCGAGAGCTCACTGTCGATCGACGTGCCGGAGCGGCCCGCCGCCGCGGCCGACAGCGATCTCGTCCGGCGGATCCGGGCGTCGGTGGTGGTGCTCGGGCCGCTGGTCGCCCGGTRCGGCGAGGCACGGGTGGCGCTTCCCGGTGGGGACGCCATCGGCGCGCGCGCGCTCGACATGCACGTCAGCGGGCTGGCCAAGCTCGGCGCCATGGTGGACGTCGAGTCCGGGATCCTGGTGGCCCGTTCATCCGGCCGTCTGCAGGGGGCGTCGATCTGGCTGGACTTCCCCAGCGTCGGCGCCACCGAGAACCTGCTGATGGCCGGGGTGCTCGCCAAGGGCACCACGGTGATCGACAACGCCGCCCGGGAGCCTGAGATCGCCGATCTGTGCGCGATGCTGGTCTCCATGGGCGCGCGTCTCGACGGCGCGGGCACGTCCACGCTGGTCATCGAAGGGGTCGACGAGCTGCGGCCGACCACGCACGACACCGTCGCGGACCGGATCGTCGCCGGCACGTTCGCCATCGGCGCGCTCATGACCGGCGGCGACGTGCTGGTCCGGGGCGGCCGCGCCGACCATCTGGAGATCGTGCTCGACAAGCTGACGACGGCCGGCGCCACCGTGGACACCCGGCCGGACGGCTTCCGGGTCCGCGCGGAGCGCCCGCCGCGTTCGATCGACGTGGTGACCCTGCCCTACCCGGGCTTCCCGACGGATCTCCTGCCGCAGACCATTGCCCTGGAGGCGGTCAGCGAGGGCGTCTCCCTGATCACCGAGAACGTCTTCGACAGCCGCTTCGTGTTCTGCCGTGAGCTGAGCAAGCTCGGCGCGGACCTGCGCACCGACGGCCACCATGTCGTGGTGCGCCGCAGCGACCGCCTGGTCGGTACGCACGTGGCGGCCTCGGACGTGCGGGCGGGGGCCGGGCTCGTGCTGGCCGGCCTGGTGGCCGAGGGGATCACCAGCGTCAGCGAGGTCCATCACATCGACCGTGGCTACGCTGCCTTTGCCGAGCAGCTGCGCCTGCTCGGCGCGGACATCCGGCGGGAGCCACGCGATGGGCCGGACGCGCGGCGGGACGATCGCTGAGCGGGCCGGCCGTCGAGCAGGCTGGCCCGGGCCCAGCGGGCACGGGCGTGGACCGGACACGGGGGCGGACGCGGGCCCGGCTGTTGTCAGGCCCGGTCCTGTCCGTCAGGCCCAGTCCCGTTCCGTGCCAGCCACCACCGCGCGGGCCCGCATGGAGTCCTCGGGAAACACCATGACGTGCCAGGCGGCGGTGTGGTGACGCCGTAGCTTCCCGTCGGCGTTCACCTGGATCGGGCCGAGTGCGGCCGTGCCCGAGGTTGACCGGATCCCGTGCTGGCGCAGGAGCTGGCGCAGCCGGTCCGCCTCCGATGATGTGCGCAGCGTGGCCACAGGTACCAGCATGCCGAAGTCGGCATGCTGGAAGGGGGCGTCCGGGTTGCCGCGCGTCCGGGTCGGTGTGAAGACCCATCTGCACACCGCCACGAGTACGGCGGTGGCGGCGACGGCGATGGCCGGACCGATCGTGTAGTGCAGGCTGTTCAGTGGCACCGTCACCTCCCGGCTGTCCGGGCCGGCGGGCCGGACGGCCTTCATCGTCTCAGCGCCGCCGGCCGCGCGCAGGCGTTCGCGCGTGGGTCGCGTCGCAGTCGTAAGCGTAATCTTGGGTAAACATAGCGTTATAGTTGTTCGTATTGCGTGTTTATATTCCTGTCAAGTTGCGGTACTTCCGTGCGTGACAATCCTGCCGCTGTACACATCAGCCCATCTGAACGGCCACTCTGCGACCATGGATACTGGCATTACAGATGAGGCGTCACACGCTTCGCCGCTGGCGCGACACGAATCGAAACGGAGGGTATGGAAACCGTCGGCCGAGATACACGGCCGGCCACGTCCGACAACCTCTGATCGCCGGGCATGCCCTGGCCGGCCTTCAGGTGACACGAACGCAGCTTCGCCCGTGTCGCCGGAAGGAAGGCCCTGGGTGCTTGCGGATGCCCGACCGGTCAGGGCGTGGATCAGGGGGGACGGGGGGACGGGAGGCCTGATGGGCAAGAACGTGACGTTTCGTAACGACGGCGGCAGGGAGTTGCAGACTGTGCGCCTGCACGGCCGGGTCGACGTGCGGACGRTCGGTGATCTGCGGCTGCGCCTGCACACCGCGATCGACTGCGGCCGGGGGCGGCTGCGGGTGAACGTGGCCGGTCTGGAGCTCGCCGACCAGGCGGCGCTCGGCGTGCTGCTCGGTGGGGTGCGGCGGGCCCGGCGTTCCGGGCGGTCGATGGTGCTCGTGGACGTACCCGACGATCTGGGCAGGCTGCTGTCGGCGAACCGTCTCGGACGTTTCCTCCAGGTCGAGGACGCCGACCTGTTCCATGTCGGTCATGCCTGATCCGCGGTAACCGGCCGCTACGCGGCGACCGGCCGGCACGCCGGATCGGCCGGTGTGGTGGGCTGTGGCCGACCAGCGTGGACGGCGGTGCCCCGGTGCCGGGGCGTGGCCGTGCACCATGGGATGATGGAGCCGGCCGGGGAGGAACATGCTCGACGTCGATGCGCAGCGGCTGAACCCAGCGGATGGTCCCGCGTACCGCGCAGGCGGTGGCCAGCCCACCGACCCGCGCCGCCCGCTGGTCATCGCGGGCGCGTTCGCCGCCGCGATCGGTCTGGGAGTGGCCATCGGCCTGGCCACGGCACCGACGAAGACACCCGCCCCCCGGCCGGCGCCCACCGTCGCGCCCCCGGCTGAGGTGCAGCCGCCGCTGGAACCGTCCGCCTGGGAGGGCAGCCGCCAGCCGGGCGCGGCCCACCAGATGCGGGTGCGGCCGGTGGACAGGCGGGCCTTCAGCGCGAGCCTCGCGTACGCCCTGCGGGAGGGCGGCACCGCGGGGGTGGCCACTGACGAYGTCGTCATACCGCAGGGAAAGCTCTTCTACGGGGCTGTCGAGGGCGTCGACAGCGCCGCCGACGAGTACTGGGCCGTGGGCCTCGCGCAGGTCGCGGGCGTCACCCCGGCCCCGCCGAACCCGCAGGTGTGGAAGCGGGCGGGCAACGGCCCGTGGCAGCGGATCGCGCAGGGTCCCGGCGCCTGCGACGGCCTGCCCACCGGCCTGTTCACCGTGTGGCAGGGCCGCCCTCCGCTCTGTTCGGGCGGCTGACGACCCGCGCCGGTACGCTTCTGGACGTCCGACAATCCCTTCGGGAACGGGTGCGGCGATGGCGGATGCGGCACGGCAGGACCTCACCGAGCAGGCTCGTCCCCAGCGGGACCGGCCGTGGATCATCCGAACCTACGCGGGGCACTCCAGCCCGGCCGAGACCAACGCCCTCTACCGCCGGAACCTGGCCAAGGGGCAGACCGGGCTCTCGGTCGCCTTCGACCTGCCGACCCAGACCGGCTACGACCCCGACCATGAGCTCGCCCGCGGCGAGGTCGRCAAGGTCGGCGTGCCGATCGCCCACGTCGGCGACATGCGCGCGCTGTTCCACGACATTCCGCTGGGCCAGATGAACACCTCGATGACGATCAACGCGACGGCCATGTGGCTGCTCGCGCTCTACCAGGTCGTCGCGCAGGAGCAGGGCGCGGACGTGGCCGCACTCGTCGGCACCACCCAGAACGACATCATCAAGGAGTACCTCTCCCGCGGGACGTACGTGTTCCCGCCGGCGCCGTCGCTGCGGCTGATCACAGACATGATCGCCTACACGGTGACCGAGATCCCCAAGTGGAATCCGATCAACATTTGCAGCTACCACCTGCAGGAGGCGGGCGCCACCCCCGTCCAGGAGATCGCCTACTCGATGTGCACGGCCATCGCCGTGCTCGACGCCGTGGTCGCCTCCGGGCAGGTGCCGGCGGAACGCACCGGCGAGGTGTGCGCCCGGATCTCCTTCTTCGTCAACGCCGGCGTCCGCTTCGTCGAGGAGCTGTGCAAGATGCGGGCGTTCACGCGGCTGTGGGACACCCTGCTGCGGACCCGCTACGGCGTCGAGGACCCGCGGCACCGGCGGTTCCGCTACGGCGTCCAGGTCAACTCCCTCGGCCTGACCGAGGCGCAGCCGGAGAACAACGTCATCCGGATCGTGCTGGAAGCCCTCGGGGTGACGCTGTCGAAGGACGCCCGCTGCCGGGCGCTGCAACTGCCGGCCTGGAACGAGGCGCTCGGCCTGCCCCGGCCCTGGGACCAGCAGTGGTCCCTGCGCATCCAGCAGATCCTCGCCCACGAGACCGACCTGCTGGAGTACCCCGACCTGTTCGAGGGCTCCGTCGTCGTGGAGCGCCGGGTGGCCGACCTCGCCGAGGCCGCCCAGGCCGAGATCGACCGGGTGCAGGCCATGGGAGGCGCGGTCGCCGCGGTCGAAAGCGGCTACATGAAGTCCGAGCTCGTCCGTTCGCACGCGACCCGCCGGGTGCGCATCGAGTCGGGCGAGGACGTGGTGGTGGGCGTCAACGCCTTCACCACCACCGAGCCGAACCCGCTGCTCGCCGACCTGACCACGGCCATCCAGACGGTGGACCCGGCCGTGGAGGAGGCCGCCCGCACCGACATCGCGACATGGCGGGCCGGCCGCGACGCGCGTGCCGTCGACGAAGCCCTCCAGAACCTGCGGGACACGGCGAAGACCGACGCGAACCTGATGCCGGCCACCCTCGCCTGCGCCCGTGTGGGCGTCACCACCGGCGAGTGGGCCGGTGCCCTGCGGGAGGTGTTCGGCGAGTACCGGGCCCCCACCGGGGTGTCCGCCGCGTCCTCGGTGCACGCGGGCGGCCGGCAGCTCACCGACGTGCGGGAACGGGTCGTGGCGACCGGGAAGGAGCTTGGCCGCCGGCTGAAGTTCCTCGTCGGCAAACCCGGCCTGGACGGRCACTCCAACGGCGCCGAACAGATCGCCGTGCGCGCCCGGGACGCCGGTTTCGAAGTGGTCTACCAGGGCATYCGGCTCACGCCCGCGCAGATCGTCGCCGCCGCCGTGGAGGAGGACGTCCACGTCGTGGGCCTGTCGGTGCTCTCCGGCTCGCACATGGAACTGGTGCCGCTGGTACTCGACGGGCTGCGCGCGGCCGGCGTCGGGGAGGTACCCGTGGTCGTCGGCGGCATCATCCCGCCGGCGGACGCCGAGCGGCTGAAGGCCCTCGGCGTCGCCGAGGTGTACACGCCGAAGGACTACGGCCTCACCGAGATCATGGACAGCGTGGTCGACGTCATCCGGGCCGCTGGCGGCCTGGACCGACCACAGCCCACCAGCTGACCCGGTTGGACTCCGAGACGCTGACTTCGCGGAGAGTAGTCGTCGCGGAAAGTGACTGATGCCTGGTGAGAGCCTCAAAGGCCTGGTGAGAGATGTTTCGCCGGCCCGGGACCGATGTGCGAGGTGGCCGGCGGGCGCGTAGCGTGCCCAAGATGGTCCCCGACACTCCGTCCCTGGACGACGCGGTGGCCCTGGCCACCCGAGCCCATACCGGCCAGCTTGACAAGATCGGCGAGGAGTACATCGGCCATCCGCTGCGGGTCATGCGGGTGGTTGCCGCCATCGCGGACGGCGCCGGGGTCGACCACGAGTACGCGCAGATGGCGGCGGTGCTCCACGACGTCGTCGAGGACTCCGCGATCACCTTGGACGATCTGGTCGCGCTCGGTTACCCGCCTGCGGTCGTGGCGGCGGTCGACGCGCTCAGCCACCGCCCGGGGGAGCCGGTGGAGGACTACCTCGCCCGGGTCGCCGCCGACGATCTCGCCGTCGCCGTGAAGCGGGCGGACATGGCCGACAACGGTGACCCGACGCGGCTGATCAGGCTGCCCGCGGAGCGGGCGGACCGTTACCGGCAGCGTTACGCCGACCGGATGCGCCTGCTCGACGACCTTGTCGCCGCCCGGCGGGCCGCTGGGAAGGCCGCCGGAGCCGGGGAAGCCGCTGCGGCAGCCGACGCGGACGCCCACCGGAAGCCCGCCGAAGAAGCCGGGGAAGTCAGCGGAACCGAGGGCGTCGGCGGAACCGAGGGCGTCGGCGGAGGAGACGCCCAGCGGGCCGGCGGAAGGGCGGCCGCGCGGGGGAGCGGCCCGCCGGTCGCGTCCACCCCCTGACGCTAGGCGGCCGGCGATGCCCACCCGCCCGGACGCCTCCCGAGACGGTGCCCCACAGGACAGCGCTCCACAGAGTGGCGCTTCGCCGGGCGGTGTTCCGCGGGACAGTGCTTCACCGGGCGGCGCTTCGCAGAGTGGCGCTTCGCCGGGCGGTGTTCCGCGGTGCGGTGCCCCACGGGACAGTGCCTCACAGAGCGGCGCCCCGCAGGGCAGCGCCCCGCGGAACACTGCCCCGCGGAACAGCGCGCCATGGGAGGACGTCCCGCTGGAGGATGCTCCGGAGCCGCGGGCCAGGCGTCTGGACCGGAACTGGAGCGAACTGCTTCAGGAGATCCGGGTGGCGCAGACCGGTGTGCAGATCCTCTTCGCCTTCCTGCTGACCCTCCCCTTCACCCAGCGCTGGGACCAGGTCACCGACTTCCAGCGGGCGCTCTACCTGGCCACGCTGCTGGTGGTCGCCGCCGCGTCCGCGCTGCTGATCGGCCCGGTGGCCTACCACCGGATCATGTTCCGCCGGGGTGCCCGCGCCCGGCTGGTCGCCGCGGCCAACACCATGGCGCTGGCCGGACTGGCCATGCTGGGCGTGGGGATCAACGGCGCCGTCCTGCTCGTCGTCGACGTGCTGATGGGCCCGCTCGCCACCGTCCTGATCTGCTCGGCGACCGCGGCGTTCTTCGTTGCGTTGTGGTGGGCGCTGCCGCAACTGACCCGCTGGGAGCTGACAGCCATCCACGAGGACGCCCAGGATTCGCGACCACCCGCCCCCGGTGCACCCGCCCCCGGCGCACCCGACGCCGGACCGCCCCACCCTGGCCCGCCCGGGGCCGGCACGCGGTAAGGTGCGCAACCGTGCGTCTTGTGATAGCGCGGTGCAGCGTCGACTATGTGGGCCGACTGACGGCACACCTGCCCAGCGCCGTCCGCCTGCTGCTGGTGAAGGCGGACGGATCGGTGTCCATCCACGCGGACGGGCGGGCCTACAAGCCGCTGAACTGGATGAGCCCGCCATGTGCGATAGCCGAGGCGGACGGTGTCTGGCGGGTGACCAACCGCGCGGACGAGCAGCTCGTCATCACCCTTGAAGAGATCATGCATGACTCCTCGCACGATCTCGGCGTGGATCCCGGCCTGCAGAAGGACGGCGTCGAGGCGCACCTGCAGGTCCTGCTTGCCGATCGGCCGGACGCGATCCAGGAGGGCCTCACTCTGGTGCGCCGCGAGTACGAGACCGGCATCGGCCCGGTCGACCTGCTCTGCCGGGATCCCGACGGCGCCAGCGTCGCGGTCGAGGTGAAACGCAAAGGCGAGATCGATGGCGTCGAACAGCTCACCCGCTATCTCGCCCGGCTGCAGGACGATCCTTTCCTGCCGCACCCGGTACGCGGCATCCTGGTAGCCCAGTCGATCACCCCACAGGCCCGCCTGCTCGCCGCGGACCGCGGCCTGACCTGCGTCACCGTCGACTACGACGCCCTGCGCGGCCTGGCCCCCGCAATCCCCACCCTGTTCTGACAATGACTGATGGCCGTGAGTCGGGCGTCGGGCAGGGCACAGCGGCGGAAACGTCCCGCAGTGAACGGACCGATCTCCCGGTGGTATGTCTCGGCACCGTCATTACGAGCGAGGACGTCCGCGCCATGGACGACGACGGCCCGGCCGAATATGGTCACCTGGCCGCCCGATTTCAGGAACGAAATCCGTAGAAGTAGGCTCCTCGTTCGCCGCCCACGGCCAGGCCGTGACCGTCGGGAGTCCAGACGCAGGCGTGCAGGCGCCCATCGGCCCGCATCATGGTGACGGCGTCTCCGGAGGCTCCGTCCAAGATTAGTATGTCCCCGTCGTGGCCGGCGGTGGCGAGCCGGGTGCTGTCCGGGGAGATCGCCAACGCGGTCACCTGCCCGGTGTGGCCGATGGGGGTGCCGATGCGGCCGGCGGCTCGGTTCCAGATCCCTATGCTCCCGTCGTCGCTGCCGGTGGCGAGCCAGGTGCCGTCCGGGGCGATCGTCATCGCGGTCACGTTGCCGGTGTGGCCGGTGAGGGTGGTGATGACGCGGCTGGTGGCTGGATCCCAGATCCGGATGACCCCGTCGTGGCTGCCGGTGGCGAGCCAGGCCCCGTCTGGCGCGATCGCCAGCATGGTCGTCCAGCGGGTGCGGCTGGTACGGCTGGTACGGGGGGCGCGGCGGGTACGGGTGGGGACGGGGTTGCCGGTGGCCAGGTTCCAGATCCGCGCCGTCCCATCCTCACCGCTAGTAGCGATCAAGCTGTTGTCCGGTGCGATCGCCAGCATGGTCACCCGCCCGGTATGGCCGATGAGAGTGGCGGTGCACAGGCCGGTGACCCGGTCCCAGAGCCGTACCTCCCCGTCGAGGCTGCCGGTGGCGAGCCAGGTGCCGTCCGGTGCGATCGCTACCGCGGTCACCCAGCCGGTGCCGCCCGTGAGGACAGCGGTGGGATGGCCGGTGGCCCGGTCCAGGATCGCCACTGTCCCAAGGCTGTCGCCCACGACGAGCCAGGTGCCGTCCGGGGCGATCGCCGTCACCTGCGCACCCGTGCTGAGGGTGGCGGTGAGGCGGCCGGTGGCCCGGTCCCGGAGTCGCACCGCCCCGCTGTAGTGGATGGCTGCGAGCCAGGTGCCGTCCGGGGCGATCGTCACCGYGGTTACGTCGCCGGCCGGGCTGGTACGGCTGGTGAGGGTGGCGGCGGCCGGGTCCCAGATCCGTACCGTCCCGTCCCCGAAGCTGCCGGCGGTGGCGAGCCAGCTGCCGTCCGGGGCGATCGCCAGCTTGGTCGCCGCGGCGGTGTGGCCGGTGAGGGTGCCGGTGGCGCGGCCGGTGGCCGGGTCCCAGATCCGTACCGTTCCTTCGTCGTAGCTGCCGGTGGTGGCGAGCCAGGTGCCGTCCGGCGTGATCGCCAGCGCGGTCACCTCGTGGGTGTGGCCGGTCAGGGTGTGCAGAAGGGCGGAGGATGCCGGATCCCAGATCCGGACCGTTCTGTCGTCGCTGCCGCTGGCGAGCCAGCTGCCGTCCGGGGCGATGGCTAACGTGATTACCCAGGCGGTGTGGCCGGTGAGGGTGGCGGTGGCGCGGCCAGTGGCCGAGTCCCAGATGCGTATGGTCCCGTCATGACTGCTGGTGGCGAGCCAGGTGCCGTCCGGTGTGATGGCCAGTGCGGTTATCCAGGCGGTGTGGCCGGTCAGGGTGTGCAGGAGGGTGGCGGTGGCCGAGTCCCAGATGCGTATGGTTCCGTCGTGACTGCCGGTAGCGAGCCATCTGCTGTCTGGTGCGATGGCCAGCGCGGTCGCCGCGTCGGTCTGATCGGTGATCGTGTGCAGGAGGGTGGCGGTGATCGGGTCCCAGATGCATATGGTCCCATCGTTACCGACGGCGGCGAGCCAGGTGCCGTCCGGTGCGATGGCCAGCTCGAGTACTGAACCGGTGCGGCTGGCGAGAGTGCTGGTGAGAGTCCCGGTGGTCGGGTTCCAGATGTGTACGGTCCCATCCCGGCTACCGGTGGCGAGCCAGGTGCCGTCCGGTGCGATGGCCAGCACGGTCACCTGACTGGTGAGGGTGGTTGTGATGCGGCCGGTACTCCGGTCCCAGATCCGTACCGTTGCGTCATCATAGCTGCCGGTGGCGAGCCAGGTGCCGTCCGGTGCGATGGCCAGCGCGGTCACCCGGCCGGTGTGGCCGGCGAGAGGGCGCAGGATGGCGGGATCGGGGATGTCCGGCGGCGTCCAGCGGTTGAGCAGTGCTGGCTGGCCGGACCGGCCTTGTCGGACGGTGACCTGGTCATGCCAGTGGGCGAGTGGCTCGATGCGGCTGTACAGGATCGCGGACAGTGCGTGGGTGGGCTGCGTTGGTCCGAGGAGGTGTGCGGTGCGGGCGAGGTCACGGGCCCGTTCCGCGGCGGTCGGGGTGGGGATACGGGAGAGGTCCCGCCAGGGGGATGTGGGCCCGCGTTGGCACAGCCGGGTCTCGACCCAGCGGAGGTCGCTGGCGAGGGCTTCGRCCTGGTCGGTGCGGCCCGCGGCGAGCAGGTGGTCGATGGCATGGTCCAGCAGGTATCCGTCGGTCAGCTTCCACCATGCGGCCGGCGGTCGCGGTGCCGAGGGCGCGAGCGGTTCGGCTGCCGGCAGGCCGGCCTCGACCGCGTCCACCAGCGCCTCGTTGAGAGCGGTCAGGCGGGCGGGGCCGAGTTCGCCGCGCAGATAGTCGCGGATGACGTCGTGCAGGGTCACGCTGCCCCCTGCCTCGTGTTTCAGGGTGAGCAGGGACAGGCTGTCCAGCTTCAGGCACAGGGCCCGTGACTGTCTCTCGGTGTATGCGCCCGTCGCCTCCCACAGCCGGGCCACGAGGGTCACCGGGACGGTCTCGTTCGCGGCGAAGATCCCCAGTTCGACGAACCGGTCCCTGCCGTCCGCGAGCAGCAGCCGGGCCGCGGCCTCCACGGTCGCCCGCACGGCCTTGCCACGCTCGTTGGGATCATTAAGTTTGTTGGCGTCATCAGGATCTGGTGGTGTCAGTGGATCGTCCACCGCCGCTGGTCCCTGCGCCCGCAGTTGCCGTAGCGTCTCCTCGGCGACCGCGGTGGCATCGGCGCCCGTGTCCACCTGATCCTTGATTATTCCGTTGGTCAGGTGCAGCAGCAGGGGCCAGCGTCCGGTTGTCGCCAGCAGATCCCACGTCAGGACCTCTGGCAGGCGCGGTAATCTCCACGTCAGTACCTGACGGGCCTCTGCGTGAGACATCCTGTCGACCAGAACCGGTGGCGCGCCGGAGCCGGTTGGGAGAATGGTGGGGACGCGTGTGGTGACCAGCCGCACGCACCGACTGCCGCCCCGAAGGAACGGGTCAAGCTGTTCCCGTTCYCAGATGTCGTCGAGAACAAGCAGAATACGGGGGCGCTGGTCCAGGAGCCCGCCCAGACGGGCCCCTGCCAGCTCCGGGTCGTCAAAGGTGGTGGTGTCTCCTGTGATCAGATGAATGACCTGGTTGACCTTTGAGGCGATGCTGGCCCGGCTCCGCTCATCGCKGCCCATGGTGACGAAGTAGACTCGATTTTTGAAGTGCTTCCGCACCTTTTTGTCGGCGCACACGACTTTGGCCAGTGTCGTCTTCCCGAAGCCGCCCGCGCCGGTCAGCACCGTGGTGATTCCTACCGTGCCGCCCTGCCGCGAGCACACCGCGGCGACGACCGACGCGACTTCCGTACGCCTGATCACCCATTCGGGCACGCTCGGCGGTGCCGGCGGCGAATCGTCCGCCCCCGCCGGCGGACGATTCTGTATCCGTTCCAGTAGCAGAGTCGCCGCCGCGCCCAGCACGGCCAGAATGAGAACCGACCACCAGGGGTGTCGACGCAGGAGGTCCAGCGGGCCTGGAAAGCGGTCTTCCGATGAGGCTGGACCGGCAGCCAGCCCGCCGAGAACGGCTGCGGCGCCTGCCGTGACCGCCAGCGTGACGATTACGACCCGGCGTAGCGCCCCTGCCCCCACCCGCGGCCCCTGTCCCGCTCGCAATCCGTCGTTATTGATGAAATCGCGTCCGATCTGGTTCGATTGACGAATTTTATATCAGATATCCACTGTCCGTCGTACGTGGAGGGCGTCGTACGTGGGTGGCGTGTCGCGTGGGTTGTTCGGCTCCAGCTCGACGGAAAAGGCTCGCCTTTCGGGTCGGGTTTGTGTGGGGAGCGGGTCCGGCCGAGTGCTACCGGACATCGACCATGCTCATTCGAGACAGTCCGCGTCGGCGGTGAACAGGCGCGGCGCCGAAGGATGCGCTGGCGGCCCACGCTGCCCGTGGCCGATGATCATCTCGCTGGCGGTGGGTACTGGCCGATCGGACTGTCCGGTGCCGGCGGGTCGCCGGATACTATTAGTCATGGCTGCGGCCCATGACTATGAGGACATGCACCATTTGGTGGACCGCCTCACCCTCAGCCAGGTGYGGCGGTTGCGGCTGCTCGTCACGCAGGACGAGGAACTCTCCCGGGTTGTCGAGGAAGCCGGTGGACGGCCCGCGGTCGAGACGCCCTCCGAAGACGTCGTTCCGGCGGGGCTGCTGGCCCTGACCGGCAGCATCCGTGGCCCGGCGGATCTAGCCGAGCGGCATGACGATTACATCCGCGAGCGTATGCGGTTGCGTTTCGKCGATTCGGTGTGATTGCGACCGTACTCGATACCGGTATCATCTTTCGCTCGGTTCGGTTGACGCCTCCGTGATTGCCATCGCGGAGCGTTTCCGTGTGGGCCGGGTCGCCACTGTCGACCGTCGGCACTTCAGCGTCGTCAGACCGAATCATGTTCCCGCGCTGACGTTACTGCCATAGTGCTTCGCCATCGACGTCCGGCTGTCCGATTATCTGTTGATTGTTCCTTTTTTGGTCGATGCGACGTGAAGTGGCGGTTGTGGGGCCGCGCGTCGAAGATCTGGGAAGTATCCGCGCGTCGCTGGTGGGCACAACGACGACAGCGACGACGAGAGGGGCGGTCCGGGATGGCTGGGGACTTCACGAGGGTCGGCGTGGTGGGGCTCGGCACCATGGGCGCGGGAATCGCCGAGGTGCTGGCGCGCGCCGGTATCGAGGTGGTGGGCGTCGAACACGGCGACAGGGCGCTGGCACGGGGGCTCGGCCGGATCCGCCACTCGACCGACCGGGCGGTCGACGGCGGCAAACTGACCGGAGCCGACCGGGACGCGCTGTTCGCCCGGATCCACGCCGGCACCGACCTGTCGGCGGTGGCGGACTGCCGGCTGGTCATCGAGGCGGTGCCCGAGCGGCTTGAGGACAAGCAGGCGGTCCTCGCCGACCTGGACGCGCTGTGCCCGTCCGGGACCATCATCGCGACGAACACCAGCTCGCTGTCCATCACCGAACTGGCCACCGGGACGTCCCGGTCGTCCCGGGTCGTCGGCACCCACTGGTTCAACCCGGCGCCGGTCATGGGGCTGGTCGAGATCGTCCGTACGGTCGTCACCGACGCCACCGTGCTGGCGGACGTCGAAGCCCTCGTCACGAAGGTCGGCAAGACCGCGGTGATCGCCGCGGACCGGGCCGGTTTCATCGTCGACGCCCTGCTGTTCGGCTACCTCAACAGCGCTGTGGGGATGCTGGAGGCGCACTACGCCACCCGTGAGGACATCGACGCGGCCATGCGCCTGGGCTGCGGGCATCCGATCGGCCCGCTCGCGCTGCTCGACCTGATCGGGCTCGACTCGGCCTACGAGATCCTGGACTCGATCCACCGCACCTCCCACGACCACCTGCACGCTCCGGCGCCGCTGCTGCGGCAGCTGGTCGCGGCCGGGATGCTCGGTCGCAAGACCGGGCGTGGCTTCTACACCTACGCCGCCCCCGACACGTCCGAGATCGTCGACGTGGTGCCGACGGCCGGTACCACGGCTGGCACCGTGACCGGTGCCACGCCCCGGCCGGTGCGCACGGCGGGCATCGTCGGCAGCGGGACGATGGCCGCCGGGATCGTCGAGGTCTGCGCCCGGTACGGCTACGACGTGGTGTTCCACGCCCGCGGCGAGGAGAAGGTCGCCGCTGTCCGCAAGAAGCTGGAAAGCTCGCTCGAGCGGGGCGTCGAGAAGGGGAGGATCTCCCTGGACGACCGGGCCGCCGCCCTGTCCCGGGTGCGGGGCAGCACCGACCTGGCCGCCCTCRCCGGCTGCGACCTCGTCATCGAGGCGGTCGTGGAGGACCTCGCGGTCAAACGTGCCCTGTTCGCGGCCCTCGACGCGGTGGTGCGCCCCGGGGCGGTGCTGGCGACGACCACGTCGTCCCTGCCGGTGATCGAGTGCGCGGCCGCCACCGCCCGCCCGCGGGACGTGGTGGGGATGCACTGGTTCAACCCGGCACAGGTGATGCGGCTGGTGGAGATCGTGCCCACCGTCCTGACCGCGGACGACGTCACCGCCACGGCCTTCGAGGTGGCGCGGGCGGTGGGCAAGCGTCCGGTGCGCTGTGGCGACCGGGCCGGTTTCATCGTCAACGCCCTGCTGTTCCCCTACCTCAACGACGCGGTGAAGATGCTGGCGGACCACTACGCGGACATCGACGCCATCGACACGGCGATGACGGTTGGCTGCGGGCATCCGATGGGGCCGTTCGCGCTCGTCGACGTCGTTGGCCTGGATGTGACGCTTGCCATCCAGCGCGCTCTGTACCAGGAGTTCCGGGAGCCTGGCCACGCTCCGGCTCCGCTGCTCGAACACCTTGTCAGAGCGGGTTATCTCGGCCGCAAGACCCGCCGCGGGTTCCGGATTCACTGATCAGGCATGCCGGTCGTTGGGCGGCTGGGGTGTCGGCACCGTCGCCTACGATGGCGCCGTACGGCGTGATTCGTCACCGACACGCCGGCCCCCGCTGCCGCACCCGGAGGATGCCGCGATGATCCCGCTGGACAAGGATGCCGCCCGGGAGCTGGGCCGCGAGATCGTGACGTTCGTGCCCGACTGCGTGGTGATGCTCAGGAAGGTCCTGGCCGATCCGCGAGTCTCCCAGTCGGCCAAGCTGGAGGCGGCCGGGGCGCTGGCGTATCTGCTGTCCCCGAAGAACCGACTGACGAACCTGATCCCGGTGGTGGGCCAGCTCGACGATGTCGCGATCGTGGCCTTCGCGTTCCGCCGGCTGGAGATCGGCGCGGGTGAGGCCGTGCTGCGGGAGCACTGGCGCGGCAGCGACCGGGCCTTCCAGCTTCTGCTGGGTGCCTCCGCGGCCCTGTCGTCGCCGCGGGGGGTGATCCGTAAGGCGAAGCTGGTGAAGACGATCGCCACGTCGACCGCCAACCGGATCGGCGTTTCCCGGGGTCACACGGCGGGTGGTGCGGACCCACATCGGGTCATCGAAGGTGAGGTCGTCGACCGGACGTCGGCGACGCGCCCACAATGACCCGGAGCCGGTCCCGACGGGCGCGAGCGCAGGGGCGGGCACAGACGCCGCGGGCACCCGTGATCGTCGGATCCGAGACGACCGAACAGCATCCGGACGGCGACTGGGTCGTCCGCCGGGTCAGCGGCGCGGCCGCGTGGAAGCGCTACCGCTGTCCCGGATGTGAGCAGGAGATAGTCCCGGCCACCCCGCACGTGGTGTGTTGGCCTGACGAGCAGGTCGCTGACCGCAGGCACTGGCACACGATCTGCTGGACCCACCGCGGCCGCCGGAATCCGCCGGGCCGGTCGCGGCCGGGCGGCTGATCCGGCCCGGCTCGCGATCCCGGTCCGCATACGGCCGGCGGGCCCGTGCCTCCAGGGCAGGGGCCGGGTCAGGAGCGGACGGCCGTGGGCCGTTCGGCGTCCGCCGGCTCCGGATCCACGCTGGGATCCACGCTGAGGTCCAGGGGGGCCATCGCCGCGGCCAGCCGGTCGCGCAACTGACCGAGCTGGGCGGTCACCTGGTCGCGTTGCCGACCGAGGTCGGCCAGCCGACGCCGCGAGTCGTTCTCGGCCGTTTCGGCTGCCTCACGGGCGTCGGCGACGATCCGCTCCGCCTGCGCCTCCGCGGTAGCGATGGTCTCCTGAGCCTTTGTCTCGGCCTCCCGGACCGTTCGTTCGCGGGTGCGCTGCGCGTCGGCGTGGGTCTGCTGGGCCTCCTCCAGCGCGACCTCGGCTTCCCGGGTCCGTTCGGCGCGGACGAGGGCGGCCTCTTCCTCGGCAAGCTGGAGGATCTTGGTGATCCGCTCGCCGAACTCCTCCCAGGCCGGCCGGTTGGCGGCCAGATCATCACGCAGCGCGGCGGCCTCGGTGGCGGCCTCCGAAGCCGCGGCCTCGGCCGCGGCCCGATGCGACTCGGCTTCCCGCAACTGTTCGACAAGCCAGTTGACGTGCGCTCTGACCTGATGCGGGTCGTAGCCGCGACGAACCAGATCGAACTCCGGCGAGGCATCCCCACCGCCGGACATCGGGATGAGATCGGTTTGTTCGGTCATGGGACATCAGCGTGCCAGACCACTGTCATGGTTGACCTCCTCGGGGCCGGTGAACCGACGTACATCGAGTCTCCCGGAAAGTGCGCCGATCGCCAGGTTTGTGCTCGAGAAACCCGGCGTTGCGGGTACCCGGCATCCAATACCCCTACACCCCGCGGAAGCGGTTGATCTGGGTGAGGTGACGTTCGCGTGTCGCCTGGTCGCGGACGCCGAGGCCTTCCGCGGGAGCGAGGCAGAGCACCCCGACCTTGCCCTGGTGGAGGTTGCGGTGGACGTCGTAGGCGGCCTGCCCGGTCTCGGTCAGCGGATRCACCCGGGAGAGGGTCGGATGGATCAGGCCCTTGGCGATCAGCCGGTTGGCCTCCCAGGCCTCGCGGTAGTTCGCGAAATGCGATCCGATCACGCGCTTGAGGTTCATCCACAGGTAGCGGTTGTCGTAGGAGTGCATGTAGCCGCTGGTGGAGGCGCAGGTCACGATCGTCCCGCCGCGCCGGGCGACGTAGACGGAGGCGCCGAAGGTCTCCCGTCCGGGATGCTCGAAGACGATGTCGGGGTCCTCGCCGCCGGTGAGCTCCCGGATCTTCCGGCCGAACCGCTGCCATTCCTTCGGGTCCTGGTTGTGTTCGTCCTTCCAGAACCGRTAGCCCTCCGCGGCCCGGTCGATCACCAGCTCGGCACCCATCCGGCGGACGATCTCGGCCTTGTGAGCGGAGGAGACGACACAGACCGGGATCGCGCCGCCGCCCAGTGCCATCTGCGTGGCATAGGAGCCGAGTCCGCCGCTGGCACCCCAGATCAGCACCACGTCGCCCTGCTTCATGTTCGCGCCGTTGCGCGACACCAGCTGGCGGTAGGCGGTGGAGTTCACCAGCCCGGGGGCGGCGGCCTCCTCCCAGGTCAGATGCGCGGGTTTCGGCATGAGCTGGTTCGCCTTGACCAGGGCGAGCTCGGCCAGCCCCCCGAAGTTGGTCTCGAAGCCCCAGATGCGCTGCTCCGGGTCGAGCATCGTGTCGTCGTGGCCCTCGGGACGCTCCAGCTCGACCGACAGGCAGTGGGCCACCACCTCGTCGCCGGGCGCCCAGGCGTGCACCCCGGGGCCGGCGCGCAGGACGACTCCGGCGAGGTCGGAGCYGACCACGTGGTATGGCAGGTCGTGGCGTTTGCCGAGCGGGGAGACCCGGCCGTAGCGCTCCAGGAAGCCGAACGTCGGGAGCGGTTCGAAGATCGACGTCCACACGGTGTTGTAGTTGATCGCGGAGGCCATGACCGCGACCAGCGCCTCGCCCGGGCCGAGCTCGGGAGTGGCGACCTCGTCGACGTACAGGGCACGTCGGGGGTCCTTCTCCTGGGAGGTGAGTCCGGCGAAGATGTTGACGTCCGCCTTGCGGACCACCGCCGCCCGGTAGCGCTCGGGTATGCGAAGGTCCGCGAACTCCTTCCGGGGGGTGTCACCGGCAAGAATCGCCTCAGCAATTTCCTTCACGATCGACCTCCCATGCGTCATGTGTGACGTGGGCCAAGATGCTACCGGCGGGTATGCCTAGTAGTCGTCCAGTTAGGGGTGTGCGTAGGGGCCGGAAGCGATACAACGTGAGGTGAGAGCAACCATTGGGGGTGGGAGCGCGTCTGATCTGTTGTGACCGCGCCCATGACAGTCGTGGAGGGGTGGCGGCCCGTRCCTGCGCGGAGCGACGCCGCCCGTAGCGAGGTCGCACGGGACGCCGACGCCGCTCTCACCGTTTTGTACTCGGAACATTACCGGTCGCTTGTCCGTCTCGCCGCTCTCCTGCTCGACGATCTCGGCCTGTGCGAGGAGGTCGTCCAGGACGCCTACATCCGTGTGCACGCGGCCTGGGGCCGTCTGCAGGACCGCGAGAAAGCGCTCGCCTACCTGCGGCAGACCGTCGTCAACCTCGCGCGTTCGACGCTGCGGCGCCGGCTGGTGGYCATCAAGCACGCGCCCAAGCCGATGCCGCACGCGGCCAGCGCGGAGGAGGGCGCCTACGCCCTGGTCGAGCGGGCCGCCGTCGTGCAGGCCCTGCGCGAGCTGCCGCGCCGCCAGCGGGAGGCGGTGGTCCTGCGCTACTATGCCGATCTTTCCGAGGCGGACACCGCGGCGGTCATGCGCTGCAGCGTCGGATCGGTGAAGGCGTACACGTCCCGCGGGCTGGCCGCGCTGGGTAGCAAGCTGGAGGGCCTGCGGTGACCGGGCTCGAACCTGACGAGCTACGCCGGCGCCTTGCCGAGGCGGTCGAACCACTGCAGGCGTCGCCGGACGCGTACGCGCGGATCCGTGCCGGGGCGCTGCGCCGGCGCCGGATGCGGGTGCCGGCTGCGGCCTTCGGCGGGCTGGCGCTGGCGGGTGTGATCGGTGTCGCCTACGTGGTGAGCGAGCCCCGCGACTCCACCACCCTGGTCGAACCGGCCGCGCCGCCGTTGACGCAGACGGCCGGCGCGACGGCCGCACGCACCCCGACCTCGTCGGCCGCCCACGGCGGCGGCGGAGGCGGCCCGGTCCGCGGGACCATCACCGCGCAGCCCTCGTCGCTGTCCACCTCGCCGGTCACGGAAATCAGCCCGCTGCCGTCCTCGAGCGCGACGGCCGGGCGGCCCAGCGTCTCGCCCAGCAACGTCAACTCCCCGCCCCTGCCGCAGCCGGTGTCCCGGCCGGCGAAAAAGGGCGATGTCGACGGCGACGGCACGGACGACACGACGCAACTGTCCGGCAACACCCTCGTGGTCACGCTCAGCCGGTTCGGGCCGGCCACGCTGGCGCTGTCGGAGGTGGTGTCGCCGCCGACCATCTCGATCATCGACATCGACGCCGACGGCTACGGTGAGCTAATCGTCCAGACCGCTGGTAACGCCGACACCAGGACGTTCACCGTGATCAAACTGATCGCGGCCAGACAGCTACGGCAGGTGAGCGGGCCGCCACTGCCGCTGTCGGCAGGTCTCTCGGGCACCCACGGTGACGGCTTCACCTGCGACGGCCCAACACCCGGGACCGTGGTCGTCGCCGGCGGCAACGCTACCGGCAATGCCGCCAGCGACCGGACGTACTCGGTCACGTACACGACGTGGCGTCTGTCCGGCGAGAGCTTCCAGACGGTCGGCTCACCCACGTCCTCAACGGTGGACCTGAACACGACCGCGTCGCCCTTCACCGCCGGCTGCGGGGTTTAGCCCCGGATTTCCGCTTTGCGGAAATCCGGGGACCCCTACCCTCTGGGGTTGGTCGTCGAGGGTGCTTTCCGGATCATCTGGTGATGATCCGGAAAGGTAAGGATCTTGGGGTGTGTTCGCTTTGCGGAAATCCGGGGACGGTGGCGGCGGGAAAAATGTGGGCGGTGGTGGTGGGCGAAAAAGGATGTGGATCCGGTGCTGTCCGAACAGCGGCGGATCCACATCCTTCAGGCCCTTCCGGGGTATTTTGTTCCGTGAGGGTCGTTGTCGGTGGTTCTCGGATCACTCGGCCGTCGTTTTCGGGATTTTCGGTCATCTGGTGACGGCTGACACCAGTGATGGTCGACAACGGGAGCTGCGGCGCTGGTCGGCGGGAGGCCGCCGGGGAAGGGCCCGCGAGATCCGCTGGTCGGGGCCATCATCTGGAGTCGCMAGTTCGCCGGTCGGGGCCACCAGGTGAGGCCACCGGCTGGCCGGTGTGGGGGATCAGCGTCTGGTGGCCTGGACCAGTTCGGTGAGGACGCCGCCGGTGTCCTTCGGGTGTAGGAAGGCGATACTGGCGCCCATGGAGCCGTGCCGGGGTCGTTTGTCGACCAGTCGGACCCCCGTGGCGCCGATCGAGGCCAGCGCATTCTCGACATCGTCGACGCCGTAGCCGATGTGATGGACTCCCTCGCCGTTGCGGGCGAGGAACTTGCCGACCGGCGAGTCCGGTCGGATCGGCTCCAGCAGCTGTACGTAGGAGCTGCCCGCGGGGCCGTCGGCGACGAACAGCATGGCTTCACGCACCCCCTGTTCCTCGTTGATCTCCTGGGACGCTACCGTGAGGCCGAACGTCGTCTCATACCAGGAGATGGACTTCTCCAGGTCACGGACGGCGATGCCGACATGGTCGATTCTGGTGAACATCGCGATCTCTGTCTCTCTTTCGTGGTCGTTGCGGCTGCCAGGATTTTCATGATCATTATGATTACCGTGATCGTCGCGGTGGCGTGGAGGAAGGAGATGTGGGGAGCGCGGAAGTCTCGCCGACATGCCGGCCCATCCTCCTGGGATCGTTCCGGGATGCTGCCACACCTGACCGCCACCGGCGCGGATACGCGGGTTGCCCCTGCTGGCCCGGCATGTTGGTCATGATCACGTTATGGTTACCAAAGACGCTGTCGTACCTGCGGGAGGCCCACTCATGCCTGGTTCCGTCATCGTGGCCGGCGCGCGGACGCCGATCGGCAAACTGTCCGGTTCGCTGAAGAACTTCTCCGCCGTCGAGCTGGGTGGGTTCGCGATCAAAGCCGCGTTGTCACGGGCCGGGATCAGTGGCGACCAGGTCGATTACGTGATCGTTGGGCATGTGATCCAGGCGGGTCAGGGCCAGATCACCTCCCGGCAGGCGGCGGCCAGGGGCGGAATCCCGCTGAGCGTTCCCGCGCTCACCGTGAACAAGGTCTGCCTTTCCGGCCTGGACGCGATCGCRCTGGCCGACACCTACATCGCCAGCGGCGAGTTCGACATCGTCGTCGCCGGTGGGATGGAGTCGATGACACACGGCCCGCACCTGTTGCGGTCCCTGCGCGCGGGCGTCCGCTACGGCAGCGCCGAGCTGGTGGACGCAACCGCATACGACGCTCTGACCTGCGCGTTCGACCAGGTGGCGATGGGGGAGGGCACCGAGCGGGGCAACTCGGTGCGGGGTATCGGCCGGGCCGAACAGGACGAGTTCTCCGCCCGGTCGCACCAGCGTGCCGCCGCCGCGATCAAGAACGGCCTGTTCGACGAGGAGATCGTCCCGGTCGAGGTGCCGCAGCGTCGCGGCGACCCGATACTGATCAGCCAGGACGAGGGCGTTCGCGGTGAGACCACCGCCGACTCGCTGGCGAAGCTGCGTCCCGCCTTCGCCGCCGACGGCACGATCACGGCCGGTTCGGCGTCGCAGATCTCCGACGGCGCCGCGGCCGTCGTGGTCACCAGCCGGGCCAAGGCGGCCGAGCTCGGCCTGCCGGTGCTCGCCGAGGTCGGCCACCACGGTTTCGTCGCTGGTCCGGACCCGTCCCTGCACTCCCAGCCGTCGAACGCGATCCTGGCGGCGCTGCGCAAGGAGGGGCTGACCCCGGCGGACGTGGACCTCTACGAGATCAACGAGGCGTTCGCCGCGGTGGGCATCCAGTCCATGCGCGACCTTGGTATCGGCCCGGACGTCACCAACGTCAACGGGGGCGCGATAGCGCTCGGGCACCCGGTCGGCATGTCCGGTACCCGGATCGCCCTCACGCTCGCCTACGAGCTGCGTCGCCGGGGCGGCGGTATCGGTGCCGCCGGCCTGTGCGGCGGCGGTGGCCAGGGCGACGCGCTCGTGCTGCGCGTCCCGGCGTGAGCTCGACCCCGGTGGCGCTCCCGGCGCCCGGGCCGGTCCGGACGCGCTCCGCAGCCCCGGCCGACCTGGTGGACGCCGCCGTCGCCGGCTCCCCACGGGCGCTCGCCCGGCTGATCTCCCTGGTGGAGGACGCCTCCCCGCAGCTGCGGGAGATCATGGCACTGCTGGCGCCACGCGCCGGGCGGGCGCAGGTGATCGGCCTCACCGGTTCCCCCGGGGTGGGCAAGTCGACCTCGACGTCCGCTCTTGTCGGCGCGTTCCGCGCCCGTGGCCTGCGGGTCGGGGTCCTGGCCATCGACCCGTCGTCCCCGTTCAGCGGCGGCGCGCTGCTCGGGGACCGGGTGCGCATGCAGCAGCACGCCACCGACCCCGGCGTCTACATCCGCTCGCTGGYCTCCCGCGGGCATCTCGGTGGCCTGTCCTGGGCGACCCCGCAGGCGCTGCGCGTGCTGGACGCGGCCGGCTTCGACGTGGTGCTCGTCGAGACGGTGGGGGTGGGCCAGGCCGAGGTCGACATCGCCTCGCTGGCCGACACCACGCTGGTACTGCTGGCGCCGGGGATGGGCGACGGCGTCCAGGCGGCCAAGGCCGGCATCCTGGAGATCGCCGACGTGTTCGTGGTCAACAAGGCCGACCGGGACGGCGCGGAGCACACCTACCGGGAGCTCAAACACATGATCGCCCTGGCCGGGCCGGTCAGCGACCAGCGGTGGCAGCCGCCGGTGGTCAGGACCGTCGCCTCCCGTGCGGAGGGCGTCGACGAGATCGTGGACGCGATCGCCGAACACCGCGCGTGGATGCTCCGGCAGGGTGTGCTGGACGCCCGCCGGCGTCGGCGGGCCGCCGACGAGATCGAACAGATCGCCCTCACCGAGCTGCGGGCCCGCATGGGCGGCCTGCGGGACGCGACCCTGCTGGACGCGCTCGCGGGCGAGGTCGTCGCGGGCACGCTCGACCCCTACACGGCCGCCGAGCGCGTGATCGCCGATGTGACCGGCAGCGGGGCGACCAGCGGCGGGACAGCCGGTACCGGAGCGATCATCGGCTGATTCGGCTGATTCGGCTGATTCGGCTGATTCGGCCGGTTCCCGCCGGGCCGGGTGCCGGGCCGGCGCTACTGGTGCGCGGCCTGGTGCCGTCCGCCGTTGCGCACCGCCAGGTGGCCGGCCGCCGCGATCACCGCGTTGACGTCGAGGGGCGCTCCGACGACACCTACCGCGCCGGCCTGCCGCAGCTTGGTCAGATCCCGCGGGTCGTCGTCCGTGGTGAGGACGACAGCGGGGACCTGCCCGGCGGTGGCGTCCGCCGCGAGCACCCGCAGCAGTTCCTCGACCGGCGCGTCGGGCAGGATCCGGTCCAGCAGCACCAGCGCCGGCCGGGAGCGCCGCACGGCGTCCAGCGCGAGGGCGGCGCGCGGGACGCAGACCGTGTCCGCTCCCAGCGAGCTGCGCAGCACGTGGGTGACCATCGCCCGGGTCGCCGGGTCACCGCTGACGTGCACGACCCGCAGGCGGCTGTCGACCGGCTCCGTCCCCGGCTCTGATCCCGCCGACGGCCGGTCCGTGACGGCCGGCACCGGCGCGAACCCGTCATCGTCGTCCGGGTCGCCGTAGGCGTCGTCGAAACGGACGTCGATGGTGTCCAGGACCACGGCGAACACGCTGCCCACCCGGTAGCGGCTGGCCGCGGTGAGAACGCCGCCCATGGCCGTGACCAGGGCGTGGGACAGCGCCAGCCCCAGCCCACTACCCTCGACGCCGCTCCGTTCGGCTCCGAGCCGTTCAAACGGCCGGAACAGCCTGTTCATGGCCTCTGGGGGCAGGCCGTTGCCGTCGTCCTCGACCTCGATCCGCACCCGGCCCCCGGTGACGGGCACGATCCCGACGCGGACGGTGCCGCCCTCACGGCCGTACTTCAGGGCGTTGCCGACCAGGTTGAGCAGGACCTGCCACAGCCGCCGCCGGTCGGCGTCGGCGACCAGGGGTTCGGCCGGTGAGATGACCCGCCGGATCCCGCGTTGTGCGGCCAGCGGCTCGACCAGCTCGACGACGCCCTGGACGATCTCCAGGACGTTGACGGGCCCCTTGTTGATGTCCCCACGCCCGGCCCGCAGCCGGGCGAGGTCGAGCACGTCGTCGATGAGGGCCTGCATGTGCCGGCCACCGGTGATGATCCGTTCGACGTCGTCGTGCAGCTCCGGCGCCAGCGGCTCGAGCTCCAGCAGCTGGGCGAAGCCGAGGACCGCGTTGAGGGGGGTGCGCAGCTCGTGGCCGAGCCGCGCGACGAACTCGTCCTTCGCCCGGGACTCCCGTTCGGCCGCCTCCCGGGCCCGGACGTCCTCGGTGTCCTGGGCTGCGATCACGAAGCCGCCGTCGGGATCGGCCCGTACCGACAGCAGATAGGGCGCCGGGTTGCCCGCGGTGTCGACGAGATCGACGGTTCCGCGCCACTGGCCGGTACGGCTGAGCGCCCGGGGCACGACATCGCGCAGCCGGACCCGCGAGGACGGCTCCACCACGTCGATCAGGTCCCGTAGATGGATCGTCCCGGCCAGTCGTTCACCGAGAAAGGTCCTCGCGGCCGCGCCCGCGTCGAGGACGCGGCCATCCGCGCCGACGAGTACGACCAGGCTTGTCAGCGCGTCGAGGAGGGTCCGTGGAACCACCTATGCCTCGTCGTCCCGTGCCTCGTCATCCCGGTCATTGCGCATCGTCCACTCCACGGCGGGCAATAGTAGGGCGTGCCGTCGAAGAGCGTTGTCCCGGGTTTGGTCGAGTGTCCGTTTATGCCGTCCCAGGGATGGAACCTGCACAGAAGGTAGCATCCGGCGGCTGGTCGTCGCCAATGCTGGCACACTCACCAATCCCGGCAGGCTCGCCGATACCGGCACGAAGGTGGTGGCAGCCATGGTAGATCTTGAACCATGCTCGTAGCGTTCAGCGTGACCCCGATCGGCACCGGCGAGGACGTCGGCGACCTGGTCGCCGAGGCGGTGCGGGTGGTCCGCGCCAGCGGCCTGCCCAACGAGACGTCGGCGATGTTCACGACGGTCGAGGGGGAGTGGGACGAGGTCATCGACGTCGTGCGCCGGGCGGTCGAGGCCGTGGCCGCGAGGTCCGGACGGGTGAGCCTGGTACTCAAGGCCGACATCCGCCAGGGGGCCACCGACGCGATACACGCCAAGGTCGCCTCGATCGAACGGCGCCTGGCCCAGGAATGACCCAACAGTGACCGCTGCCCGGCCAGGTGGGCCAACCTGGCCGGGTTGGACGGATTTTGTCTGGTCCGTGATGGCTGCCGAGCTGGTTGTGGGCTGGTCGGAGGCGCGATGCTGACCGGCCGTGGGCGCCCGGTACACCGAGGCGCTGTCCGGT
The DNA here is from genome assembly GCF_001983005.1 of Protofrankia sp. BMG5.30. Taxonomy (NCBI): domain Bacteria; kingdom Bacillati; phylum Actinomycetota; class Actinomycetes; order Frankiales; family Frankiaceae; genus Protofrankia; species Protofrankia sp. BMG5.30. The sequence goes on along the minus strand of NZ_MOME01000013.1, from coordinate 13,737 downwards.
TTCGCTGCTCGGATGCAACGATGGAGTCATGCCACGGAGGTCACCCATGTCGTCCGGGCCCCGATCGTCAGGACCAGGGCCCGCCAGATCGCGAAACGCCTCGCCCTCAGATCCACGGCTTTCTGACGAACTCGCCGGCCTCCGCTTCGCCGGCGCGGTCCCGCTCGACCCCAAGCCCGCGCCCACCCGGCCGGCGGCCACCGCCGCGGGTGCGGCGCGAACCGCCCAGGCGGGCCCGGGCGCCCCGGCGCAGCCCGTCGTCGTGGACGTCAGYGAGGCCACGTTCGCCACGGAGGTCCTGCAGCGGTCCATGCAGGTCCCGGTGGTGGTCGACTTCTGGGCCAGCTGGTGCGGCCCGTGCAAGCAGCTCAGCCCCATCCTCGAGCGGCTGGCGGAAGCCGACGGCGGACGCTGGGTCCTCGCCAAGATCGATGTGGACGCGAACCCGCAGCTCGCCCAGGCCGCGGCCGTCCAGGGCATTCCCGCGGTCAAGGCGATCATCGGTGGGCGGATCATCGGTGAGTTCACCGGCGCCCTGCCCGAACGCGAGGTGCGGGCCTGGCTCGACCAGCTGCTCGCGCTCGTCGACGAGGCCACCGACGGCCTGCCCGGCGGGCCGGACGCGGCCGCAGCCGACCCGCACCATGCCGCCGCGCAGGAGGCGCTCGCCCGCGGTGACCTCGACGCCRCCGCGGCGGCCTACCGCGCACGGCTCGCCGAGGCCCCCGGTGACCAGGACGCGGTGCTGGGGCTCTCCCGCGTCGATCTCTTCCAGCGGGTGGCGACGATCGACGCGACCGCGTTGCGCGCCCGGCTGGCGGCCGACCCCGACGACGTCGAGGCGGCCATCATGCTGGCCGACGTCCTGGTCGCCAAGGGCGAGATCGAGACGGGCCTGACCCGGCTGGTCGGCGTCGTCCGGCGGACCACCGGCGACGAGCGGGAACGCGTCCGGGCCCACCTTGTCGGCCTGTTCCAGGCGCTGGGGGACGGCGAGCCGGCGGTCGCCCCGGCCCGCCGAGCCCTCGCCGCCGCCCTGTTCTAGGCATTTTCCGGCGTTCTGGTCCCGGCGTTCCGGGCGTTTTCCATCTGGGTTCCATCTGGTCGAGCGCCCCTCACCGGCCCGGCGAGCCTCGCCGGGCCGGCAGCACGGGGCGTCCGGCCGGCTGGTCGGTCCCGGTCGACCTGTTTCCAGCTGGCCCGTGCCCGTCAGCTGGTCAGTTCTGGGCGGCGCCCTCGTAGCACAGCCACAGGGTGCTCAGGGCGGGCAGGGTGAGCGTCACCGACGCCGGCTGGTTGTGGCGGGTGGCCTCCACGGCGAGCACGGAACCCAGGTTCCCCAGCCCGCTGCCGGCGTACTCGGTGGCGTCGGTGTTGATGAGCTCACGCCAGCGGCCGGCGAACGGCAGTCCGAGCTGGTAGCCGGTGTGGGGGACGCCGGAGAAGTTGGTGACGCAGGCGAGTACCCGCCCGCTCGTCGCGGTACTGGCGGCCGGGCCGCCAGCCGGGCCGCCAGCCGGGTCGGCCGTGGGGTCGGCGGCCCACCGCAGGAACGAGAACACGTTGTTCTCGGCGTCGTTCGCGTCGATCCAGGAGAACCCCTCCGGGGAGATGTCCCGTTCCCAGAGGGCGGGGGTGGCCCGGTAGGCCCCGTTGAGGTCCTTCAGCAGCGTGGCCACACCCCGGTGGTCCGGGTCGTCCAGGTGCCACCAGTCCAGCGACCGGGCCTCGGACCACTCGGCCTCCTGGGCGAACTCCCCGCCCATGAACAGCAGCTGCTTGCCCGGGTGCGCCCACATGTAGCCGTAGAGTGCGCGCAGGTTGGCCAGCTGCTGCCAGCGGTCACCGGGCATCTTGCGCAGCAGCGAGCCCTTCYCGTGCACCACCTCGTCGTGGCTGAGCGGGAGGACGAAGTTCTCCGAGTACGCGTACATCATGGAGAAGGTCATCTGGTGGTGGTGGTACACGCGGAACACCGGCGCCCGGGAGAGGTAGTCGAGCGTGTCGTGCATCCAGCCCATGTTCCACTTGAAACCGAAGCCCAGACCCCCCAGATGTGTCGGGCGGGTCACCCCCGGCCAGGCCGTCGACTCCTCGGCGATCATCATCACGCCCGGGACGCGCCGGTAGACCGTGGCGTTGGTCTCCTGCAGGAACGACACCGCGTCCAGGTTCTCCCGGCCACCGTGGATGTTGGGGATCCACTCGCCCTCGGCCCTGGAGTAGTCCAGGTAGAGCATGGAGGCGACGGCGTCCACCCGCAGCCCGTCGATGTGGAACTCCTCGAACCAGTACACCGCGTTCGCGACCAGGAAGTTGCGCACCTCGGGACGCCCGAAGTCGAACACGTACGTCCCCCAGTCGGGCTGTTCGCCGCGGCGGGGGTCGGGGTGCTCGTACAGCGGGGTGCCGTCGAAGCGGCCCAGCGCCCAGACGTCCCGGGGGAAGTGCGCCGGCACCCAGTCGACGATCACACCGATGCCGGCCTGGTGGAGCTGGTCGACGAGGTAGCGGAAGTCGTCGGGGTCGCCGAACCGCGATGTCGGGGCGTAGTAGGCCGACACCTGGTAGCCCCACGAACCACCGAAGGGATGCTCGGCCACGGGCAGCAGTTCGACGTGGGTGAAGCCCATCTCCCGCACGTGGGCGACGAGCTCGGTGGCGAGCTGGCGGTACGACAACCCTCGACGCCAGGAACCCAGATGCACCTCGTAGACCGAGATCGGCATGGCGTGCCACGCGGTGCGCCTGCGCCGCGCCAGCCACGCTTCGTCACTCCAGGTGTAGTCGGACTCGAAGACGACGCTCGCCGTGGCCGGCGGGTTCTCGGTGTGCAGCGCGAGCGGGTCGGCCTTCTGCCGCCAGACACCGTCGAAGCCGAGGATCTCGTACTTGTACCGGCAGCCGGCGCCGATGCCGGGTACGAACAGCTCCCAGACGCCGGTCGCTCCCAGCGAGCGCATCGGGTAGGCCCGGCCGTCCCAGAAGTCGAAGTCGCCGACCACCCGCACCCCGCGGGCGTTCGGCGCCCACAMGGCGAAACCGACCCCGCTGACCTCGGCGGTGCCGGTGCTGTCCGGGTAGCGGCGCACCCGTGCGCCGAGTGCCTTCCACAGCTGTTCGTGGCGGCCCTCACCGATGAGGTGCAGGTCCATCTCCCCGAGGGTGGGCAGGTGGCGGTAGGGGTCGTCGACGACGTGCGTGGCGTCGCAGTACTGGACCTCCAGCCGGTAGCCGGGAACGGCGCCGGTCGGCAGCGCCACGGCGAACACCCCGGCCGTGTGCAGCCGGGTGCACTCGAACCGCTCGTTCTCGGTGATGACGACCACGCCCACCGCGTCCGGCCGCAGGGCCCGCACGATCGTCCAGTCGCCGTGGGGATGGGCGCCGAGGATGTGATGCGGATCGTGGTGCGAGCCGTTCACCAGCCGCTCAAGTTCGGCGGTGTCGACGAGCAGGGACGGGGGGGACGACGCCGGGGCGTCCTGGCCGCCGGCGTCCCGCTCCGCCCCGCTCTGCCCGGTCGTGCCCCGTTCCGCCCTGTCGTGCTGGGCCGCGGTGTGCTCGCCGCGGTCACGTCCGCCGTCCCGGTAGGCCGTTTCGGGATATCCGCCGCCCTCGGAATACCTGGTGTCATACCTGGCGTCGTCATACCTGGTGTCGTCATATCCGGCGTCGTCGTGGTCGTTGCCCCGGCGGYCGCCGCCGTGTCCGGCCATGGCCATGGCCGGCAGCGGGGAACGGGCGAGCCCGGAGCTGGCGTCACTCGGAGGACCGCTGGCGTCGCGACGACAACTGCCTGGCTGGCCCTCGTCGACTCCACCTGCCGCGCCGTCAGGACCGATCATGGGCAACACGCCATCCTTAGAACGTAGTCATCAGTCCGTGGAGGTCAGCCGTTCGACCGAACCGAGYGGGATCGGCAGCCACGATGGGCGGTGACGGGCCTCGTAGACGACTTCGTACACAGCCTTGTCGAGCTCGAACGCTCGCAACAGGGCAGCTTCCTCGCGTGGGTCGTGCCCRCGGACGCTGGCGTACCCGGCGCAGAAGGCGTCACGGTTGCGAGTCGCCCATTCCTGCGCGCGATATCTGAGTCCGGACTCGTCCTCCCGTTCCACCAACAGCGACCGTTCCAACAACAACGACTGGGCTGCGTAGTCGAATGATCGGAGCATGCCGGCGACATCACGATGGACGGACTGTAGTGCTGTGCGTTCTGCCAGCGGACGTGCCGGTTCGCCCTCGAAGTCGAAGAGTACCCACCCCGAGTCGACCCGTAGCACCTGACCCAGATGGTAGTCGCCGTGCACGCGCTGCAGGGCGACCGGTGACGTCTGACGGGCGAGCTCGTCGTAGGCGGCGCGCAGYCCCGTCTCGAAGGCCCGCAACTGCTCGACGGCCCTGATCGCGGCGTCCAGCCGGCTGTGCATCCCGGTGGCCTGCGCCCGCAGGGTCTCGGCATCGCCGACAGCCGTGGGAAGCGTCTCGGCGATGATGCGGTGCACGTCCGCGGTGGCCGCGCCCAGCCGCTCGGACTCGGCCGCGAAGTCGCCGCCGACCTCGTCGGCGTGCAGGTCCGCCTCCGCGTAGAGGTCCCGGACGCTGGCGAGGGCGAGCCGCCAGCCTTCGGTGCCGCTGCGGAGGAACTCCTGCATGAACGCGAACGTGGTGCGCTGGCCGTCGAGAACACCGTCCAGCCAGGCCAGCGGCCGGGCCACGCTGGGGCTGCCCGCGTCGGCGAGCGCGCGGGTCATCTCCAGATCCGGGTTCGTCCCCGGCCACAGCCGCCGGAAGACCTTCAGGATGTAGGCGTCGCCGTACACGACCGAGGTGTTGGACTGCTCCGCGCCGATCACATGGGCGGGGAAGAGCTCCAACTCCTCCAGCGTGTACGGCACGAGCCCGTCGTGGGCCGTCCGGCCACGGATGAACGCCAGCAGGGCGGCGCTGCCGTCCGGATCGTGCAGCCCGTCGTAGATCAGCCCGTCGGCGGACTTGCCGACGAAGAAGGCCTCGTGCCCGTAGGGCGCGTCCGGCCGCACCACCAGGGGTATCTGGTAGTGGTCGGCCAGCCCGCCGTCGGCATAGCGGACCTCGACGACGAAGTGGTGCAGCAGGTCGGACAGCCGCACGTTGCGGACGACACGCAGGCCGGCCCAGGGCCGGCCCTTGCCGGCGAACCAGCGCTGCCGCGGCAGCCAGGAGGTCAGGAGGGCGACCAGATCAGAATTGCCGCCCACCATCGTCGACCTCCTCGCGCGCCACCATCTGGCGACCATCCTCGGACGTGTACGCCCTACCCTGCCGTATGTCTGACCGGTCGGTACGTCCCGGCCCGTCAGGAGCCCAGTTCCCCCGCCCGAGTGAGCGCGAACCAGTAGTGTCCGTGTCCGGCCAGGGTCAACAGGTACGGCAGTTCCCCGATCGGCGGGAAGCGCACCCCGCCGAGCAGTTCGACCGGCACCATTCCGGTGAACCTGCGGAGGTCGAGCTCCACCGGCTGGGCGAAACGTGACAGGTTGGCCACGCAGAGCACCCGGTCGTCGCCGAACTCCCGGACAAAGGCGAAAACGGACGGATTGGACGCCGGGAACTCCTCGAAACTGCCGAGGCCGAAGACCGGATGCCGCTTACGCACCTCGATCATCCGCCGGGTCCAGGCCAGAAAGGACGTCGGCATCCGCTGCCCGGCCTCGACGTTCAGCGCCTGGTACCCGTACACCGGATCCATGATGGGTGGCAGGTAGAGCCGGGCCGGATCGCTCGTGGAAAAACCGGCATTGCGGTCCGGGGACCACTGCATCGGCGTCCGCACACCGTCCCGGTCACCCAGGTAGATGTTGTCACCCATGCCGATCTCATCGCCGTAGTAGATCACCGGTGAACCGGGCAGCGAGAGCAGCAGCGCGGTGAAGAGCTCCATCTGGTCACGGCTGTTCTCCAGCAGCGGGGCGAGGCGTCGGCGTATCCCGATGTTCGCCTTCATGCGCGGGTCCTTCGCGTACTCGGCGTACATGTAGTCGCGTTCCTCGTCGGTGACCATCTCCAGGGTCAGTTCGTCGTGGTTGCGCAGGAAGATGCCCCACTGGCAGTTCGGCGGGATCGCCGGTGTCTGCGCCAGGATCTCCGAGATGGGGTAACGGGACTCCCGGCGGACAGCCATGAAGATCCGTGGCATCAACGGGAAATGGAACGCCATATGACACTCGTCGTCGTCGCCGAAGTACTGGACGACGTCGGACGGCCACTGGTTCGCCTCGGCCAGCAGCACCCGGTCGGCGTATTTCGCGTCGAACTCCTTGCGGATTCGACGCAGATATTCGTGGGTCTCCGGCAGGTTCTCGCCGTTGGTTTCCTCCCGTACGTAGAGGTACGGGACGGCGTCCAGCCGGAATCCGTCGATACCGAGGTCCAGCCAGAAGCGCAGCACCTCGATCATGGCTTCCTGGACGTCCGGATTATCATAGTTGAGGTCGGGCTGGTGGGAGAAGAAACGGTGCCAGTAGTACTGGCCGCGCACCGGGTCCCAGGTCCAGTTCGACTTCTCCGTGTCGACGAAGATGATCCGGGCGTCGAGGAACTTCTGGTCCGTGTCCGACCACACGTAGAAGTCGCCGTATGGGCCGTCCGGGTCGCTGCGGGAGGCCAGGAACCACGGGTGCTGGTCGGAGGTGTGGTTCATGACCAGGTCCGCGATGATCCGGATGCCTCGGCGGTGGGCCTCGTCCACCAGGTTGACGAAGTCCCCGAGGTCGCCGAACTCCGGAAGAATCTGGAAGTAGTCGGAGATGTCGTACCCGCCGTCCCGCAGCGGTGATTCGTAGATCGGCAGCAGCCACAGGCAGTCGACCCCGAGCCAGCTCAGGTAGTCGAGTTTGCCGGTGAGCCCGCGCAGGTCGCCCGTGCCGTCGCCGTTGGAGTCGGCAAAGCCGCGGATGAGGACCTCGTAGAAGACCGCCCGCTTGAACCACAGCGGGTCGCGGGACAGTTCGTCGGCCGACGGTGGCCTGGCGTCGCCGGCCGACGGCCCGCTTTCGGTGCTCCTGCTTTCGGTGCTCCTGGTGTCCCCGGCGCCTCTGGCTCCCTCGGCGCCCCTGTCGTCCTCGGTGGTTCCGGTGTCCCTGGCACTCATGCCCTGCGCCGGACGTCGAGGATGTGAGCTGGTTCCGTCACCGGGTCCAGCCGGACGTAATTCTCTTGCCCCCACGTGTAGTCAGCCCCGCTGATCTCGTCGTGAACGTCGAATGTCTCCCGCCACTCGAGACCGAGGGCGGGCATGTCGAGACGGACGGTCGTCTCCCGGGTGTTGTGCGGATCCAGGTTGACGACGACCAGGATGCAGTCGTCGCCCGCTGCCCCCCCGGAGCGCTTGGAGAAGACGAGGAAATCGTCGCCATCGGCATGGTGAAAACGAAGGTTGCGCAGCCAGTGCAGCGCCGGATGTTCCCTGCGTATCCGGTTCAGCCTGGCAAGATATGGTGCGAGCGAGCGTCCGGCGTTTTCAGCGCCGGCCCAGTCCCGTGGTCGGTACTGGTATTTCTCGGAGTCCAGGTACTCCTCGCTGCCGGCTCGTACGGGAGCGTTCTCGAACAGCTCGTAACCCGCGTAGACTCCCCACGACGGCGACATCATCGATGCCAGCACCGCGCGAATCCTGAATGCCGCCTCACCGCCCTCCTGCAGGTAGCCGGGCAGAATGTCGGGGGTGTTGACGAAGAAGTTGGGACGCATGTAGTGTGCGGTTTCGAGCAGCTCCCGGCCGTATGWCTCCAGCTCCGACTTCGTGTTGMGCCAGGTGAAATAGGTGTATGACTGGGTGAAACCGACCTGCGCCAGCGCCCGCATCATGGGCGGCCGGGTGAACGCCTCGGACAGGAAGAGCACGTCCGGCTCGACCGACTTCACCTCGGCGATGAGCCACTCCCAGAACTGGACCGGCTTGGTGTGGGGATTGTCGACCCGGAATATCCGTACCCCGTGCGAGGTCCAGTACCTGACCACGCGCAGCACCTCGTGGTAGAGCCCGACCGGGTCGCTGTCGAAGTTGAGCGGGTAGATGTCCTGGTACTTCTTCGGCGGGTTCTCCGCGTACGCGATGGAGCCGTCGCTGCGCACGGTGAACCATTCCGGGTGGACCTTGGCCCAYGGGTGGTCGGGCGCGCACTGCAGGGCCAGGTCGAGGGCGATCTCCATGCCCAGGGCACGGGCCCTGGCGACGAAGTCGTYGAAGTCGTCGATCGTCCCCAGGTCCGGGTGGACGGCGTCATGGCCGCCGGCGTCACTGCCGATCGCCCACGGCGAGCCCGGGTCGTCGGGGCCCGTGACCAGGGTGTTGTTCGGGCCCTTGCGGTTGACCTCGCCGATGGGGTGGATCGGCGGCAGGTAGACCACGTCGAAACCCATCGCGGCGACGGCGGGCAACCGCTCGGCCGCGGTCGCGAACGTGCCCGACCGCGGCGGGTGCAGGCTCGCTCCCTCGGAACGGGGAAAGAACTCGTACCAGCTTCCGAACAGGGCCCGGGGCCGGTCCACCCAGATCCGGTACAGGGGCGAGCGGGTGATGAGCTCCCGCAGCGGGCACCGGGTGAGCAGGTCGACCAGCGCCGGGTCGCACGCCGCCGCGATCCGCGCGCGCGGATCCGTCAGTGTGTCGTCGCGCAGGACGTCGACGGCGTGCCGGACCGCCGCCCGCCGGCCTTCGGGGATCCCGGGCAGGGCGCGCAGCAGGAGCCGGGCGCCGTCCTCGAAGTCCACCGACAGTTCGTCCGTGCTCTGGCCGGCGGCCGTCTTGACCTCGGCAGCGTGCCGCCAGGTGGCCACCGGGTCGGCCCACGCCTCGACGCGGAAGCCCCACAGGCCCTCCGAATCGACCCGGACCTCGGCTTCGTAACGATCGGTGCCCGCTGTGACCTGCCGCATCCGGGTGAACGGGTTCCCGCGACCGTCCGGACCTGACAGTGCCACGTTGGCACCGATCAGATCATGCCCGTCACGGAATACCGTCGCGGCGACGGTGAGGGTCTCACCCTCGACTGCCCGCGACGGCCACTGCCCACAGGATACGGCGGGGCTGACGTCAGAGATGACAACCCGGCCTATGGAACGTCCGATCATCGCCGCGACCTTATCCAGGTGAACCACCCCTTGATAGTCGGCCTCTCCTGTACCGATTGGTGGCGCCCCAACGTGAACAGCGTGGGACCACCAGGTGGGGACGTGTTGGGGATACGGAGGTACTCCGCCGGGGGAGGGGGATGTCGGCATCGGATCGAAGTCTCCACGTTGATGCGCGTTCGCGGCCGGACCCGGTGCCGGGCGCGTGCTGGTCCGTCATCGGTCCCGCTCCGGGATACCCGGGCCCGCCGGGCTCACGCGGGTGGGGCGCCACCTGCTCGGCGCGCTTCGCCGACGCCCGCCCGCACACGCCGCGCCGGCGGTCGCCAGCTGCCCCGGGGGGCCGTCCCGGACGGGCCCGCGCGTGCGTCCGGGAACCCTGGAGAGGTCCCGTTCGTCCCGCAGAACACAGGCCCCATAACCCCACGTCGCCGTGGGCATGCGTGATCGAGTCCAGTAGGCTGCGTCGCGTTCGGTGCGGGGGGCGGCCAGGGCCCCGAAATACAGCAACAGCCCCGATCGCAATGACAGCAGGAGGAGCAAGTGGGAGTCAGCCTCAGTAAGGGCGGAAACGTTTCGCTGACCAAGGAGGCACCCGGTCTGACCAACATCGTCGTCGGTCTCGGCTGGGATGTCCGCAGCACGACCGGTGCTGATTTCGATCTTGATGCGAGCGCGATTGCCCTCAGATCCGATGGCAAGGTCCTCTCGGACAGCCACTTCGTCTTCTTCAACAATCTCAAGAGCCCGGACGGCGCCATCGAGCATCAGGGCGACAACCTCACCGGTGAGGGAGAAGGTGACGATGAAGCGATCAACGTGAGCCTCGCCAGTCTGCCCGCGGAGGTCGACAAGGTGGTGTTTCCGGTTTCGATCTATGACGCGGATGCACGCCAGCAGAACTTCGGTCAGGTCCGCAATGCGTTCATCAGGATCGTGAACGGGGTGGGGAGCGCCGAGATCGCGCGTTACGATCTCACCGAGGACGCCTCCACCGAAACTGCGATGGTCTTCGGTGAAGTGTACCGGCACGGCGCCGAGTGGAAGTTCCGGGCTGTCGGCCAGGGTTATGCGTCCGGGCTTGCCGGAATCGCCCGGGACTACGGAGTCAATGTCTGATCCCTCCGCGTCGACGCCCGGCCGTCGTGGCTGGCCGGCCCGGGCCGGGTGAAGCGGACCGGGAGCGCCGGTGCCACCGCGCCCGGTGAGCCGCGGGCGGGTCGTTGGATGCCTGGTGACGGCCCGCGCCCGGTGCCGGACGCCGATGGTCCCGGTTTGACCGTTACCCGGTGGTGTCGGCCCGGCCGGTTACGATGCCCGGGGTCGCGGTCTACGGCCGGGTGGCCCCCGCAGTTGCGCGGGCGTGGTCAGGGCATGGTTACGACCTGGGCCGCGCCCGCTCCGGGTCGACGTGCGGTTGATGTGATGCCTCGATGCTCCGGACCGGGGTCGAGGCGCGGTGGGTGGTGCTCCCGGTGCCGCGCCAGACCCGGTCCGGAGGAAGGTTGCCTGTCCTCGTGCATGCACTGCGAATTTTTGGTTGGTCGCTGGCGATCACCGTGGCCGGTGTCGCGCTGGCCGGTGTGCTCGGCGGCCCGAAGACGGCCGCAATCGTCGCCATCCTGGCCGTGCTGGAGATAAGCCTGTCGTTCGACAACGCGGTCATCAACGCCACGATCCTGCGCCGGATGAACGAGTTCTGGCAGCGGATATTCCTCACCGTCGGCATCCTGATCGCCGTATTCGGGATGCGCCTGGTGTTCCCGATCGTCATCGTCGCGCTCACCGCCCATCTCGGCCCCATCGAGGTCTTCGACCTCGCGTTGAACAACCCGGACGAGTACGCGGCCCGGCTGCACGACGCGCATCCGGCCATCGCCGCCTTCGGTGGCATCTTCCTCTTCATGATCTTCCTGGATTTCATGTTCGACCCCGAACGTGACGTCCAGTGGCTCCGCTGGATCGAGGAGCCGCTGCGCAGGGCGGGGCACCTCGACGTGCTGTCGGTCGTGGTCGGGCTCATCGCGCTGCTCATCGTCGCCGAGGCGTTCTCCGGTGACGCGATCCAGCAGGTGCTCACGGCCGGTGTCGCCGGTATCGCCACCTATCTGGGCGTGCGTGGTCTCGGTGAGTTCTTCGAGGCGCGTGGTGTGGGAGCCGACGACGATGACGCGGAGGAGGCCGAGAAGGACACCGGCGACGCCACCGCGGTGGTGCCCGCGGGAGCCGCGTCCGCGGCGGAGGCGACCGGCGGTAAAGGCGGTCCCAACGCGCTGGTCCTCGCGTCGGGAAAGGCCGCGTTCTTCCTGTTCCTGTATCTGGAGGTGCTGGACGCGTCGTTCTCCTTCGACGGCGTGGTAGGTGCTTTCGCGATCACGCAGGAGATCTTCGTCATCGCGGCCGGGCTCGGTATCGGCGCCATGTACATCCGGTCGATCACCGTCTACCTCGTCCGCAAGGGCACCCTGCAGGAGTACGTCTACCTGGAGCACGGAGCCCACTACGCCATCGGTGCGCTCGCGGTGATCCTCGCCATCAGCATCGAGACCGAGGTCCCGGAGATCATCACTGGTCTCGTCGGCGTCGGGTTCATCGGAGTTGCCCTGATCTCCTCCCTCCTGCGCCGGAACAAGGAGCGGGGTGCCGGTGCGGATGAGGGCGACGGCCCGGACGAACGGCAGCGTGAGATCGTTACTGCCCGTTCATGACAGTCGTGCGTCCATGGACAGCGCCGTCCATGGACGGTGGCGTTCAGGACAGCGAAGATCCTTGACCGTGTACGTRCCACCACCAGTACGTGCCACCACCACGGGGGGGTTCGCGGCGATCCGGCAACAGGCCGTCCGGCTTGCTGACACGACCACCACAAGGGAGCGGAACATGTCCATCGACTACACCAAGCGATCTACCGACTCATCCGCCGACTCGTCGTCCGGCTCATCCGCCGGCTCGCCGTCCGGCACGCCCGGGGTGTCGCTGAACAAGGTGACCCTGACCAAGAGCTCGCCCTCGGTCTCCCTGAGCAAGCAGGGTGGCGGCGGGCGGCTGCACGTCAACCTCAACTGGAACGCCCAGGGCGCGGCGGGTGCCGGCGGCCGGGGCGGCCTCCTCAAGCGGGTGCTGAGCGCCGGGCAGGGCGGGATCGACCTCGATCTGGCCAGCCTGTACGAGCTCGCCGACGGCCGTAAAGGGGTCGTGCAGGCGCTCGGTAACGCGTTCGGCTCCTTCGAGACACCCCCGTACGTCCAGCTCGACGCCGACGACCGTACCGGTGCCTCCACCGGTGGGGAGAACCTGTTCGTCAACCTCGCCCACGTCTCGGAGATCCGCCGTCTGCTGATCTTCGCTTTCATCTATTCCGGCGTCCCGAACTTCGACCAGGCCGGCGCGGTGGTGACCCTCACCCCGGCGCGGGGCGCGCCCATCGAGGTCCGGCTGGACGAGCGGGCCGGTAGCGCCCGGATGTGCGCGATCGCGCTGCTGACCAACCAGGGCGGCAACGACCTCATCGTGAACAGGGAGGTGCGCTATGTCGGCGGCCACCAGGAGCTTGACCGGGCCTTCGGCTGGGGTCTGAACTGGACTCCGGGACGTAAGTAGGCGCATATAGACAGCAAACGGTCAACAGGGCCGGGATCAGGGGGGCGAGGGGATGTGGCTGCGCGCGGCCGGGGAGTGGAAGCGGCGGTGACCCGGCCGGTGCCGGTACCGCCCGCGGACGGTGGGCCTGCTTCGACATCCCGACTACGGCACGGGTCGGTGGCCGATACGCCACATCCGGTGCCGCCGGGTGACAACGGCGACGAGGCAGACCCGGGGGAGATCGTGGCCGRCGCAGGAGAGGCCGGGGACGCCGGACGTGACGCCCCGCCGGCCGACCTCCCACCGGTGGAACCGGTCGTGACCGTCGTCGCAGAGCAGCCCCCGACACGGCCCCCCGCGGCTGGTGCCACCGGCAGGCCCGCTGGCGGGCAGGGCGTTGCCAGCGGGCCCGTCGACACCGTCACCGACAGCGCTGTCACCGATAGCGCTGTCACCGACGGCACTGTCGCCGATGCGACCGTCGCCGAGGAGAAGGCCGCGGCCGAGGACGAGGTTCCCGCCGACGAGAACGAGGTTCCCGCCGAGAACGCCGTCATCGACGGCAGCGCCGATGGTTCCGCGGCCGCCGCCGTCGCCGTCCGCCTGGACGACCTGGCCCGGCGGGTCGAGGAACTGGCCAGGCTCCGGCGTCACGACGCCGACCTGGTGGATCGCCTGCACGCCGAGAACACCCGGTTGCGGGCGGGCGAGCTGACCGAGGCGATGTCGCCGTTGCTGCGGGGCCTGATGCGGCTGCACGACCAGATGACGAGCCTGGGCGCGGACGACGGCCAGAGCGTCGCCGGTATCCTGCGTACGCAGTTGTTGCAGATCATGGATGTCGCCGTGGACGTCCGCCCGTACACCGCGGTCGTGGGCATGCCCTTCGATCCGGCCCGGCACGTCGGCGTACGCCGTATCGGTACGGACGACGCCAAGCGCGACCGGACGATCGCCCGAACCGTCAAACCCGGGTTCGTCCGTGGTGAGTCGATCGTGGTGCGTCCAGCCGAGGTGGAGGTCTTTCGGGCACACTAG
>NZ_MOME01000012.1:0-89711 GCF_001983005.1 Protofrankia sp. BMG5.30 | reverse complement strand
ACTAGAGGGCCGACAACAGCAGAAGGCCGACAAAGAGGGCCAACAACCGCGCGGCCATGGTTCCCGGCGCCCGGTTCCCCGCCGAATCCGGGCGCCGGGAACCGGCCCGGCCGGCCCAGGAGGTCTGGTGCCCCTGGCCGACGGGGGTCGCGGGCAGCGCGATCTGTTCTTCGTGTGCTCGGGCCCTGGGCGGTGGCCGCAGTTTGGCGGAGGGAAGCTACATGACGCGGACGAAGGTGTTCGGGATCGACCTGGGAACGACGTACTCGTGTATCGCCCAGGTGGACGAGTACGGACGCCCGGACGTCATCCGTAACATCGAGTCGCAGCCGACCACACCGTCGGTGGTGCTCTTCGACGAGTCGGCCGACGGCGACGTCAGCTTCGTCGTCGGCACGCAGGCCAAGCGGCAGGCCCGGATCCGTCCGGACGACGTGGCGAGCCTGGTCAAGCGGCACATGGGCGAGGCGGACTGGCGGTTCGTCGTCCACGGCGAGGAGTACAGCGCTTCCGCGGTGTCCAGCCTCGTGCTCAAGGCCCTGGCCGCCGACGCGCGGCGGGTGACCGGGAACCCGGTGACCGACGTGGTCATCACCGTGCCCGCCTACTTCGGCGACGAGGAGCGCAAGGCGACGAAACTCGCCGGGACGCTCGCCGGGCTGAACGTCGTCGACATCATCAACGAGCCGACCGCAGCCGCCTTCGCCTACGGGTTCGCGCGGGGCGGCGCGGCGGAGTCCACCGTGCTGGTCTACGACCTCGGCGGCGGCACCTTCGACACCACGGTCATCCGGCTGTCGGAGAACGAGATCACGGTGGTCGCCACCGACGGCGACCACGAGCTGGGCGGCGCCGACTGGGACGCCGAGCTGGTGCGCTTCCTCGCGCAGAAGTTCGTCGAGGCGCAGCCCGACGCAGGCGACCCGCTCGACGACGTCTACGACGAGCAGGAGCTGCTGACCGCGGCGGAGGAGGCGAAGCTGGCGCTCTCGGGCCGGGAGAGCGTGGACGTGCTGGTGGTCCATGCCGGCCGGCGCACGAGCGTGACCGTCACCCGCGCCGATCTTGAGGAGATCACGGCGCCGTTGCTGCAGCGCACGCTCGACCTGACCGGCTCGGTGCTCGACCGGGCGAAGGAGCGCGGTGTCGACMACGTCGACGTCTGCCTGCTCGTCGGGGGGATGAGCAAGAGCCCCGCCATCACCCGGAAGCTGACCGAGGAGTTCGGCCTGACTCCCCGTCTCGTCGACCCCGATCTTGCGGTGGCCAAGGGCGCGGCGGTGTTCGGGCAGAAGAAGGAGCTGGAACGCCAGGTCATCGACGATCTGGTCGCGAAGGGCAGGCTCGCCGAGGGGGAGGGCCTGGAGGCGGCGGAGCCGGCCGACGTGCGGCAGGCGGCGTCCGGGGCGGCCGACAGCTTCGGGCTGGACACCACCGCCGTGGCGGACCTGGTGAAAACGAAGATCGTCAACGTGACCTCGCGCGGTTTCGGGATCTTTGCCGAGGACAGGGGCAAGACGGTCGCCGCGTTCCTGGCGCACCGCAACGACCCGTTGCCGATCGAGGTGACGCGGACCTTCTACACGGTCTCCGACAACCAGGCCGAGGTCGACATCCGCGTGTTCGAGCAGGGCACGAGCGCCGAGTCGCCCGTGCCGGAGGACAACAAGGTGATCGTTGAGGGTGCCATCGCCGGTATCCCGGGTGGCCATCCCCGCGGCACACCAGTCGAAGTCACCTTCTTCATGCGCCCGGACCAGACCATCCGGGTCACCGCCACCCATCCCGGCGCGAAGGAGCCCCTGCTCCTGCAGGTGAAGGCCGGGGTCGGCAGCGAGGCGATGCGGGACGAGGAGGGCAGGAAGGTCACACTGCTCAAACAGCGCGACTAGGGCGTGGCTGATGGAAGCCGGCCGACGGGGGCGCTGACGCGGACGGCCGGCATCCACCGGACATGTGTCCACGAAGGGTGCCCACCGGCATGGCCTGACCTGTGTGGGGTGTCACCAGGAGTGGGCAAGGTGCAGTTCTGGCCGGTACATTGCCTCGTCCAGTACATATGGTGAATGTTCCAGGCTGTGTCCAGGACGGGCACGGGCTGTACAGGCACGGGTTTCACCTGCCCCGCGGCAGGGACGGGACGAAGGTGGGACGGTGAGCGCGGCGTTCGACGGCAGTGGTTATCGCCAGCGCGTGCTGGCGGAGCTGCACCGCCGGTCCTCGTTGGATCTCGACGATCCTTTTTTCGTCGCGGCCCTCGACCCGGATGTCGTCCACACCGACGCGCAGGTACGCGAGCAGCTGGCCGCCGTCATGGCCTTCCTGCAGCGGCAGCGGAACGCGACCCGGTACGCGTCGCTCGCCGCGACGCTGGTGCGGCGGCGGGCGGAGTGGGAGGCGCCGCTGCTGGACGCCGCCACCCGTGACCAGCTCCGGGCCCGGGTACTGGCGGCCCGCCAGGCCGGGCAGGCCGAACGGCTGGCGAAGGTGGCCCGCAACCTCGCGACCGTGCGTGAGCGTTTCGGCGGGGTGCCGCGTTCCCGGGTGGCCGGGCTGCGCCGGCTGGCGGCGGCCGACGGGGTGACCACCGAGCAGTTCGACGCGGTCCTCGCCGGTGAGCAGGTGATCGAGGACGGCTGGGGGGACGGGATCGAGCCCCTCGCCGCGGGGGTACGCCGCCAGATCCGGGACCGTCTGGTCGAACTGCGGCAGCTACGGGTCGGCAACCGGGCCGCCACCGCCTCCCTGTGGGCCTTCCTGGGCGTTCCGGCCGACTCGCCGCCGGAACGGATCCGGGCAGCCTACGAGATCGCGCTGGAACGCAACCAGCGGCGTCCGCACGACCGTGAGAAGACGGTGATCGCGGACCTGCTCGCGCAGGTGCGCACCAGGCTGCTGGACGGGGATCCGGCCGCCTACACCGCCGGCCTGGTCGCGGACGCCCGGGAGGAGATCCGGGGACGGGTCGAGGAGCACATCGTTCTCGACGGCGAACTGGGACCGGCCGCGTTCGAGGGGCTGGTACGGGAGATCCTGTCGAGTGGGTCGGGCCTGTCCACGGCGCAGGCCAAGACCCTGCTGCTCGGCGTCGCCCGGGAGCTGGGCGCGGCCGTGACGACCGGGGTCTTCCTCGACTACGTGGTGTGTGCGCAGTGTTGCCGTCCAGAGCCGGTGGACGGCTCGCGGATCTGCCGTTACTGCGACACCGAGCTGTACACCGCGTGCCCCTCGTGCGGGCGGGAGACCGAGGCCGCCGCGGTGGCCTGCCGCTCCTGCGGGCGGAGCATGCGCCAGGCGCGGGAGGCCGCCGAGGCGGTGTTCGCCATCCGTCGGGCGCTGGACGCCGGCCGGGTTCGCTATGCCGGCGAGCTGCTGGCCGCCGCCCGCCCGGTGCTGGCGCTGCTCGACGGTGCCGCCGCGCGGGAGGCCGAAGAACTCGGCGCGCGGGTGCAGGCGGCGCTGGCCGCCGCCGACGCCGGCTGGCGGGCGCTGGTGGACAACCGTGAGGCCCGGCGCGCGGATGCCGCCACCGACGGGGCACGGTGGCTGGTCTCCCACGCCCGCGACGTGCCCGGCCCGGACGGGCGCACCCCCGAGGAGGTGCTCGCCGAACTCGTCGCCCATCAGGACGTCATCCACCGCCGGGTCGCCGCGGCCCGGGAGCTGCCCGCCCCCGACCAGGAGAACGCCCTGGCCGCGGTGCTCGCCACGGCGGCCGACAGCCGCGAGGCGCTGGCGGCGCTGGCCGCGCTGCCCCTCGAGCCGCCCCGGGACCTGACCGCGACCGAGCAGGACGGCGGGGTGGTCCTGCGGTGGCGCGCCTCCCTGTCCAGCGCCGCCCCGGTGTCCTACCGGGTGGTCCGCCTGTTCGGGGACGCGAGCGACCCGGAGCGGGTGGTCGCGCCGGAACACAGCCTGGGCACCACCGGGTCCACGGAGCTCGTCGACGCCGGAGTGCCGGTGGGGGTGATGGTCCGCTACGAGGTGACCGCGATCGTCGGCAGCCGACGGTCGGTACCGGTACGCACACCCGGGCTCGTGGTCATGCGGGACGTCACCGAGCTGCGCGCGGAGCAGATCGGTGACGCGGTGAAGCTGTCMTGGCGCCTGGACGGTCCGGTGGACGCGGTCACGATCGAGCGGACCGTGGACGAATCGTCGCCGGTGCGGCTTCCGACGCGGCGGACCAGGGCGAACGCCGGTCAGTACGTCGACTCCGCCGTCCAGGCAGGTGTCACATACCGTTACCAGGTCTACGTCGAGTTCCATGACGCGGACGCTGTTCCCGCGCGTACGGACGGGGCGTCGACCATGGCGACGGTGATACCGCGTCCACCGGCGATCCGTGATCTGCAGGTCACCACCGCCGCGGGCCGCACCATGCTGCGCTGGAACGCGCCGGCGGGCAGCGAGGTGCGGATCTACGCGGTGCCCCCGAACGATCCGCAGCCGAGCTCGCAGTCGGGTCTGTCGAGCTCGCCGCCGGGGCATCCGCTCGCGGTCGAGGACACCGAGGTGGACCTGGCGCGGATCGCCGATCCGGCCCGGCTGGTCGGGTCCAGTGACAGCGGCCACCTGGTCGATCTGTCGGCGGCCGGCGAGCTGGAGTACGTCCCGGTGACCGTACTGGCCGGCCGGGCCGTGGTCGGCAGGGCGGTACGGCACCTGATCGTCGGGGAGATCACGGAGCTGCGTGCCGACGACCGCGGCGAGGAGATCGTGCTGTCCTTCCGGATGCCGCTGGGGATCACCGAGGCCCGGGTCCTGTGGCGTCGGGACCAGCTGCCGACCGGGCCCGACGATCCCGAGGCGGACCAGGCGAAGGTCACCAACACGAGCCTGGAGATAAAAGGCGGCTGGCACCTGGCCGCGCCGTCGGACGGCTCGGCGTATTTCATCGCCTGCTATCCGCTGGTGCATATCGGCGGGACGCTGACCGCGGTACCGCCGGGAACGGGCATCCTGGCCCGGCCGGCGGTCCGGGCGGAACAGGATGCCCGCCCGAATCCGCCGCTTCGCGTGGACGTCTCGGCCCCGGCAGCGGGTGGCCAGGAGGGCTGGCGGGCCGCGCACCCCTCGACACATCCCTCGACATCCGCGGATCCCGCGGATCCAGCGGCTGCCGGAGACCAGCAGGCTGCCGGAGACCAGCGGGCTGCCGAGGACCGGCAGGCTGCCGGGAGCGCGGGGGCTTCCGCGGACCCGCCGACCGGGGCCAGTTCGCTGGTCCAGCCGGACCAACAGCCACAGCAGGAGCAGCCCTACCAGGGGCAGCCACGGCAGGAGCARCAGCCACAGCAGCCACAGCAGGAGCAGCAGGAGCAGCAGCCGCAACAGGAGCACCAGCCGCAACAGCAACAGATGCGGGAGGATGCGGCGATGGTCAGTTATATGGTGGCCCGGGTGGGCTGGCGTCGTCGTACGCTGCGTGTACAGGTGCGCGCGGAAGGGCTCCTGCCCGAGCTGCTGCTGGTCGCCCGGTCCGGAACGACCCCGCCRCAGACCAGGGAAGACGGGCAGGTGCTCGCCCGGGTACCCGCCCGTGAGGCGGCACACGCACACGGTGAGCACACCGTGGAGGTCCCGCTGGACGGCGCGCGGCTGCCGTGGGGTGTCCGGCTGCTTCCGGGCCCGGACGCCGCGCAGATCGTGCTGCGGCATCCTCCGGACGACGCCCTGGTGCTTCGCTGAACCCGCCCGCCGGCCTGTCACGTGTACACATCTCGCTATTGCGCGTTGTGCATAACGCGCAATAGCGAATGGATCGGCAGCGAATAGATTACGCGGCGGGTAATCGGATAACGCGCGTCCGGCACGATACGTCGTGCTCACGGTCACCGGCCAGCGGCGTGGTGTATGCGGGCGCCCGGCGTGAGCGGTGGCTGGGCRCGGATGACTGTTTGATCCGCCATGTTGATCCGCCCTATTGATCCATCGGGCTGGTCGACCTGCCCTGATGCCCTGCCGCGGGCAGTCGACGGCCCGGCCACCAGTCGGTGGCGATCTCGTTCGCCACGGTCGCGGTTGTGTGAAAACAGGTTGTCCGGTTGATGACAACAGTGTGCGGAATTTCGGAACCAGCGGCTGTGGCTGTAGGTTCTGGCCAGTCCGGCGCCCACAAATGACGACGTGCGGCCGCCCCGATCAGTGAACGGTCCGACGACAGGGGGTTCGACCGGTGCGTCACTTCGGTTTCCTGGCCGCGGACCGGGCGGATGCGCTGTTTCACCGCCTGCCCGAGGAGATCCTGCCGGCTGCGGACCGCCTGTTGGTGGCAACGGCGCTCGGGGCGACCCTTTACGCTCCGGGCACCCGCCCGACACTGGCCGCGGACGTCCGCCGCCAGGTGTCCGCCGGGGTGACGTCGATGGTGCTCTGCCTGGAGGACGCCATCGCCGACCACGAGGTCCCCGCGGCGGAGGCGAACATCATTGCTACGCTGCACGACCTGAGTGAGAATCCGCCGGCCAGCGCGGGCGGGCCGCCGTTGCTGTTCGTCCGCGTGCGTGACACCGATCAGATATCGCGCATCATCGCGCGGCTCGACGTCGACGCGTCGGAGATGCTCGGCGGTTTCGTGCTGCCCAAGTTCGATCCCGAGGGCGGCGTGGCGGCGCTGGCCGCGGTCACGCAGGCCTCCGACCGGCTCGGCCGGCCGCTGTGGGCGATGCCCGTGCTGGAAAGTCCTCAGATCATCTTTCGCGAGACCCGGGAGCGGACGCTGCTGGGCGTGCACGACCTCGTCGACAAGCACGACGACATCGTTCTTGCCGTGCGTATCGGCGCGACCGATCTCTGCGGCCTGTTCGGGCTGCGCCGGGACCGCGATCTGACCATCTACRACATCGCGGTGGTGCGCGACTGCATTGCCGACATCGTCAACGTGTGCGGCCGCGGCGGGGAGCACGTGGTGAGCGGGCCGGTCTGGGAGTACTTCGCGCAGCCGGAACGGCTTTTCGTCAGCTCGCTGCGGGTCACGCCGTTCGAGGAGGCGGACCTCGTCGACGACAGCGCGGACGGCGCGCGGATGCGGTCCCGGCTCGTCTCCGCCGATCTCGACCGGCTCATCCGCGAAGTCGTGCTCGACAAGGCCAACGGGCTGCTCGGCAAAACGGTGATCCACCCCAGCCATGTGCCCGCTGTACACGCCCTGCACGTAGCCACCCACGAGGAGTACACGGACGCGATGGCGATTCTCGCGGACGACACCGGTGGCGTGCGTCCGAGCCACTATGCGAACAAGATGAACGAGCTGCGGYCCCACCGGACCTGGGCTGAGGGGGTGCTGCGGCGGTCTCGGGCCTTCGGCGTCCTGCGCGAGGGGCACACGTTCGTCGACGTGCTGGCGGCGACCAGCGCCCTGTGACCGGCCAGGCGCGGACGAGGACCTGGCGGGCGAGTGGCCGGAACGGGTGGAGACCCTGCTGGGAATGCCGGTCGGGATGTTGATGGGAATGCCGGTGAGGACGGAGGTCATGTGAGTCTGGCGGATGCTGCCGCGGTGCCRTCGAACGGTGCGGGATGGCTGTGGGACGAGCTGGGGCTCGATGTTCGCCTGCGGACCGACGTGGTCGGCGGGGGGCTGGACGCGATGGTGGGCCTTGCGCTGCGACGCAATCCGAGGCGGGCCCATCTGCTGGTCAGCCGGGTGCTCGGCAAACATCTGCCGGTACGGCCGGCGCGGTCGGTCGCGGCTGGTCACCTGCTGGCCGCACAGGTCCGTGCCGACCAGCGGGCGACCGGTGGCGACCGCGTGACGGTGGCGCCGCTGGTGCTCGGCTACTGCGAGACCGCCACCTCGCTCGGGCACACCGTGGCCGACGGGCTGGACGACTGCGACTACCTGCACACCACACGCCGGCTCGTTCCCGGTGCCACCACGTTGCTGGACTTCGACGAGGCGCATTCGCACGCCACCTTCCACTGGCTGATGCCGGGCGATCCCGAGCTGGTGCGGGCGCCCCGGCCGCTGGTGCTCGTCGACGACGAGCTGTCCACCGGCCGGACCGCCCTGGGCACGATCCGCGCGTTGCACGCGTTCGCGCCCCGGCCGTCGTACACGGTGGCCACCCTTTTCGACGCCCGGCCGGCACCGGCCCGCCGCGCCTTCGACGAGCTCGCGGACCGTCTCGGCGTGCCCGTGCGGGTGGTGTCGCTGCTGGCCGGGGAGGTGACCGTCCCGGACGACGTGACCGCGCGCGCCGAGCGGATACGGGCCCGGTACGGCAGCAGCCCGACGCAGTCGCCCACAGCGCCCGCTCCAGTGCGTTTTGTGACACCCGACTGGCCGGAGGAGCTTCCCGACGGCGCCCGCCACGGCTGGTCGCGGTCGGACCGGGCGCTGCTTGCCGAGGTGGCGCCGCTGGTCGCCAAGGATGTGGCCGCGGCGCTGAACAGGCCCTCGGGTCGCGTTCTCGTGCTCGGCACCGAGGAGCTGATGTACACGCCGCTACGTATCGGTGACGCGCTCGACCAGATCATCCCTGGCGAGGTCGTCTACCATTCGACGACCCGTTCACCGGTCCACCCCATCGACGCCGACGGCTACGCGATCCGCTGCGCGCGGACCTTTCCGGCGCCTGACGACCCGGGCCGGGTCAGCCAGGTGTACAACGTCCGGCCCGGTCTGTACGACGACATCGTCGTGGTGGTCGACTCGGCCGCGAACGGGCGGGCCGCCGTCGGGGCGGCCGGGGTGAGCGTGGCGGGGGCAGCCGACGTGTCGGGGATGGTCGGGGCGCTGCGCCGGTGCGCGCCGGTCACCGTGGTCACGATCCCGGCGCGGGGGCCGGCCGGCCGGCCGCTGACCCTGCCGGCCGACAGCACCGGGGGTGCGCGTTGACCGGGAGCGCCGCGAGCACCGGAGGTGCGCCCGGGAGCGCGGTGCGGCCGGTCCTCCCGGGAACGGTGGGTTCGGGCTCCTACGACCCGGCAGATGTCACCTTTCTGTTGAAGGACCTCAGCGACATCCCGCTGGAACGCCCCACCGAGGACCGTGAGGAGGACTTCTCCAAGGGCCGCCACTACTCCGAGGACCTGCCGGTCGAGTACGAGCCGTCGCAGGCCTACCTTGCCCTGTTCGAGGACGCCCTTGCCCGCTCGGCGGTGCGGGTCGCCACCGCGGTCGGGGTGGCCACCGAACTCGTGCTCGCGGCCAGGGTGCGGCCGGTCATCGTGTCGCTGGCGCGGGCCGGCACGCCCGCCGGCATCCTCATGCGGCGTTGGGCCCGCTGGCGGCACGGCCTCGACCTGCCGCACTATTCGGTCTCCATCATCAAGGACCGGGGGCTCGACGAGAACGCGATGCGCTGGATCCTCGCCCGGCACGACCGGCACAGCCTGCAGTTCGTCGACGGCTGGACGGGCAAGGGCGCCATCCTCAAGGTGCTTGAGGCCGCCGCCGGCGGCCTCGGGCTGGACGCGTCCATGGCGGTCATCTCCGACCCCGGCCACTGCACACCTCTGCACGGGACACGGGACGACTTCCTGATCCCGCACAGCTGCCTGAACTCCACGGTCAGCGGCCTGGTGAGCCGGACGGTGCTGAACCGGTCGCTGATCGGCCCGGCCGACTTCCACGGGGCGAAGTACTACCGGCATCTCGCCGACCGGGACTACTCCCGCCGTTACGTCGAGACCGTTGTCGAGGCGTTTCCCGCCGCGTCGGCCGCGGTCGCGGACGGCGTCTCGCGGCCGGCGGAGCGTACCCCGACCTGGGCCGGCTGGCAGGCGGTCGAGACATTGGCGAAGGAGTACGGGATCGACAACATCGGCCTGGTCAAGCCCGGGGTCGGTGAGACCACCAGGGTGCTGTTGCGCCGGGTGCCCTGGAAGGTCGTCGTCACGCCCGAGCGGCTGGCGGAGCTGCCTCATGTCCTGTCCCTGTGCGAGGCCAAGGGCGTACCCGTCGAGGAAAGGGCCGATCTGCCGTACTCGTGTGTCGGGATCATCAAACCGCCCGACGGCGAGCCCGACCGCGCACTGTTCAGCGCGCCGTCGTGACAGGGCGCGCCGTCACCGGGAGGCGTGTCGTCACGGCTCGTGGTGACGGGTGTGGGCTGGCCCGCCGCATCCGGGCCGGCTGACGCCGCGCCCGGGCCGCTCAGCACCTGTGCTGCCTCCAGACTGCCCAGCACCTGAAGGATCAGGTTTTTCCGGGGGATCGGCCCACGCGCCCCGGTGGCGACACGCAGCTCGCCGACCGTGACCAGGCGTTGCCGGACGGCGGACGCGATGATGTCGTACACGGCTTCCGGCCGCCGCGCCCAGCCGGCCATGTCCACGACGGACCGGGCCGGCCTGGTCCGGGGCGGACGCAGGTGCGGGTGCACGGCGTCGGAATCCAGCCGGGCGCTGTGGTGAATGACGACGCCCGGCCGCGGGGCGGGATACCGCCCGGCAGGCACGACGATGGTGACGTGTTCGTCGTCGAAGCCGCGCAGGCCGCCCATGGCGGCCGCGGAGGCACCGCCGACAACGGCGTGCGGCCCGATGGATTCGACCGCGCACCACAGCAGCTGCATACGGGTGAGCGGTTGCGGGCGGGTCACGAGCACACCCGCCATGGGGCGCTGCCAGCGTCCGGTCCGCACCTGCCGGTGGATCGTCGAGCGGCTCGTGCCGGCGGCGACGACAGCGCGGACGGCGATGACGCCGCACTGGCTGTCGGCGATCTGTTGCCAGGAGTACTGCTGCCAGGAATGCTGGCCGGGGTCCGGGGCCATGTCTGTCAGGCTCGCAGCCGTGCCGGCCGGATGAAACAGCGCGCGCTGGCCTGTGGACAACCGTCCCCCGCCCGAACGGGTTGTGGACAGACTTCGCTCTGTCCCCTGTCCCCTGTCCCCTGTCCCCTGTCCGGCTTCCGCACCAGAGCGGCTTCCGTGCTCGGGCGGCTTCCGTATCCGGGCAACACGTGTGATTGCGCGGCATCTCGGCCCGCCCGTGGCATACAGTTGAGCAATCAGCACATGGACGTCCGCGCCGTCCCCGGCTGCGGCCCTGCCGGGCCCGCGCTGGGTCGTCGCCTGCGATCTCGACCAGACGCTGATCTACAGCAGGCGTTCCTTCCGGCTCCCTCCCGGTGCCGTCGAACCCGAGCTGGTCACGGTGGAGCACATCGACGGCGAGCCCGCCGCGTTCTGTACCACCGGGGCCGCCGAGCTGATCGCCAAGCTGCACGCGGCGGCGACCCTTGTTCCGGTCACCACCCGTACCCGCGCCCAGTACGAACGGGTCGATCTCGGTGTCCGCCCCCGGTACGCGATCACGACCAACGGCGGCCACCTGCTGGTCGACGGCCGTCCGGACGAGGCCTGGGCGGCCCGGATCCGGGAGCGGATCGCCACCGGTGCCCGCCCGCTCGCCGACGTGTGGGCCATCGCGCAGCGGCTCGCCGCCGACGGCTGGGTCCGGGTGAGCCGGGTCGCCGACGACCTGTTCGTATACCTCGTCGCCTACGAACGCGACGGTATCCCCGACCTGTCCGGCCTCGCGGCGAGCCTGGCGGCCGATGGATGGGGCCTGTCCGCCCAGGGCCGCAAGGTCTACCTGGTACCGGCCGTGCTGACCAAGGAGGCGGCCCTCGCCGAGGTGATGCGCAGGGCCGGGCCGGCAAGGCTCGCCGCCGCGGGGGACTCGCTGCTGGACGCGGGCATGCTCGCCGGCGCGGATCTCGCCGTCC
Organism: Protofrankia sp. BMG5.30; assembly: GCF_001983005.1. Classification (NCBI taxonomy): domain Bacteria; kingdom Bacillati; phylum Actinomycetota; class Actinomycetes; order Frankiales; family Frankiaceae; genus Protofrankia; species Protofrankia sp. BMG5.30. Next base: position 78,031 of record NZ_MOME01000012.1, on the reverse strand, counting down.
GTCCCGCCCACGGCGAACTGGACGAGCACCGGTGGACACACCCGAACCTGYGGGTCACCACTGCCCCGGGCCTGCACGGTGGGCAGGAACTGCTCGAGATCATCGAAGCTGAGCTCGCCACGGGGCACGGCCCCGACCGCTGAGCCGGCCGCGTCAGGCCGAAGATGTCGTGATCACAATTTTCGTACATAATCGTACTTTTCGTATGTCCGCGGATCGTCGGGCGCGGGCCGTCCCGGCGTCCGCGACGTTCTGTCACCGTCGGTCACGCTAGTTCTAATTCAGGTACAGTACGGTACTGTTTTGGAACATGGCCGACGGTGGGAGGGGGCCACGACCATGATGGTTTCGACGCCCCTGGGCGGTGCCGTGCGTGGGCGTCCCCGCGACGACGCCCGTGAGCAGGCGATCCTGCACGCCGCGCTCGAGCTGCTCACCGAGGTCGGCTACGAGCGCATGAGCATGGTCGCCGTCGCGGCCCGGGCCCGGGCGAGCAAGGCGACGATCTATCGGCGATGGGCGGGCAAGGACGAACTCGTCGTCGAGGCGATCCGTCGCCAGGCGGTCGACGACATCATCATCGCGGACACCGGCAGCCTGCGCGGCGACATGATCGATATCATTCGCCAGAAGGTCAGGCGCCTGGCCGACGGCGGTGCCGCCCTGATGGCCGGCGTCGTGCTGGCCATGCGCGACTCCGTGGCCCTGGCGTCGGCGCTGCGGGCCCAGATGATCGAGGACGGGCGCGGTCTGGCCGCCCTCATCGTGCAACGGGCCGTCGACCGGGGTGAGCCGTGCTCGCCGACGGCTGCCTGCGTTTTCAACGAACTGGTTCCCGCGGCGTTCTTCTTCCGGCTTCTGATCACTGGGGAAGCCCTGGACGACGTGTTCATTCATCATCTGGTCGACGACATCCTGTTACCGCTGATGACAGCGGAACGCTGATGTTCCCGGACTTCCGTGGCACGCCGACGCCACGGCGGGAACATGATCGAAATATTTTCACCGTACCGGGGCCCCGGCGGCGGCGTCGGCCGCGGACGGTGCGTGGGAAACCATGCGCGAAACCGTGAAGGAGACAAAGGAGACATCGTCCGGCCGCCGGTTTCATTCAGGGCGGGGCGGCGTTCAACGCGACATCGGCAACAGTCGGTAAATCGCCAGAAAACACCGGCGGGGCGGCTGCCCTGCCCGGGTTCCGGCCTGGCCGGTCAAGGAGCAGTTGTGACAACGACGACCGAAGAAGATGCCCCACCGCCCACCGACCTGGGGCCACCGCAGCCTGATCCCCGGCGGTGGTTAGCGCTCATCGTCATCGCCATTGCGCAGCTGATGATCGTGCTCGACGCGTCCATCGTGAACATTGCCCTACCGCATGCCCAGGCCGACCTGCACATCTCCACGGCCGACCGACAGTGGATCATCACCGCGTACACCCTGGCCTTCGGTGGCCTGCTGTTGCTCGGCGGCCGGATCGCCGACTTCACCGGGCGCAGGCGCGCCTTTGTCGGCGGCCTGCTGGCCTTTGCCGCGGCCTCCGCGCTCGGTGGGGCCGCGCCGAACGCCGAGCTTCTCTTCGCCGCCCGCGCGTTACAGGGAGTATTTGCGGCGGTGCTCGCGCCGGCATCGCTGTCCCTGCTCACGGTGACCTTCACCGACAGCCGGGAGCGGGCCCGCGCGTTCGGTGTCTACGGCGGGATCTCCGGCGGCGGTGCCGCCATCGGGCTCATCGTCGGCGGTGTGCTCACCGAGTTCACCTCCTGGCGCTGGTGCCTGCTGGTCAACGTCCCGATCGCGCTGCTCGCAGCCGGGGCGGCCGTACTGGTCGTGCGGGAGAGCAGGGCGTCGGGCAACACCCGTTACGACATTCCGGGGGCACTCACCGTCACCGCCGGGCTCGTCCTGCTGGTCTACGGCTTCACCAGGGCGGCGGAGGACGGCTGGAGCGCGAACGTCACCCTAGGGCTGCTCGCCGCCGCCGTGGCGCTGCTCGTCGCGTTCGTCGTCATCGAGACCCGCAGCGGCGCGCCGCTGCTCCCGCTGCGTGTCCCCCTGGAGCGCAACCGTGGCGCCTCCTACCTGTCGTCCCTGCTCGTCGGCGCCGGCCTGTTCGCCACGTTCCTGTTCCTCACCTACTACTTCCAGGCCAGCCTCGGGTACAGCGCGCTGCGCGCGGGCTTCGCCTTCCTGCCCTTCAGCGTCGGCATCATCGTCTCGGCCGGGATCACGGGCCAGCTCCTGCCCCGGACCGGTCCGAAGATCCTGATGGTGACCGGGAGCCTGATGGCCACGGGTGGGATGCTCCTGCTGACGGGGATCGGGCTCGACACCGGTTACGTCAGCCATGTCCTGCCCTCCGAGGTGCTGATGAGCCTCGGGATAGGGCTGGTGTTCGTCCCGCTGACGAGTACCGCGCTCGCCGGTGTCGACGCCCACGACGCCGGGGTCGCCAGCGCTCTGATCAACACCACCCAGCAGGTGGGCGGGTCGCTGGGCACGGCGCTGCTCAACACGATTTTCGCCACCGCCGTGTCGAGTTACGCCGTCAACCACGTTCCCGGCCCGGACACCCAGGCCGAGGCTCTGATCTCCGGTTACACGACCGCGTTCGTGTGGAGCGCGGTAATACTTTTCGCCGCTTTCCTCGTGATCCTCTTCCTGCTGCGCGCCGGCAGGGACGAGCTGCCGGCCGGCGCGCTGCCGGTTCACGCCGGGTAGCGGGCGGCGCAACCGTCGGAAAGCGCCGGAGTACTGACCGCTGTATGCGGCCGGCACTTCGTGGTACACCCAATGCGGACGAGACGACATCGCTTCCGGAGGGCCAGGGGTAGCGTGATCGTGTTCTTTTCCGCGCTGACGGAGGCCCCGTCCCCGGATCATCAGGAGGGCATGTGACCAGCACGGCGGACGGTACCGGTCTGGACGCTGTCGGTACCGACATCGTCGGTACCGACGATGTCAGCCTGGAGCGCGAACTCGACCAACTGCTGGCGGTGGAGCGTTTCGACCCGCCGCCCGACTTCGTCTCCCGCTGGTATCGGCCCGCCGATGCCGCCGCGGCCGCCGCCGACCCGCCGGCTTTCTGGGCGGAGCAGGCCCGCACCCTGCTGGACTGGGACACGCCGTTCACAACCGTGCTGGACGACAGCAACCCGCCCTTTTACCGCTGGTTCACCGACGGCCGGCTCAACGTCTCGGCGAACTGCCTGGACCGGCACGTGGCCGCCGGCCGCGGGGACAAGGTGGCCATCCACTGGGTCGGTGAGGAGGGCGAACGCCGCCGGGTGACCTACTCCGACCTGCTGGCCGACACCCAGCGGCTGGCCAACGGGCTCAAGGAGCTGGGGGTCGGCAAGGGCGACGTCGTGGGGATCTTCCTCCCGATGATCCCCGAGGTCGCGGTGGCCATGCTGGCCTGCGCCCGCATCGGCGCGGTGCACAACGTCGTCTTCGGTGGCTTCGCCCCGTCCGCCGTGCGTGAGCGGATGGAGGTCTCCGACGCCAAGGTTCTGATCACGGTGGACGGCGCCCGCCGCAAGGGCCGCACCGCCCCTGTCAAGGAGGCCGTGGACGCCGAGCTGGGCGATCTGAAGGCCCTGGAGCACATCGTGGTGGTCCGCTCCACCGGGATCGCGGCGCCGATCCGCGAGGRCCGGGACGTCTGGTACCACGAGCTGCTCGAGCGGGCCGACCCGGTGGCCCCGCCGGAGCCGCTGGATGCCGAGCACCCGCTGTTCATCCTGTACAGCTCCGGTTCCACGGCCAAGCCCAAGGGCATCCTGCACACCACCGGGGGGTACCTGACCGGGGCGACGTACACCCACCGGCTGGTCTTCGACCTCGACGCGGACTCCGACGTCTACTGGTGCTCGGCGGACGTCGGCTGGATCACCGGCCACTCCTACATCGTCTACGGGCCGTTGTCCAACGGCGCGACCAGTGTGATGTTCGAGGGTGCCCCGGACTATCCCGACCGGGACATCTGGTGGAAGATCATCGAAGAGTTCAAGGTCACGATCTTCTACACCGCTCCGACCGCCATCCGGACCTGCATCAAGTGGGGCCCGCAGTACCCGGGCCGGCACGACCTCTCCTCGCTGCGGCTGCTCGGCACGGTGGGGGAGCCGATCAACCCCAAGGCGTGGCTGTGGTACCACAAGGTGATCGGCGGCGGCCGTTGCCCCATTGTCGACACCTGGTGGCAGACCGAGACCGGCGCCATCCTGATCTCCCCGTTGCCCGGTGTGACGTCGACCAAGCCGGGTTCGGCCACCACGCCGCTGCCGGGGATCTTCCCTGCCCTGCTGTCCGAGGACGGCCAGCCGGTGACCGAGGGCACCGGCGTCCTGGTGATCACCAAGCCGTGGCCGTCCATGCTGCGCACCCTCTACCGGGACGACGAGCGGTACGTGCAGACGTACTTCTCCCGCTTCGGCCGGGACRTGTACGTCGTCGGCGACGCCGCCAGGCTGGACGCGGACGGCTACTTCTGGATCATCGGCCGGATCGACGACGTGATCAACGTGTCCGGGCACCGGCTGTCGACCGCCGAGGTCGAGTCGGCGATCGTCTCGCACGAGCTGGTGGCGGAGGCCGCGGTCGTCGCCCAGTCCGACGAGCAGACCGGCCAGGCCATCGTGGCCTTTGTCACGCTCACCGGCAACCAGTCCGGGGACGACGCCACCATCGCCGAACTGCGCGAGCACGTCGCCACCCGGATCGGCAAGCTCGCTCGCCCCAAGCGGGTGATCTGGGCGGACGACCTGCCCAAGACCCGGTCCGGGAAGATCATGAGGAGGCTGCTGCGGGACATCGCCGAGGGGCGCGAGCTCGGTGACGTCACGACGCTGCGGGATCCGGACGTGGTGGCCGCCCTGGCAGGCAAGGTTGCCCAGGCCGACGCGGACGAGTGAYGGCCCGGCGATCGCCGATCCCGCCTCCGGCCGGATCCGCTGCTTCCGGCCGGAAGCCCCCCGGTGGGAGAAGTCCGTTCGGGCTGTCTAGGCTGACCATTTCGTGAGAGCCCTTCGACGCTTCACCGTCCGCGCGCAGCTCCCCGAGCAGCTTCACCCGCTCGGGGAGCTCGTCCTCAACCTTCGCTGGTCGTGGCACCCGGAGACGCTGGATCTCTTCGAGTCGGTCGATCCCGAGCTGTGGCGCACCTGCAAGGGGGACCCGGTGCGCCTTCTCGGCGAGGTCGACCATGAGCGCCTCGAAAGCCTCGCAGCCGACCGCCGCTTCGTCCGCCGCCTTGGCGATGCCGCTGACGACCTGCACGAGTACCTGACCGCGCCGCGCTGGTACCAGTCGCTGCCCGACGGCCCGCGCGCGATCGCCTACTTCTCGCCGGAGTTCGGCATCACCGAGGTGCTGCCGCAGTACTCCGGCGGGCTCGGCATCCTCGCCGGCGACCATCTCAAGACCGCCAGCGACCTGGGCGTGCCGATCGTGGGGGTGGGCCTGCTCTACCGGGCCGGCTACTTCGTCCAGTCGCTGTCCCGGGACGGCTGGCAGCAGGAACGCTATCCCGGCATCGACCCGCACGGCCTGCCGCTGACCCAGCTCACCGACGCTGCCGGCGACCCCGTGAAGATCACGCTCGGGCTGCCGGACGGGCGCACCCTGCACGCCCAGATCTGGAAGGCGCAGGTCGGTCGGGTGCCGCTGCTGCTGCTCGACTCCGACGTCGAGGACAACCAGCCGGCCGAGCGGGGCGTGACCGACCGGCTCTACGGCGGCGGCACCGACCACCGCCTGCTCCAGGAGATGCTGCTGGGCATCGGCGGGGTGCGGGCRCTGCGGGCCTACTCGGCGGTGTCCGGTGCCCCGGAGCCGGAGGTGTTCCACACCAACGAGGGCCATGCCGGCTTCCTCGGCCTGGAGCGCATCCGGGAGCTGACCGCGACCGGCCTGAGCTTCGACGAGGCGTTGGAGGCGACCCGGGCCGGGACGCTGTTCACCACCCACACCCCGGTACCGGCCGGGATCGACCGGTTCCCCCGCGACCTGGTGGCCCGCCACTTCGGCGCGGACAACGTCTGGCCCGGCGTGCCCGTCGAGCGGGTGCTCGAGCTCGGCGCCGAGTCCGACCCGAACGTGTTCAACATGGCGCACATGGGCCTGCGGCTGGCCCAGCGCTCCAACGGGGTCTCCCGGCTGCACGGGATCGTCAGCCGGGAGATGTTCGCCGGCCTGTGGCCGGGCTTCGACCCCGACGAGGTCGCGATCGGCTCGGTCACCAACGGTGTGCACGCGGCCACCTGGGTGTCCCGGAACGTGATCGAACTGGCCGACCGGGAGCTTGGCCCGTCCCCCCTCGACGACGGGGGCGAGGGCTTCACCAAGATCTCCCAGATCTCCGACGAGGCGGTCTGGGCAACCCGCCGTGAGCTGCGGGAACGCCTGGTGGCCGAGGTCCGCCGCCGGCTGCGGGAGTCCTGGCTGCAGCGCGGCGCCGCCCCCGGCGAACTGGACTGGGTCGACGGCGTGTTCGACCCGGGCGTCCTCACGATCGGGTTCGCCCGCCGGGTGCCCTCCTACAAGCGGCTGACCCTGATGCTGCACGACCCCGAGCGGCTGACCCGGCTGCTGCTGCACCCCCAGCGCCCGATCCAGCTGGTCATCGCCGGCAAGGCGCACCCGGCCGACGACGGCGGCAAGCAGCTCGTCCAGCAGATCGTGCAGTTCTCCGACAGCCCGGAGGTCCGCCACCGCATCGTGTTCCTGCCGGACTACGACATCGGCATGGCACGCTTCCTCTACTCCGGGTCGGACGTGTGGCTGAACAACCCGCTGCGCCCGCTGGAGGCGTGCGGCACGTCGGGGATGAAGGCCGCGCTCAACGGCTGTCTCAACCTGTCCATCCGGGACGGCTGGTGGGACGAGATGTTCGACGGCCGCAACGGCTGGGCGATCCCCACCGCGGACGGCGTGGAGGACCCCGAGCGCCGGGACGCCATCGAGTCGGCCGCCCTGTACGACCTGCTGGAGAACGCGGTCACCACGCGCTTCTACGACGTCGCCGGCGCGGGCGCGCCCCCACGGCACTGGACGTCGATGGTCAAGCACACCCTGTCGACCCTCGGGCCGCAGGTGCTTGCCACCCGGATGGTGCGCGAGTACGTCGAGCGGTACTACATCCCCGCCGCCGCCTCGGCCCGAGTGGCCTCGGTGGACAGCGCGCACGGGGCCCGCGACCTGGCAGCGTGGAAGGAGCGGGTCCGGGCGGCCTGGCCCGGGGTGCGGGTGGTCAACGTCGACTCGGCCGGTCTCGGCGACACCCCGCAGGTCGGCCAGTCGCTGGTGGTCCGCGCCACGGTCGAGCTCGGCGGCCTGGAGCTGACCGATGTGGAAGTCGAGGCGTCCTATGGGCGCATCGACGAGTCCGACCGGCTGCTGGGCCCGGCCACCCTGCCGCTGGCCCATGTCGGTGCCGGCGAGGGCGGTGGCCTGCGCTTCGAGGGCACCATCCCGCTGCGGCGGACAGGATCCTTCGGCTACACCGTCCGGGTGCTGCCGCGCCACCCCCTGCTCGCCTCACCGGCCGAACTCGGCCTGGTGGCGAACCCTGACTGAACGATCTCCGTCGGTTTCGCAGGCTCCAGCCAGCGGAGCCAGTGAGCGGGCCGGCATGCCGATGCCGGCCCGCTCACTTTCGCCCGATGTGTTCATCCAGCATCCCTACGTGCACATAGCGCCCCGCGGAACATGCCAACAATCCAACAAACATGCTAATTTCAAGATCAATTATCATGTTTGTTGGTGTCGGGCGACCTGGTGTCGGGCCGATGGCGGGCGCATTCGCCTGATCTCGATCATCGTCGCGGTATGGCACCGCGCGACCGCGTCAGCCGGGATGCCAGCCCCGCCGATCTCATCGGGTTCACAAGCCGTACGTCTGGCGCCTTGCTTGTACGGAACGATGGCCCACCGTACGTTCGATCCATGACCATGTCGTCCGAACTGAGCGTGTCCGAGGCTCGGGAGTGCCTGGCCTCGATCATCGACCAGGTCCGTGTCGACCACCAGCCGATCTATCTGTCCCGCCGTAGTCGACGCCGACGATCTGGACCGCATCCTCGCCCTGGCCGAGGACATGACYGACATCCGCGAAGCCGAACGAGCCCACGAGGAGATGACGCTCACCGGCCGGACACCCGTTCCCTGGGACGAGGTGAAGGCCGATCTCGGCCTGGAATGAGATACCCGGCCACCATTGCTCCGGCCGCGTTCCGCGGTTAGGCGCACCCGACCCCGTCGCGCGGCGCCGTGTACAGGCCGTGATCGACCTGCTCGCCGACAGTCCTCACCCGCCGCTCGCCCGGCAGTTGGTCGGTGGCGCCGACGAACGGCGGGTACGCACCGGTGTCCACCGCATTATGTACGACATCCAGGACAAAGAGCCGATCATCCTGGTCGTCGCCGTCGGCAATAGCTCTCTACAATCAGAGGACTGCGATTTCTGGCCGACTGTGAAGAGCAGGAAATCCGGCCCGGCGTCTCGGTATGGTCGGACGGTTCGCGTGGTTAATGCCGGTCCGGTTAATCAGGGCCAGGAATCGGCGCGGCTACGACATCAACGGGCTTGTCCAGTTGCGCGTGGTCGCCGAACTACGGCAGGGCGGCGTCAGTCTCCAGCACGTCCGACGGGTCGTTCAATACCTGCAGGCGCACTATCGGGCACCGCTCAGCGAGTTGCGTTTCTCCGTCCGAGGAAACGAAATCTGTTTCCAGCACCCCGACGGGAGCTGGGAGGGGGATCGGCAGCCCGGGCAGCTCGTCTACAGTCAGGTTCTCCAGCTCGAGGCGATTCGCATGAATCTCCTGCGGCAGGTCGGTGAAAACGACCGGACGCGGGACGCCGGTCAGATTCAGCGCCGTCAACGGGTACGGGGCGCACAGCCCGTTTTTGCCGGAACGCGGATACCCGTTGCCGCGGTCATGGCCTATCTCGACCGGGGATATGGCACGAAGCGGATCATTCAGGCTTATCCGCAACTGACTCCGGACGACATCGAGGCCGCCCGTCGTCAGGCCGGGTGGATTCTTCTTGCGGTTCATTCTCGATCACGATGTGGACGCGGCTGTTCGCGGCGTCCTGATCGGGTATGGGCACGAGTGTCGGAGCGCTTTCGAGGTGGGTCTTCATCTGGTCCATGACGAGGACCTCGCCGTGTACGGCCACAACCAGGGCGCCGCCATCGTCAGCCATGACCGGAGGTTCGCACAATGGCGACAGAGGCGAACCTTTGGTCAGCAAATCTGGACTGCGGTGTCCGGAACCGGACGCGGTCGACGTCATCAGTACCCATATCGACGCGATCGTTTACCACCTGGCCCGGATGGCCGAGGTCGTCATCACCATCGGGCCGGATACCTTCAGGGTTTCGGCCGCCAAATGGGAGTGACTGGTTCTGCTCATTCGGTGGCGCGCAGGAGGAGGACGGCGCGGCCGGCGACGGGTAGGTGTTCGCCGGCGTCGAGGGGCCGTGACGGGGTGTCGAGCGTGGCGGGGAAGCCTGCGAGGTCGTCCGCGCTGGTGTCGAGCAGCAGCGCGTAGGCCGACGCCCACGGCTGGCCTGGCAGGACGACGGTCACCGGGTCGCTGTCCGGGTGCAGGACGAGCAGGAAGCTGTCGCCGGTGGCCGCGATGCCGTCCGGCGCGCGCCAGCCGAGGGCCGTCCCGCACAGGTGGGCGACGACCGTGCGGACGTTCGGGGAGTTCCAGTCCGCGTCCGACATGACCGCGCCGTCCGGGCGGAACCAGGTGATGTCCGCGGCTGTCCCGGCGGTGGAGGAGCCGCCCTGGAAGAACGTCCGTCGGCACAGCGTCGGGGAGCGGCGCCGTAGCGCGATCAGGCCGCTGACCAGCGGCAGCAGCATCAGGTCGGGCCCGGCCGGGTCGGGCGCGGGCAGGCCGTCCGCGGGTGCCGGGCCGTCCTCGCCGGAGGTGCCGGCGGGCAGGGCGCGCCCGGGGGCGTGACCGTCGAGGAGGCGGCCGTCGGGCGCCGGGGCGGTGCGGGTGGGCCAGCGCAGCCACGAGGTGGCGTTGTCCTGGCAGTAGGCGTTGTTGTTGCCGCCCTGGGAACGGCCGAGCTCGTCCCCGGCGAGCAGCATCGGCACCCCCGCCGACAGCAGCAGGGTCGCCAGCAGCGAGCGGCGGACCAGCCGCCGGCAGGCCAGCACGGCCGGATCGTCGCTGGGCCCCTCCACCCCGAAGTTCGCCGAGTTGCCGTGGTCGTCGCCGTCGCGGTTGTCCTCGCCGTTGGCCTCGTTGTGCTTGTGGTCGTAGGAGACGAGGTCGGCGAGGGTGAAGCCGTCGTGCGCGGTGACGAAGTTCACCGACGCCCACGGCTGGCGGCCCGAATGGTGGTACAGATCACTTGATCCGGTGATCCGGTAGCCCAGGTCGGCCACGGTGGAGGCACCGCGCGTCCATGCCGCGCGCACGGTGTCCCGGTAGCGGCCGTTCCACTCCGCCCACGGCGCCGGGAACGCGCCCACCTGGTAGCCGCCCCAGCCGACGTCCCAGGGCTCGGYGATGAGCTTGACGGTGGACAGCAGCGGGTCGGCGTGGATGGCGGTCAGCAGCGGCGCCGCCGGGTCGAAGCCGTCGGGGCTGCGCGCGAGCGCCGTCGCCAGGTCGAAGCGGAACCCGTCCACGCCCATCTCGGTGACCCAGTAGCGCAGCGAGTCCGTGATCAGCTTCACCACGTGCGGGGACGCGGTGTTCACCGTGTTGYCGCAGCCGGTGACGTCCCGGTAGCGACGTGGGTCGCCCGGGTCCACCCGGTAGTAGGTCGTGTTGTCCAGGCCGCGCAGCGACAGGGTGGGGCCGTGCTCGTCGCCCTCGGCGGTGTGGTTGAACACCACGTCGAGAATGACCTCTATCCCGGCCGCGTGTAACGCGCCCACCATCGACTGGAACTCGGCCACCGGGTTGTTCGTGGCCGCGTAGCCCGGGTGCGGGGCGAAGAAGCCCACGGTGTTGTAGCCCCAGTAGTTGGTCAGGCCGCGCTGGGACAGGGCCGGCTCCGGGACGTGCGCGTGGACCGGGAGCAGTTCCACCGCGGTGACGCCGAGCGTGCGCAGGTGGTCGATGACCGCCGGGTGGGCCAGGCCTGCGTAGGTGCCGCGCTGCGCCGGCGGGACGTCCGGATGCGTCCGGGTGAACCCCTTCACGTGCAGTTCGTAGATGACCGTCTCGGGCCAGGGGATGGCCGGGCGCTTCCCGGTCGGGCGGCGGCGGCCGTCGACCACCACGCACACCGGGACGAAGGGCGCGGAGTCGTGCCCGTCGGGGCCGGCCGCGTACGGGTCGGCCTCCTCGAAACCGTGGATCGCGGGATGTGGGACGAGGGAACCGGTCAGCATCCGCGCGTAGGGGTCGACGAGCAGCTTGGCCGGGTTGTGACGCAGACCGCGTTCGGGGGCGTAGGGCCCGTGTGCCCGCAGCCCGTAACGCTGGCCCGGCCCGACCCCGGGCAGGTAGCCGTACCAGACCCCGCCGCCCCGTTCGGGCAGCCGGTGGCGCTTCTCCCGGCCCCGGGTGTCGAACAGGCAGATCTCGACCGCGTCCGCGCTCGGGGCCGCCACCGCGACGTTGGCACCCCGGCCGTCCCAGTGGACCCCCAGCGGCTCGGGCGACCCGGGCAGCACGAGCCCGCGCCGGGCGGCAGCGGCCTGACCGGCCTTGGGCCGATCGGTGTTGGGCTGATCGGTGCTGTCACGAACGCGGAATCGTGGCGTCACCTCCGTGACGGTAGCCGCGGCATGTTACCGGCGCCCGATTCCGGTCACTGCTGTCCGGTTACTCCCGCCGGTGGGAGGGGCCGTGGGTGGCCGGCGGTGCCGCGATTCGGTGGGATCCGATCATCAGGATCGGGTCGTCACGGCTGCCGAACGCGCCATAGCCGCCAAAAGGTGTCGGAAACGTAATCGTCGCGTATCCGTGAAGATCGAGTCGTCAGGGCTTAGGCTGCCTGAATCAGGGGTGCCGTCTGGACGTCACGGGCCCGGCACGGGTACCAGCGGATGACAGTTGGCCAACGGTGGGGCGACGGATGGGCCGTACGCCGCCGGAAGCCGGGAATGATCGAGGAGGTCGGTCGGTGGCGGTCGTGGGGTTCGACGTCGACGGCGGTGTTGGCACGATCAGGCTGGATCGGCCCCCGATGAACGTCATCAACAGCGAGGTCACCGCCGGGCTGCGCGCGGCGGCCGACGAGGCGACCAGGCGGACGGACGTGCGGGCGGTCATCATCTACGGCGGCCCGAAGGTGTTCGCGGCCGGGGCCGACGTCAAGGAGATGGCTCCGCTGGACCACGCGGAGATCCTGACGTGGGTGACCGAGCTGACCACCACGTTCGAGGCGGTGGCCCGGATCCCGAAACCGGTGGTGGCCGCGGTGACCGGCTACGCCCTCGGCGGTGGCCTGGAGCTCGCCCTGACCGCCGACTTCCGGGTCTTCGGGGACAACGTCAAGGCGGGACAGCCCGAGATCCTGCTCGGCATCATCCCGGGCGCGGGCGGGACGCAGCGGCTGCCACGGCTGATCGGGGTGGCGAAGGCCAAGGATCTGATCTTCACTGGCCGGCAGGTCCGGGCCGCCGAGGCCAAGGAGATCGGTCTCGCCGACCGGCTGGTCGCCCCCGACGACGTCTACACCGAGGCACGCTCCCTCGTCGCCCGGTTCGTCGACGGGCCGGCGGTCGCGCTGCGGGCGGCCAAGCGGGCGATCGACGACGGGCTGGACAGCGGGCTGTCCGAGGGGCTGCGCCTGGAGACGTCGCTGTTCGCCGGGCTGTTCGGCACGCAGGACAGGCGCATCGGCCTGGACTCCTTCGTCGAGCGCGGTCCCGGCAAGGCTGATTTCGTCGGCCGCTGAACGCCATGGACGACGCCGTGGACGTGCCCCGGGCAGGCGAGGCGAACCCGGAAGCCGGGACGGACCGGGTGCCGGGAACGGACCAGGAATCCGAGACGGCCGGGCCGGGCCGGGCGGCCGGGCCGTCGGCGTCCGACATCCGGGCGGCCTGGAACGACCCCAAACAGGCGAACATCATCTACCACGACGCCGAGGCCGACTCCTACGACGCCAAGTGGTCGATCTCGTTCGACGACCGCTGCATCGACTACGCCCGGGACAGGTTCGTCACCATCGCCGGGAGAACCGGCTGGCCCTACCCGAACGCCCTCGAGATCGGCGCGGGCACCGGGTTCTTCCTGCTCAACCTGGTGCAGGCCGGGGTGGTCGCCCGCGACGGGGCGCACGTCAGCGACATCAGCCCCGGGATGGTCGCCACCGCGACCCGCAACGCCGCGAACCTGGGCCTGACGGTCGCGGGCCGGGTCGCCGACGCCGAGTTCGTCCCGTACCCGGACGCGAGTTTCGACCTGGTGGTGGGGCACGCCGTCCTGCACCACATCCCGGATGTCGAGCGGGCGCTGCGGGAGGTGCTGCGGGTACTGCGGCCGGGTGGGCGGTTCGTGTTCGCGGGGGAGCCGACCCGCTACGGCGACGTGGTGGCCCGCCGGCTGTCGCGGGCGACCTGGTGGGCGACCACCCGGGTGACCAGGCTGCCGATGCTGCGGGACTGGGCCCGGCCGGCCGAGGAGCTCGCGGCCAGTTCCGCCGCGCACGCCCTGGAGTCCGTGGTGGACCTGCACACCTTCGTCCCGGCGGAGTTGGCCGCGCTGGCGCGCCGCGCCGGCGCGGCCGAGGTGAAGGTGCGCACGGAGGAGCTCACCGCGGCCTGGTTCGGCTGGCCGGTGCGCACCTTCGAATGCGCCGTCGCCGAGTCGAAGCTCGGCTTCGGCTACCGGATGCGCGTCTACCGGACCTGGCAGCGCCTTGCCGCCTTCGACGCCCGGTACGCTTCCCGGGTGGTGCCTTCCGGTCTTTTCTACAACGCTCTCGTCACCGGTGTCCGGGCGCCGGATCCACACCGGTGAGAATACTCGGCCGCCGCTCGGGCGGAGATCCCCGGCAGGAGCGTTTCCTCACGTTCTCCGCGGTGCGCTGGATCGTCCGCCATCGGGCCTGGACGCCTTTCTACCTGCACCGGTACTGGCGGTTCGCGCTGTTTCGGCTACGGTATCCGCAGGTGGTGACCGAGGGTTTCGTTTTTCTTGGGAAGAACGTGGTCCTCGAGGGGCGYCCCGGCTACGGGAGGATCGTGCTGGGCCGCTGGGTGCACCTCGGTGACAACAGTCGGATCCGCTGCCACGAGGGAAACCTGCGTATCGGCGACAAATGTGTCCTCGGACGGAACAGCACCATCAACTGCTATCTTGACGTCGAAATCGGCGCAAAATCCCTGATCGCGGACGACGTGTACATCATAGATTTCGATCACGTGTTCGACGATATTCACGTGCCAATCAAGGACCAGGGCATCGTGAAGTCCCCGGTGCGGATCGGCTCGGACGTGTGGATCGGCACCAAGGTCACCGTGCTGCGCGGGACCCGCGTCGGCCCGGGATCGGTGATCGCCGCGGGTGCCGTGGTGAACGCCGACATCGCGCCGATGTCGGTCGCGGTGGGTGTGCCCGCCCGTGTCGTGCGTAACCGGACAGCGGACTACCAGGCCGCCGAGGCGAAGCGGGCGGCTCTGGCCGACATCGCCCGCAAGACGGCCGCGGCCGCCGCCGGGGTCATCGCGGCCCGCGCCGAGGCCGGTCGCCCCCGTCAGGGATGACCTGTCGCGCCGGCGGTCGAACCGGTGATCGGCCCGGTGACGGGCACAATGGTCAACACGATGATCGACATGATGTCGGAAAGTCGACTTCGTCACCACCGTGGGTGGGGCTTTCGCGACCTTCCGGCGGGCTCTATTATGTCGTCTGACGTCCCGCTTAGATCGATAATATGGTGATCGACCAGTACGACGATCAACAAGTACGGCGATCGGCAGGTACAGCGATCAACAATTGTCGATCGACAAGGTGGCCGACAACAGCGGCCCGGGCGGGTGTCCCGAGAGGTTGAGGATGGCCGAAGCCGACGACATCGTAAACATCCGAAAGCTACCGGTGGATTTCACTGAAACGAGCCGACAGGTCGCCGACCGGCCAGAAAAAGGCGGGCGGGTCCGGTTGCCGGGGCTCGACCCCGATGCCTTTCGGCATCCTCTCGACCGGCGGGCCACCCGTACGCTGCAGCGGATTCCCGGGTTCGACCGGGCCGTGRCGAAATACATCGAATGGGGCGTGGAACGCGGCCACTACGTGGAGCACACGGCGTCCAGCGTGAAAGTGGGGCCGAACCAGCTCCCGGAGATCTACGCGATCCTGCGCGAGGCGTGCGCGATCTTGGACGTTCCGGAGCCCGAGCTCTACGTCCGGCGCGGCCCGGTCGACGCCTACACCGCCGGGCACACCCGGCCCTACGTGGTGCTGTTCACCGACCTGCTCGACATCATGGACACCGACGAGCTGCTGGCCGTGATCGCGCACGAGCTCGGCCACGTCAAGTGCGGCCACGTCCTCTACGGGACGATGGCCCGCATCGTAGGCGGTGCCATGGGCGCGGGGGTGGCCCGCAGGGCGGGCGCCGCCATGGGCAACGTCGTCTCCTTCGGGCTGGGAGCGGGCCTGGCGGCCTGGTCCCGCAAGGCGGAGCTGACCGCCGACCGGGCGGCGATGCTCGCCGTCCAGGATCCCGGCCCGTGCGTCCGGATGATGATGAAGCTCGCCGGCGGCRCGACCCGCTGGCTGGACCAGATGAACCCGGAGGCCTTCCTCGAGCAGGCCCGGCTGCTCGAGGACATGGTCGAGGAGAGCGCGCTCGCCCGGCTCCACCGACTGCGGATCCGCACCACCGGATCCCATCCGCTCGCGGTCGAGCGCGCCCGCTACTTCGACGAGTGGCTGCACGAGGACGAGCCCCGCAAGATCCTGGAGGGCATCTATGCCGTGCGGGCCGGCAGCCGGCACTGCCTGACCTGCGAGACACCGCCGCGTCCGACCGAGAACTTCTGCGCGTCCTGCGGCACCGGTCTCGCCGTCTGGACGGCCGCCGGCTGACCCGGCCCGGCCGGCCGCTTCGGCGCACGGCGCACGGCGCACGGCGCAGGCACGGCTGCACGGCGAGGGCTCAGCGCAGGGCGAGGTCGACCACGAGTGGTTTGTGGTCGCTGCCGATCTTGTCGCCCACCTGATAGCCGGTGACGGCGAACTGCGGTGACGCCAGCACGTGGTCGATCCGTAGCAGCGGTGGCAGAGCCAGGTGGTTGGCGTTCCAGGTCGGGGTCCAGCCGGCGCCGGCCACGTCGTGGGCGTCCCGCAGCCGCTCGTCGAGCAGGCGCGCGAACGGCCGGTGGTCGCGGGTGGCGTTGAAGTCACCGGCGAACACCACCGGGACAGGGGAGAGGGCGGCCTCCGCCCGCAGGGCGTCCAGCTGCCGTCGCCACCGGGCGGCGTAGTCGCGGCTCGTCGGTGACACCGTGTGGACGGCGAAGAGCCGGAACTGGCGGGTGGCGTCCACCCGGACCGTCATCCGCAGCGACGGCAGGTCGGCGACCATCGGCAGCTCCGCCTGGACGAGCGGGAACCGGGAGAACACCGCCACCCCGAACGGATCCGGCCGCGGATGCGCCTCCCGGTAGGCGTAGCCGTCCAGCACGCCGGACTTTGTCACCGCGTCCAGGGTGAGCGGGGTGGCCTCCTCCAGCACGACGATGTCGGGCCGGGCACGGGTGATCTGGGCGCCGAGCCGCCCGGCGTCGCCGTTGGTGTACAGCAGGTTGGACGTCATGATCCGTACCTTTGCCGCGCCGGCGGGGACGGCCTCGGGCCTGCCCGGCCACAGTTCGGGCACGGTGAAGGCCAGATGGGCGATGACGGCCAGCAGCGAGACGACCAGCAACCGGTTGCGCCGCAGCGCGAAGGCGGCCGCCAGCGCCACGTAGGCGGGCAGGTACTCGACCGGGGCGAACGCGTTGATCCCCGAGTACGGCCAGCTCAGCACGTCGTCCAGATGGAGCAGCCGGCCCGCGGTGATGATCACGAGGGTGCCGGCGACCACCCAGGAGAGAAAGATCGTCAGGGTTCGTGGCGGTATCACGGCGGCGGCGCGGTCCTTCGCCCCCGGCCTGTCCGGCTCGCCGGGGAACACGGGCAGGTCGGAACCGGTCTCCGGATGCGGGGAGGTCATGACAACAGGTTGCCGGTAGGGATGGCCGCCGCGGCCACCAGGGTGGGACGCGGATCCGACACTGCGGCCGAGTACACACCGACATCGCGGCCGACCGCACACTGACCCCGTCCGCAACCGTCCGTATGGACCATGATCCAAGCGAGTTTGTCGTTCTGTACGTTTTTCCACCGCATTGGCGTACACGCCGACAAACTCGCGCCGATCTTCCCCGGTTGGCCGGCAGCGGTCAGGCCCTGGTGAGCCGGCGGGCGTCCAGGGCCGGGAAGGGGTGGTCCAGGGTGCGGTAGTGGCGGGCGAGCCTGGTGGCGGCGAGCCGGTCGCGGGCGTGGACCGTGTCGGCCAGTGCGTCGAAACGCCCCGCGTGCGTGTAGGCCCGGGATCTGGCGTAGTCCGCGGCGCTGTCGTGGGTGACGCAGAACGCCCAGTCGCTGGCGCTGGTGAGGAACGCCTCCCGTGCCATCTGGTCGAGGACGTCGTCCCGCTCGGCCGGGTGGGCGGCGGCGGTCACGACCTCGACCARCCGCCCGTTCACCTCGGCGGCGAGCTTGGCCAGGTCGGTCACGTCCGCCCAGACGTGGAAGTCCTTGCCGCGCCCCCAGGAGCCCGCCGGCAGGTCGCGGGCGCCATCGACGTGCCCGGCCGCGGCCGCCTGTGACAGCGTCGCAGCCTGGATGCCGGCGTCGGGCAGCAGGGTGAGGACCGCTTCCAGGAACGCCGGCCCCTCGTGCCAGTGGTGGCCGAACAGTTCGGTGTCGAAGGCGCACACGACCAGCGCGCGGCGGCCGTCCCTGGCCGCGGCCAGCTCGGTCAGCCGCCGCCGGAGCACACCGACGAAGCGCGCGGCGTCGTCTGCGGCGGCCCGGCGGGCGGCGGCGGGTTCGTACGGCGCCTTGCGCCCGGGCGGGGTGTCCACGGACGTCACCCTGGACACCCGCAGGCCACTGCCGTGGTCGAAGGTGTGGAAGTCGCGGTACCACGCGCCTCTGGGATAGCCGGCGGTGGGCGACCACACCTCGTAGGAGACGCCGAGGTCGCGGGGGAAGGCCAGCACGCCGCTGCCCGCGACGTCGTAGGCGCCGGCGGTCTCGCCGCCGACGGTCGGGCCGTCCACCACGAAGTGGGTCACACCCGCGGCGGCGTAGTGCCGTTCCAGCCCCGGCCGGTAGGCGCACTCGGGCGCCCAGATCCCGCGGGGCCGGGTACCGAGGCGTAGGGCGGCGTCGTCGAGGCCGGCGCCGAGCTGGACCGGCACGATCCGCTCGTCCAGCAGCGGCAGCACCGGGTGGGACGCCGGCCCCCCGAGCAGTTCGACGACACCGGCGTCGGCCAGGCGGCGCAGCAGCGGTGACGCCCCGTGCCGCCAGCGGCCCTCGACGGCGCGCAGGGCGGCGGTGGCCAGCGCGCCTTCGTGGCCCGCGCCGGGCACGCCGTCCACCAGTGCCCCCTGCGCCCGAAGCTGCCAGTCCGCCACCCACCTGGCCAGTCCGGACAGGCAGTACGGGTCGTCCAGCATGGCGGCCAGCACGGGTGTGACGCCGAGGGTGAGCACGTTGCGCTGGCCGGTGTCGGCGAGACGCTCGAGCAGGTCGAGCAGGGGCAGGTAGGCACCGGTCCAGGCCTGGTAGAGCCATTCCTCGCCGACCGGCCACGCGCCGGCGTGCGCGACCCACGGCAGATGGCTGTGCAGCACCAGGCAGAACGTTCCGACCGGCTCGGCCGGCGTCCGGGCCGCTCCGCGGGTCGGGGTCGGGGAAATGGTCGGGGTCGGGGAAGCGGTCGGGGTCGGGGAAGCGGCCGGGGTCGGCGCCGCGGGCCGTGCCGGGTGGCTCATGGCCGGCGGTAGGCGACCACGGCCAGGTCGAGACAGGCCGTGATCGGGGTGTCGGCGGTGTCCGGGTGCAGGGCGAAGTCGTCGATGGCGGTGCGGCGTACCCGCTCGGCCAGCGCGGCGGACCACTGCGGGTAGGGGCGGGCGAGCTGGGCGTCCACGATCGCGCCGTTGCGGCGCTCCCAGGCCCGTAGTCGCGGCGCGTGCCAGACGCCCCACAGGCGGGTGACCACGAAATGCTCCTCGAGGAGGGAGACGAGCTCGTCGGGGGCGAGCTCCCGGGTGTGGTAAGGGTTCGCGGGAGTGTCGAGCCCCGGTGAGAAGGTCAGCCGGTTCGGGGTCGTCAGCACCAGCGTGCCGGCCGGGCGCAGCACCCGGGCGCACTCGGCCAGGAACGCCTCCTGGTCGTTGAGATGCTCGATGACCTGCAGGTTCGCGACGACCTCGGCGGTGGCGTCGGCGAACGGCAGCCGCTGGAGATCGGCGCGGACAGGGGTGGTGGCGGGATAGGTGCGCCGGACGTGCTCGACGACGTCGGCGGCGGTGTCGACCGCGATGACCCGGGAGGCGGACCTCGCCAGCATCGCCGCGCCGTACCCCTCGCCGCAGCCCGCCTCGACGACCACGGCCCCGGTGGTGAAGGGGGCAAACGCGGCATAGGCCGCCTCGTGCCGTTTGAACCAGTACCGCTCGAACCACACCCCCGGTACGGTCCGTTCCCCGAAGACCGCCCAGGCGAGCAGGGTGTTGTGGTCATCGGACGTGGGGGTGGCCCCGGCGGTGTGGCGGGGTTCAGCGATGTTGCGGGGCCCGGTGGTGTGGCGGGGCGTCGTCGCCGCTTCGTGCCTGACCATGAAACCCGACCCTACGCACTGGTAACCACAACGTGTCGGCGGCTCTCCACAGACAGCAAAAGGTGTGACTTATATGACGTATTACGGGAGGGCTACGGGACGGGTACGAAAGCGGCGTAAAGATGTAACAAAACGGGGTCTCGTCCGCCATGGTTCGGTCCGTTGCAGTACCAACGGAATGCGTCCGACAGGCAACGGTGCGTAATAGTCTACCAGCGGTGAGCGCAACCGCGGTGACGGGCGCCGTGGGCCGTCACGCCCCGGCTGCCCGTCACAGGGCTCGTTCGCCGTCACAGGCCAGTTCGCCCCTGGCCTGTTCACATCTGTCGCGTTATGGCTTTCTCATACGGCTCTGCTTGTACCTCTCTGTACTGATATATCAATTTCTGTACTGATTTATACGATGTACGATGTTGAACGCGTTGCCGTGGAGCTCATGCCCGTGAAGCTCCCTGCGGATCCGGTCCGCGGCTTCGGCCGGTCACGCGGAGATGGCTGTCGCGGCCACCCTGGTGGGGACGCCGGGGCGGGTCACCAGCGGCGCGGCGTGCCGGCGCCACTCCCGGACGGCGACGACGTCGTCGTGCCGGCTCAGCTCGCGGTCGAGATCGCGCAGCTTCTCGGTGATCCGGGCGGAGTCGAGACTGCTCGCCAGGTCGACCGCGCGGTTCCCGGCGTCCAGGGCGGCTTCGAGATCCGGGCCGGGCCTGCGCAGATAGGACAGGGCGAGATCCGCCTCGGCATAGCTGCGGGTGCGGGTCCGGGACGGAAGCTGCCGGGCGCGGGACTCCAGCAGCAGGGGCTCGGCCTGCTGGGTCCACCCGAGCAGCATGAAGCAGTGGCCCTTGCACTCGGCAACGTCCRTCTCGTTGTAGTGCGCGGACCATGGTGGGTCGTCGTCGCCGCCAGCCCGGTCGAGCTCGGCGTCCATGGCGGTCAGCGCCTTGCAACAGCCGGCCTCGTCGCCGTTGCGGGCCAGGGCCCAGGCGTGCTTGTCGTGCAGCATCACCCGTACCGAGCGGGACGCGACGGAGCGGGAGCGCTCGAGGGCGGCCTTGGCCAGTGCGAGGCTCTGGCGAAGTTGGCCGAGACGTCCGGCCTGGTCGCTCATGGTGGAGAGGATCCGGCTGGCCAGCATGGCGTCCCCGGCGTGTTCGGCGAGGCCGAGCGCCTGAATGTAATAGCGTTGTGCCAGTGACTGACGGTCACAGTCCTGGGCGAGCCAGCCGCTGAACTGGGTCAGMTCGGCCAGCGCGCCGAAGAGATCCGGGGTGTGCCGGGCCTCCAGCGCGGTCCTGGCCCGGTCGTGGAGGAAGGCGACCACCTGTCCACGGATCTCGCCGCTGCCGTACCGGGCGTCAAGTTTGCGGAAGGTCTCGGTCATGTCCCTGATCATCATTGCGGTCGGGGCGGTGGCCGGGGTGTCGTCGTCGACCGTCCTGACGACGCCGGTGAGGCTGGCCAGCACCGAGTCCGCGAAGGCGCTCGCTATGAACGCGCTTCCGTCCTGCAAGAGATCTCGCCTGCGCATGTCGCGTCCTGAGAGTCCGGCGATGGTTCCAAGGGTGCCCGCGGGCTGCTCGGCCACGGTGAGCCCGAAGTCGTCCCCGCGAAATGTCTCACCCCGCCAACCGAGGTCGGTCGGGGTGATCCGGTAGCCCACCAGCGCCGACATCTCGGCGGCGGCGAGCTCGGCCACCATGGGGTCGCGGGGGCGCATGCCGCGACGCCAGTGGCCCACCGTGGTCCTGGCCAACCCGAGCTCGATCCGGCGGTGCCGCCGTGCGCGCTCGTTGACCTGCCGGGCGAAACGGGTGTCGGAGATCGAGGTCTCGGCGAGCAGGCGTGCGAACAGCGTGGGCCTGGATCCATCTTTGTCCGATACAGGGTCATCATCCCGAACGAAGTCGATCAGTTCCGGTTTTCTGTCCATTGTGCCCTCATGGCTCGTGTAATGACTTTTCGTGACGACAGGGTGTTTTTTCAGCCTCGGGACAGAACGTAGTGATGCGATCACGGTGACGGAAGGGACTGTGCAGAAGTCGGCTTGAATGCACACGTGGGTGCCTTCCGGTGGCAACGTGGACGGAGTGTGGCTCCGGGTGTGGGCGGGGCGCGGTACCGGACGCGTCGGCGATCATTGAGCGTGACAACGTTGCCGGTGCGACCATGTCAGGAACAAGCAGACCGATGAAAGTGGCTACGGAGGCCTCGAGGCGTGGTGAACATCGTTGTTACTGTCAAGCAGGTGCCGGACACCTGGGCAGAGAAGAAGCTCGATCCGGTCACCAAGACGATCGATCGTAAGAGTGTGGACAACGTCATAAACGAGATGGACGAATACGGTGTCGAAGAGGCTCTGAAGATCAAGGAAGCCCATGGTGGCGAGGTGACAGTGGTCACCCTGGGCCCGCAGAAGGCCATCGAGACCATCCGCAAGGCACTGTCGATGGGCGCGGACAAGGCCGTGCACATCACCGACGAGCAGCTGGCCGGCTCCGACGCCCTGCAGACGTCCGTCGTGCTCGCGAAAGTTATTTCCACGCTGTCGCCCGACATCGTCATCACCGCAGCCGAGGCCTCTGACGCCCGGGGCGGTGTGCTGGGGGCCCTGCTCGCCGAGCAGCTCGGGCTCCCGCAGCTCACCCAGGCCCGTAAGGTGACCGTCGACCCGGCGGCAGGCACTGTTCGTATCGAACGCCAGGCCGACAACGGCTACGCTCTGGTAGAAGCGTCCACACCGGCGGTCGTCGGTGTCGTCGAGAAGATCAACCAGCCGCGTTACCCGTCGTTCAAGGGGATCATGGCGGCCAAGAAGAAGCCGCTGACCACCGTGTCCGTTGCCGACGCCGGCCTGGATCCCGCCACGGTCGGGCTTGCCAACGCCGCGTCGACGGTGGTGGACGCCCAGCCGGCGCCGCCCCGTCAGACCGGAACGATCGTCAAGGACGAGGGCGACGGCGGTACGAAGGCCGCCGAGTTCCTCGTCGCGCAGAAGCTGATCTGAGGGGTCCTTATCCGATGGCTGAGGTTCTGGTACTCGTCGAGCACGCGGACGGCGAGCCGAAGAAGATCACTGCCGAACTGCTGACGCTCGCCCGGTCGCTGGGCGAGGCGTCCGCGGTCTTCCTCGGCGCTCCCGGCACGTACGAGAAGAGCAAGGATTTCCTGGCGGAGTACGGAGCGTCGAAGGTGTACGTCGTCGAGTCCGACGACGTCGTCGACTATGTGGTGGCGCCGGTGGCCGAGGTCCTGGCCAAGCTGGTGACCGACGTCTCGCCCGCGGCGGTCCTCACGGCCGCCACCGCGGAGGCTCGGGAGGCCGCCGCTCGGACGGCCGCGAAGACCGGGTCCGGTCTGCTCTGGGACGCCGTCGCCGTCGCGGCGGACCTGACCGCGACCCAGGGCATCTTCGGTGGCTCCACGATCGTCACCTCGAAGGTCACCAAGGGGACGCCGATCTTCGTGGTGCGGCCGAACACCACCGCCCCCGAGGCCGCGCCGACCACCCCGGTGACGGAGAACGTCCACATCACGATCTCGGACGTGGCGAAGTCGGCGAAGATCCTCGACCGGGTGGTCGAGGCCAAGTCGGGCCGTCCCGACCTCACCGAGGCGCAGATCGTGGTCTCCGGCGGCCGTGGTCTCGGCGCCGCCGAGCACTTCACGCTGGTCGAGAAGCTGGCGGACAGCCTCGGCGCCGCGGTGGGCGCGTCCCGGGCGGCGACCGACGCTGGCTGGTACCCCCACCAGCAGCAGGTCGGCCAGACCGGCAAGACCGTGTCGCCGCAGCTCTACGTCGCGGTCGGCATCTCCGGTGCGATCCAGCACCGGGCCGGGATGCAGACGTCCAAGACGATCGTAGCGATCAACAAGGATCCGGAGGCGCCCATCTTCGAGTTCGCCGACTACGGAGTCGTGGGTGACCTGTTCAATGTCGTCCCACAGCTCACCGAGGCGATCGAGAAGCGCAAGGGGTAGCCGGGCTGCCGCTTTGCGGCAGCGTGTCCGCGGATGTTCCACCGGTGTCCTTCCGCGGCCTTCCGCGGTCCCTGACGGCCGGATGTTCCCACCCGGGGAACGTCCGGCCGTTGCTGTTTCACCCCCGGCGCGGGCGGCCATCTGGAGCTGGAACCGCCTCGGAACAGCCTGACGAACGCTGGCCGCGGACCCCTGCAGGTCCTGGTGGTGCGCTGGGGGTCCGGGCATCGGAACCCCTGTTCGATCCCGTTTCCCGGTCTCTGGGGCTGGTTCCGGATGATGCTGGTCCGGTGCCCGGTGGTCATCGCCCGGTGGTCATTGCTGATCCAGTGGGCGCCAGCTGGCTGGAACGCCCTCCCGTCGCCTTCCGTTGCGGATGCGGCCGGGAATCTCCGCAAAATGATGATCATGCTGGGGTCTGGA
The DNA here is from genome assembly GCF_001983005.1 of Protofrankia sp. BMG5.30. Lineage (NCBI taxonomy): Bacteria > Bacillati > Actinomycetota > Actinomycetes > Frankiales > Frankiaceae > Protofrankia > Protofrankia sp. BMG5.30. The sequence continues at coordinate 53,786 of NZ_MOME01000012.1, read as the reverse complement.
CGTCCAGCCTATTGTGTGGGCATCCTAATATCTGCCCATCCAACTATTGGRTGGGGGAGCATGCCCGCCGTTGGTCCGGAGGTTTCGAGGATGGGCGCAGCCAGTCAGTCACCCCTGCACGTCCCGCAGCATCCGGTGCGGGTCGTCACCGTGGCCTCCCTGTTCGACGGCCACGACGCGGCGATCAACATCATGCGCAGGATCCTGCAGTCCCAGGGCGTCGAAGTGATCCACCTCGGCCATGACCGCGGTGTGGAGGAGGTGGTCACGGCCGCGATCCAGGAGGACGCCCAGGCGGTGGCGCTGTCGTCCTACCAGGGCGGGCACGTCGAGTACTTCAGCTATCTGGTCCAGCGGCTGCGCGAGCGCGGCGCCGGCCACATCCGGGTGTACGGCGGGGGAGGGGGCGTCATCGTCCCCGACGAGATCGCCCTGCTGCACTCCCGCGGAGTCGCCCGGATCTTCTCGCCGCAGGACGGGCAGCGGCTCGGGCTGCCAGGGATGATCAATATTATCGTCACCGAGTGCGACACCGACTTGACCACTGACCTGCCGTCGCTGCCGGCGATCACAGCTGGTGACCAGGGTGCGCTCGCCCGGGCGATCACCGTGTTGCAGGGCGGCGCCTCGCCCGAGCTCGCGCGCCAGGTGCGCCAGGCGGCCCGGCCCGGTGTCCCGGTGCTGGGCATCACGGGCACGGGCGGATCCGGCAAGTCCTCGCTGACCGACGAGCTGCTGCGCCGGCTGCGCCTCGACCAGCAGGACAAGCTGCGCGCCGCCGTGATCGCGGTGGACCCGACCCGCCGCCGCGCCGGCGGCGCCCTGCTCGGCGACCGCATCCGGATGAACGTGCTCGGGGACGCCGACGGCCCGTCCACGATCTTCTTCCGTTCGCTGGCGACCCGGGGCGCCGGCAGTGAGCTGCCCGAACGGATCGGCGACGTGATCGCGGCCTGCCAGGCCGCCGGCTACGACCTGGTCGTGGTCGAGACGCCGGGAATCGGCCAGGGTGACACCGGCATCGTCGACCTGGTGGACGTCTCGCTGTACGTGATGACGCCCGAGTACGGTGCCGCGTCCCAGCTCGAGAAGATCGACATGCTGGACTTCGCCGACGTGGTGGCGATCAACAAGTTCGAGCGGTCCGGGGCCGAGGACGCCCGCCGCGACGTCGGCCGTCAGCTGGTGCGCAACCGGGAGGCCTTCGGCTCCTCCTGGGAGGACATGCCGGTGTTCGGGACGAGCGCGGCCCGGTTCAACGACGACGGGGTCACCGCGCTCTACCAGCATCTGACCTCGCTGCTCGGGGCCAAGGGCCTGCCGCTGGCCGCCGGCACGCTGCCGCGGGTGTCGGTCAAGGCGTCCTCGGGGCTGACGAGGGTGCTCCCGGCGTCCCGCGTCCGCTACCTGGCGGAGATCGCCGAGACCGTCCGCTCCTACCACCGGCACAGCGCCGAGCAGGTCGAGGCGGCCCGCCGGCGCCAGCACCTGCGCACGGCGCACCAGGAGCTCGCCGCCGCCGGTGACCGGCACGCGGGGCTCGACGCCCTGCTCGAAGGCGCCGAGAAGGCGCTGGATCCCGGCGTGCGCGAGCAGTTGGACGCCTGGCCGACGACGGTGACGGAGTACTCCGGCGAGGAACTGGTCTACAAGGTGCGCGGCAAGGAGATCCACACGCCGCTGCGCCGCACGACGCTGTCGGGCAGCTCGATACCCCGGGTGGCGCTGCCCCGCATCGGCGACGACGGTGATCTCGTGCGCTTCCTGCGCGCGGAGAACCTGCCCGGCCGGTTCCCGTTCACCGCCGGGGTGTTCCCGTTCAAGCGGATCGGCGAGGCGCCGGCGCGGATGTTCGCCGGCGAGGGTGACCCGTTCCGCACCAACCGGCGCTTCCACTACCTCTCCCGGGGCTCGGAGGCCACCCGGCTGTCCACGGCGTTCGACTCGGTCACGCTCTACGGACGGGACCCGGCGCCCCGTCCCGACATCTACGGCAAGATCGGCACGTCCGGGGTCTCGATCGCGACCCTGGACGACATGAAGGAGCTCTACGCCGGCTTCGACCTGTGCTCGCCGACGACGAGCGTCTCCATGACGATCAACGGGCCGGCTCCGGCGATCCTCGCGATGTTCCTCAACGTCGCCATCGACCAGCAGCTGGAACAGTTCRCCGCCACCGAGGGTCGCCAGCCCACCCCGGCCGAGGCCGCCGAGGTGCGGGCCAGGGCGCTGACGACCGTGCGCGGCACCGTGCAGGCCGACATCCTCAAGGAGGACCAGGGGCAGAACACCTGCATCTTCTCCACCGAGTTCGCCCTGCGCTGCATGGCCGACGTGCAGGAATGGTTCATCGACCACGGCGTCCGCAACTTCTACTCCGTGTCGATCTCCGGCTACCACATCGCGGAGGCCGGGGCGAATCCGATCAGCCAGGTCGCGTTCACCCTCGCCAACGGCTTCACCTACGTCGAGGCCTACCTCGCCCGCGGCATGCGCATCGACGACTTCGCGCCGAACCTGTCGTTCTTCTTCTCCAACGGCCTGGACGCGGAGTACACCGTCATCGGCCGGGTGGCCCGGCGGATCTGGGCGGTGGCCCTGCGCGAGCGCTACGGTGCCGCCGAGCGGTCGCAGAAGCTCAAGTACCACGTCCAGACCTCCGGCCGTTCCCTGCACGCCCAGGAGATGGACTTCAACGACATCCGCACCACGCTGCAGGCCCTGTGCGCCATCTACGACAACTGCAACAGCCTGCACACCAACGCCTACGACGAGGCGGTGACCACTCCGACCGAGCACTCCGTCCGCCGCGCGCTGGCCATCCAGATGATCATCGACAAGGAGTGGGGGCTGTCCGGCAACGAGAACCCGCTCCAGGGCTCCTACATCGTCGAGGAGCTCACCGACCTCGTGGAGGAGGCCGTACTCGCCGAGTTCGAGCGGATCTCCGAGCGCGGCGGTGTGCTCGGCGCGATGGAAACCGGCTACCAGCGCGGCCGTATCCAGGACGAGTCCATGCTCTACGAGCAGCGCAAGCACGACGGCAGCCTGCCGATCGTCGGGGTGAACACCTTCCTCGACCCCGACGCGGAGGACAGCTCGCAGGGTCCCATCGAGCTCGCCCGGGCCACGGAGGAGGAGAAGGTCTCACAGCTCGAGCGCCTCGCCGACTTCCAGGCCCGGCACGCCGAGGAGGCCCCCGAGGCGCTGCGCCGGCTGCGTGAGGCCGCGGCGGCCGGCGAGAACGTCTTCGACGTTCTCATCGACGCGGTCCGGCACTGCTCGCTCGGTCAGATCAGTGACGCCTTCTTCGAAGTCGGTGGCCGGTATCGTCGTAATGTCTGAGCAAACCTAGTTTCCCAGCGCCCTGGCTGGCCAGGGCAGCGCGGTCGTGATTCGCTCGCGTCCGGGGTTCCCGCCGGATCCGGTGGGAACCCCGGATTCGGCGGGTCTCCGGCAGGTCCGGGAGGCCCACGTTTCCCAGGAGTCCACGGCGGCCCGATGGGTCCGCGGCGGCACGGGAAACGAGGCCCGTGCTGTTCCGGCCGACCGGCCACGTCGTGGAGGAGCCGTCCGACCGTGTCCTTTCCCAAACCTCTGCCGTTCGACCCCATCGAGGAGGCGCGCAAGCAGTGGACGGCGCACGGATGGGCCGAGGCTGCTGACGGGATGGCGGCTGTCACGTCCGTGATGCGCGCCCAGCAGATCATCCTGGCCCRGGCGGACGAGGTGCTGCGCCCCTTCRAGCTGACCTTCGCCCGCTACGAGCTGCTCGTGCTGCTGCTGTTCAGCCGGGCCGGCTCCCTGCCGATGAGCAAGGTCGGCAATCGCCTGCAGGTGCATCCGACGAGCGTGACCAGCGCGGTCGACCGGCTGTCCTCGCAGGGCCTGGTCCGCCGCATCCCGCACCCCACGGACCGGCGCACGACCCTGGCCGAGATCACCGCGGCCGGCCGGGAGGTGGCGACCGCCGCCACCGTCGAGCTCAACCGGCGCCTCTTCGCCGACCCGGGCTTCCCGCCCGAGCAGGTCGGCCCGCTCGTCGAGATCCTCCGGGAGTTCCGCAGCCGCGCCGGCGACTTCTGACCTGCCAGCCCGTCAGCCCACCGGCCTCCGCCAGGCCACCCTTGAGTTGATGGCCGCCTGGCACGGCACGACATGGGATCGCCGGGGCGTCGGCGGCACGGAACGGCTGACCGTGGGGTCGGCGCTCTTCCGTCAGGTCGCCGAATGGTTCCTCTTGGCAACACCTACGTCGTCCCCGGCGAAGGCCGGCGTTTCCTCGACTGGCAGACGGTCTGCCCGGCCCCCTGGTCGGAGGACGTCAACTACTTCCTCACCGGTGCGCTGACGGTGGAAGACCGCAGGAAGCACGAGGTGGAGCTGCCATCAACGCGCTTCGGTCCGCCGTGGGCGAGCGCGCCCCGGCCTTCGACGAGGCTTGGCTCGCCTACCGCCGGCACCAGTTGCACGGCCTGATGTTCGCGTTCTGCCCACCCGACATGCAGCCGGAGAACGTCTGCGCCCAGATGGGAGTCCGCTACGGGACCGCCGCCGCTGACCTCGAGACGCTGGGCGTCTTCGAGCTGTGGCCGGTCCGCGGGCAAGGCCAAATCCAGTCGGACCCGCCCGGGCAACCCCTGTCCGCAAGGCATGTTCGGCGCCGCGGCGATAGCACGACCAGCCCCACCGGCAGCCAGAAACCGACGCGCGACAGCGCGCTGGCAGCTCGGTGTGCCCAGCTACCCGCGACTGGTTCCGACAAGCCGCCGACGGCGGCCCAAGCCGGACGGCGCATCCAGGCCTCAGGTGCCACTTGATTACGGGCTGTTGATAACACATGTGTTATCAACGAGCGGTGGTATGGCAGGTTCTGGTCCATCCCGACGCTGACGTCGAGCTGAGCAAGATCCCCGCGAGGGAGCGTGCCGCTGTCGTCACCGCCTCGACAAGCTGCGTGCCATCGGGCCCACGCTCGGCCATCCACACACCAGCGACATCAGGACCGCCTGGCGCCTGCGGGAACTACGGCCACGACAGGGCCGTAGCCCGTGGCGTGCTTTCTACCGGCAGCTCGGATCCGCCCTGGTCGTCGGCGCCTTCGGCCCAGAGACTGACACCGACCCGAAGGGTTTCGCAAGAGCCATCAGGTCGGCCGAGCAGCGACTTGACGATATGGAGACCGGCGTATGAAGATCTCTGATCTCAAGCTCCTCGACCAGGTCRTCGAGGAGCAGCGCGAGGATGCCGAGTTCCGTGACGAGTGGGACCGGATGGCCTTCGCCCGTGATGTCGCCAACAGGATGCTCCGGTACCGGACCGAGCACGGTCTGAGCCAGCGTGATCTGGCGGCCATCGTCGGCCTGGCGCAGCCCCAGATCACCAGGCTGGAGAACGCCGACCACCAGCCTTCCTTCGACACGCTTGCGAAGCTGAGCCGGGCCACCGGGCTCGAGTTCCACTTCGAGATCGCCCGTGCGGGTGTCGTGCTGGTCGACGCGTGATCCTTGGTGAGGTTCCGGCCGGGATGAGGACATTCCGTCGCCGCAAGGTGGCCGGGGTGCGACGGGGTGTGCTGGGGATGTCGTCGCGTCGGGTTGCGGACTCCCGGGCACCGGCCGGATTCGCGGCGGTGCGCGGATATCCTCGGTGATGTGACCTACCTCGACCATGCGGCGACCACGCCGATGCGTCCGGAGGCTGTGGCCGCCTACAACGCGGCGCTCGCGGACGGCGGGAACGCGTCGTCGCTGCACGCCAGCGGCCRTCGTGCACGTAGGGTGGTTGAAGAATCGCGTGAGGCGCTGGCCGCCGCACTGCGCGCCCKCCCGTCCGAGGTGGTCTTCACCGCCGGCGGCACCGAGAGCGACAACCTGGCCATCAAGGGGCTGTACTGGGCCCGCCGGGCCGCCGAGCCGCGCCGGCACCGGGTACTCGTCAGCGCGGTCGAGCACCGGGCCATCCTCGACGCCGTGATCTGGCTCGCCGAGGCGCAGGACGCCCAGGTCGAACTGCTCCCGGTGGACGCCACCGGAATGGTGCGCCCCGACGCCCTCGCCGCGGCGATCGCGCGGGATCCCGACAGCGTCGCCCTGGTCAGCGTGATGTGGGCGAACAACGAGGTCGGGACTGTCTCGCCGATCGCGGAACTCGCCGCGGTCGCGCACCGTTACGGGATCGCGTTCCACACCGACGCCGTCCAGGCCGTCGGGTCGATCCCGGTGTCGTTCGAGGACAGCGGCGCGGACGCGCTGACGGTCAGCGCGCACAAGCTCGGCGGCCCGATCGGCATGGGCGCGCTGCTGGTACGCCGCGGCCTGACACTGGCGCCGCTGACGCACGGCGGCGGGCAGGAGCGCGATGTCCGCTCCGGCACCCTGGACACCCCGGGGGTGGCCGCCTTCGCGGCGGCGGCGTCGGCGGCGGTCGCCGAGCAGCCGGTCGAGTCGGTGCGGCTGGCCGCCCTGCGGGACGGCCTGGTCGCCCGGGTGCTCGCCGCGGTGCCGGGCGCGGTGGCCAACGGTGCGCCCGCCGGCCCCGGCTCCCTGCCCGGTATCGCCCATCTGACCTTCCCCGGCTGCGAGGGCGACTCGCTGCTGCTGCTGCTCGACGCCCACGGGATCGAGTGCTCGACGGGGTCGGCCTGCTCCGCGGGAGTGGCCCAGCCGTCCCACGTGTTGCTGGCCATGGGCGTCGACGAGGCCCGCGCCCGCGGCTCGCTGCGCTTCTCGCTGGGGCGGACGTCCACCGCGAGTGACGTCGACGCCCTGATTCGCGTGATCGCGCCGGTGGTCGACCGGGCGCGCCGGGCGGGGGCGCTCGCCGGGCTGTCCGGGGGGTGAGCGGGATGCGTGTGCTTGCGGCGATGTCCGGGGGCGTCGACTCGGCGGTGGCGGCGGCCCGCGCGGTGGACGCCGGCCACGACGTGACGGGCGTGCACCTGGCCCTGTCGAAGTCGCCCGATTCGCACCGCACAGGCGCCCGCGGCTGCTGCACCGTCGAGGACGCCCGGGACGCCCGCCGCGCCGCCGACGTCCTCGGAATCCCCTTCTACGTGTGGGATCTCGCCGACCGCTTCGAGCATGACGTCATCGACGAGTTCGTCGCCGCCTACGAGGCCGGCCGGACGCCCAACCCGTGCGTGCGCTGCAACGAGCGGATCAAGTTCGCGGCGGTGCTGGAGCGGGCGCTGGCCCTGGGTTTCGACGCGGTGGTCACCGGCCATCACGCGCAGCTTTCCGGGGCGGTGCTGCGCCGTTCGGTCGACCCTGGCAAGGACCAGTCCTACGTRCTGGGGACGCTGCGCCCCGACCAGCTCGCCCACGCGATCTTCCCGCTGGGGGACACGACGAAGACCGAGGTCCGTGCCGAGGCCGCCCGCCGCGGCCTCGCGGTCGCGGACAAGCCCGACAGCCACGACATCTGCTTCATCGCCGACGGCGACACCGGCCGCTGGCTGCGGGACCGGCTCGGCACCCAGCCCGGGCCGGTGGTGGACGCGGCCACCGGCGAGACGCTGGCGGAGCACGACGGGGCCTTCGCGTTCACGATCGGCCAGCGCCGCGGCCTGCGCCTGGGCCGGCCCGCGCCCGACGGCAGGCCACGCTACGTCCTCGACATCTCTCCGGTGACCCGGACGGTGACGGTCGGCCCGGCCGAGGCACTCGACGTCTCCCACCTGGTGGCCGACCGGGCGGTCTGGCCGTACGAGGGGCCGGTGGTCTGCGCGGCGCAGGTCCGGGCGCACGGACGGGCGGTGCCGGCCATCGCCGAGGGCGTCGGCGACGAGCTGCGCGTGACCCTGGACGAGCCGCTGCGCGGTACCGCCCCCGGCCAGGCCGTCGTCCTCTACGACGGTGACCGTGTCCTCGGCGGCGGCCATGTCATCCGGCTCGGGCGCTGACAGGAGGCCCGGGTACCGCGGGGCGCGGGTACCGCGGGGTCCGGCCGGCCTTTCCCCGCTCCTCTGCCCGCTCCTTGGCACCTGTTTCGACACCTGTTTCCCGCGGACGGCGATTCCGATGACGGTGATGAGCCCGTGACACCATTCACCACCATGCCTGACATCGCACCCGCCGACGCATCCACAGCAGTGCCCCCCGGCGCACCCACCGCTGTGCCCGCGACAGCGCCCGCCGCCGGCCGCCTGTGGGAGCCGGGGGCGGCGACCGGCATCGGGTCGCTGCCGGGGAGCGACCCGGTCGAGGCGTGCCGGCTGGTCTTCGACGAGCTGCCCGACCTGCCGCACCTGCCCGAGCTGCCGGCCCGCGGCCCCGGCGCCGACATGATCGGCCGTTCGGCGGGTCTGCTTGCGGACATGCCGGTCGACCTGCAACCGTCCGGGTGGCGGCTGGTACCGCGTCCCGGAATGGACCTGCGCCGCACCCGGGACCTGCTCGCCCGCGATCTCGACGCGCTGGGTGAGGTCGCCGCCGGCTACACCGGGCCGCTGAAGGTCGCCGTCGCCGGCCCGTGGACGCTCGCCGCCACCGTCGAGCTGCCCCGCGGGCACAAGGCCCTCAAGGACGCCGGCGCCAGCCGGGACATCGCCGAGGCCCTGGCCGAGGGACTCGCCGCCCACCTCGCCGGCATCGCCCTGGCCGTGCCCGGCGCCCGCCTGATCGTGCAGGTCGACGAGCCCTGCCTGCCGGCGGTGCTCGCCGGTGAGGTCCGCACACCCAGCGGTTTCGGGGTGCTCCCCGCGGTGGAGGAGGGTGTTGTCGTCGACCGGCTGCGGACGCTGCTGGCCGCCACCGGGGTGCCCACCGGGGTGCACTGCTGCGCGTCCGCGCCGCCGCTGGGAGTGCTGCGGCTGGCGAAGGCGGCCTTCGCCAGCGTGGATGCGACCCTGCTGACGCCCGCCGACGACGACGCCGTCGGCGAGGCGGTCGAGGCCGGGGTCGCGCTGATGGTCGGGGTGGTGCCGGCGCGGGGCGCGGAACTGTCGGAACTGTCGGACGCCCGTCGTACCTTCGAGCCCGTCCGGTCGATGTGGCGGCGGCTGGGGTTCGCCCCGGAGCAGCTTCGGGAGGTGGTCGTGGTGACTCCCACCTGTGGTCTCGCGGGTGCGACACCCGCCTATGCCAGGGCGGCGCTGCGGCGTTGCCGCAAGGCGGGCCGGGCACTGGCGGACGGCTCGGTATGAGCCCGCTCGACATCTCGAGTCCGGACGCCCCCCCGGGCGTGGCCGGCGCGCCGGCGGCCGAGGCAACGGTGGATGCTCCCCCGGACGCGGGCGGCTCCCCGGACGCTTCCCGGAGCGTGACGCCGGGGAGCGGGCCCGAGCCCCGACCCGACGGTGAGCTCCCCGCCGGTGGCGACGCCGAGCTGTCGGCGCCGGGCGTCGCGGTCGACGAGATCCCGGCGCGGACGCGGGCGCGGGCGGCGGAACTGGCCCGGGAGCTGGGCGAACACGCCTTCCGGTACTACGTTCTGGACTCCCCGACCGTCTCCGACGCCGAGTACGACCGGCTCATGGCCGAGCTGACGGAGATCGAGACCCGTTACCCGGGGCTGCGCACGCCGGACTCACCTACCCAGAAGGTCGCCGGCGCCATCTCGACCCTGTTCACCCCGGTGGAGCATCTGGAGCGGCTGCTCTCGCTGGACAACGTCTTCACGGAGGTGGAGTTCGAGGCGTGGGCCGCCCGCGTCACCCGGGAGGCCGAGGTGGACGCCTGGCTGTGCGAGCTGAAGATCGACGGTCTCGCGGTCGACCTGGTCTACGAGGACGGCTACCTGGTGCGCGCGGCCACCCGCGGTGACGGGCGGACGGGGGAAGACGTCACCCCGAACATCCGGACCCTCGCGGCGGTGCCGGGCCGGCTGCGCGGTGGGAGCGTGCCCGGGCTGCTGGAGGTCCGCGGCGAGGTCTTCTTCCCGACGGCGGCCTTTACCGAGCTCAACGCCACGCTGGTCGCCGCCGGCGACAAACCGTTCGCCAACCCGCGCAACGCCGCCGCCGGCTCCCTGCGGCAGAAGGACCCGCGGGTCACCGCCGGCCGCCCACTGTCCATGATCATGCATGGGCTCGGCGCTCACCGCGGCTTCGACGTCACCTCCCAGTCCGAGGCGTACCAGCGGATGGCCGAACTCGGCCTGCCCGTCTCCACGCACCACGAGGTGCTGGCGAGCGTCGCCGAGGTCGAGGCGTTCGTCCGCCGGTGGGGCGAGCACCGCCACGACGTCGAGCACGAGATCGACGGTGTGGTGGTGAAGGTCGACGCCTTCGGTCTGCAACGCCGCCTCGGCGCCACGTCGAAGTCCCCGCGCTGGGCGGTGGCCTACAAGTACCCGCCCGAGGAGGTCACCACCAGGCTGCTCGGCATCGAGGTCAACGTGGGCCGCACGGGGCGAGTCACCCCGTTCGGCCGCCTGGAGCCGGTCAAGGTCGCCGGCTCCACCGTCGGCCTCGCCACCCTGCACAACGCCGACCAGGTGGAACGCAAGGGCGTGCTGATCGGCGACACCGTCGTCCTGCGCAAGGCCGGGGACGTGATCCCGGAGATCGTCGGCCCGGTCGTGGACCTGCGGGACGGTTCCGAACGCGCCTTCGTGATGCCCACCCACTGCCCGGAGTGCGGCACCGAGCTGGTGCGTCCCGAGGGCGAGGTCGACGTCCGCTGCCCGAACACCGTCTCGTGCCCGGCGCAACTGCGCGAGTCGCTGTTCCACTTCGCCTCCCGTGGCGCCCTGGACATCGACGGCTTCGGCTACGAGACGGCGACCGCCCTGCTGGAGGCCGGCCGGGTACGCGACGTCGGCGACGTCTTCCACCTCACCGCCGAGTCGTTCGCCGAGTTGCGCGGCTTCGCCAAGAAGAAGATCGACCAGATTCTGCGCGGGGTGGAGGCGGCCCGGCGGCAGCCACTGTGGCGGCTGCTGGTCGGGCTGTCCATCCGGCACGTGGGCCCGAGCGCGGCCCGGGCGCTGGCCCGCGAGATGCGCTCGGTGGACGCCATCGCCGCCGCGTCCACCGAGACGCTGGCCGCCGTCGACGGCGTGGGCCCGACCATCGCCGCGACCGTGGTGGACTGGTTCGCCGACCCGCGCCACCAGGACATCCTGGAACGGATCCGTTCCGGTGGGGCGCGGTTCGCCGACGCCGGCGCGGACGACGGGCCCGGCCCGCTCACCGGCGTCACCGTCGTGATCACCGGGACGCTGGTGGGCTGGAGCCGGGACTCCGCCACCGAGGCCGTCCAGGCCCGCGGCGGCAAGGTCACCGCCTCGGTGAGCAAGAAGACGGCCTTCGTGGTGGTCGGCGCCGACCCGGGGGCGAGCAAGTACGACAAGGCCCGCGCCTGGAAGCTGCCGATCCTCGACGAGGCCGGCTTCGCCGTCCTGTTGGAGCAGGGCCCGCAGGCCGCGGCCCCGCTCGCGCTCCCGCCGGAACCGGACGACGGCCCACCGCAACCAGCCGACGGGTAGCCCGAGCCACGCCCCGCCGGTGGCCGGGGCGGGATGGTTGTTCGGGTGTCAGGTGGGGGCTGGCGAGGCGTGGCGGTTGCGCACGATCGTGGCGGCTATGCCGGCGAGATGGGCCAGGCGCTGGACCTCGGAGGCGCGGAAGCGCGGGCCGCCGGGCCGTCCGACGAGCACCGCCAGCTCGGAGCTGCCTCCCGGGGGAGTACCCACCGGCGCCACCGCGAGCTCCATGCCGAGCGCGCTCCAGCGCGGCGGGAACCAGCCGCTGTCCGCGCCGAGGCCGCGCGCCCGGTCCAGAGGTAGCGACAGCAGTTCGGGGCGCACCTTCTTCGGGCTGGTCAGCTCGTCACCGCCGAGGTCGGGGGCGCCGAYGGAGGATTCGACGACCCGGATGTCGCCGGGCGCGACCCGTTCGAGCAGCACCGCCCAGTCGGCGTGGAACACCGCGCCGACGAACCCGGTAAGGACGGCGAGCGCGTCGTCGGGCCGGGCGGTCAGCGCTTCGACGAGGTCCAGGTCGTCTCTGATCCCGACCCCGCCGGCCGGGTACGGGCGCAGGGACTCCACGCTCACCCCGGGCACGGAGCAGGCCGCGGTCAGCACGGTGTCGGYCAGCCCGTTCGGGGGCAGTTCGACGACGAGATCGTCCACGGCACCGCGCGCGCCGCGCTCGACCACGCTCAGGCTGACGATGTCGATGCCGGCCTGGCCGAGGGCGGTCGCGACGGCGCCCAGGGCGCCGGGACGGTCCGGCAGGACGAGGCGTAGCAGGTACGACATGTGGTCAAGGATGCATTCTGTGCATGCCAGCTTGGTGGCAACAACGTCACGTGCAGGTATCAGTGCTGGTCATCTAGTGTATCCGGGTCGCTGTGGCCGGCAGTGAGTCACGCAGATATTCACGTTGCGTCACCTCGGAGTGGGAAGAACGGGAGCCGTGCCCCGTACCGGACGCCTGGCTCCCATCAGGTGAGCCGGGCCAGGGCCGCGCGCAGGCGGGCGAGCGTCCGCTGGGGGCCGAGGGCCGCGAGCGTCTCGAACAGCGGCAGCCCCACCGAGCGGCCGGTCACCGCCACCCGCACCGGCGCCTGCGCCTTGCCCAGCTTCAGCCCGTGGGCGAGACCGACCTCCTCCAGCCGCGCCTTGAGGGCCGCCGCGTCCCACCCCTGGCCGCCGTGCTCGCCCTGGCCGCTCGCCCCGTCCGTCCCGTCCGTCCCGTCGTCGCCGCCCTCGGCGGCCAGCCGGGTGTAGGCGTCGACGGTGGCCGTGAGCAGGGCGGCCGCGGTGTCCCGGTCCTTCGTGGCCTTCGCCCACGCCGCCTCGTCGACGACCGGGGTGTCGAGGAAGAGGAAGTCCACCAGCGGCACGATCTCGGACAGCAGCACCAACCGGGTCTGCGCGAGCGGCGCGACCGCCGCGAACACCTCCGGGTCGTAGGCGTCGGCGTCCCACGGGGTGGACGGCCCGGTCAGCCACGGCTGGCAGGCTGCGACGAACTCCTCGACGGTCAGCGCCCGGATGTACTCGCCGTTGAACGCGCGCAGCTTCGTCACGTCGAAGAACGCCGGGGCGGAGTTGACCTCCTCCAGCCGGAACTCGTTCTCGATGACCTCCCAGGGGACGATCTCCCGGTCGCCCGAGGGCGCCCAGCCGAGCAGCATCAGGTAGTTGCGCATGGCCGCGGCCAGGTAGCCCTCGGCGCGGAAGTCCTCCAGCGCCACCCTGTCCCGCCGCTTGGACAGCTTCTGCCGCTTGGCGTTGACCAGGATCGGTGTGTGCGCCCACAGCGGCGGCGGGGTGCCCAGGGCCTCCCACAGCAGTTGCTGTTTGGGCGCGTTGGACAGGTGCTCCTCGGCCCGGATGACGTGGGTGATGCCCATGGTCACGTCGTCGACGACGTTGGCCAGCAGGAAGGTCGCCGAACCRTCCCCGCGGGCGATGACGAAGTCCTCCAGCAGGGCGTTGTCGAACGCGGGCTTGCCGCGCACCAGGTCGTCGACGATCGTCGCGCCCTCGTCCGGCGTCCGGAAGCGCACGGCGCGGCCCTCGGCGGCGGCGAGCCCCCGGTCGCGACAGAAGCCGTCGTAGCCGCGGTGGCTGTCCCCGGTCCGGGCGAGGAGGTCCTCGCGCGAGCAGTCGCAGTAGTAGGCGCGCCCGGCGGCGAGCAGCCGGGCGATCGCCTCCCGGTGCGCGGTGGCGTTCGCCGACTGGAAGTAGGGACCTTCGTACTCGTCCGGCCCGACGCCGAGCCAGGCCATCGCGTCGATGATCCCCTGCGTCCACTCGGGGCGGCTGCGGGCGGCGTCGGTGTCCTCGATCCGCAGCACGAGCGAACCGCCGGACTGGCGGGCGACCACCCAGTTCAGCAGCAGGGACCGGGCGTTGCCGACATGGAACATGCCGGTCGGGGACGGCGCGAAACGCAGCCGGGGAACGACGCTGACCACCCTCGCACCGTATCGCCCGAGCACACGAAGTCGTCGCTGGCCGRCACGCCACAGGCCGATCGGACGGGTCGGACCGTACGATGACCACAGCGTCGTACGCGGGCCAGGTCGTACGCGGGCCGGCCTGGGGTCGGCTCCCGTCCGTCGCCGTCCGCTGTCGGCGCGTACGCGGGTCAGCAGGCCACCGCGGGTCAGCAAGCCATGAGGTGATCGGAAGGTCATCGGGAAGTCAGAGGGTCGTAACCGGTATGGCGATTACCAGGGACGAGGTCGCGCACCTCGCCCGCCTGTCGCGGCTGGCGCTGTCGGAGGAGGAACTCGACACGCTCGCCCCCCAGCTCGATGTGATCATCGGCGCGGTCGCCCGGGTCGCGGAGGTGGCCGCCGGCGACATCCCGCCGACGACGCACGCCGTCCCGCTGACGAACGTGTTCCGGGCCGACATCACCGGTCCGTCCCTGCCGCGCACCGACGCTCTCGCCGGCGCGCCCGCCACGCAGGACGGCCGCTTCCGGGTGCCGCGCATCCTCGATATGGACGAGTGAGGGTTCCTGTCCGTGACCGACGTCATCCACTTCTCCGCCGCCCGAACCGCCGCCGCGATCGCCGCTGGTGAGCTCAGCGCGCTGGAGGTGACCCAGGCCGCGCTCGACCGGATCGCGAAGGTCGACGACCGGATCAACGCGTTCCTGCACGTCGACGCCGACGGCGCCCTCGCCGCGGCCCGGGACGTCGACCAGCGCCGGGCGCTGGGGGAGACGCTCGGGCCGCTCGCGGGCGTCCCGCTCGCGCTCAAGGACGTCTTCACCGCCCGCGGGATGCCCACGACCTGCGGCAGCCGAATCCTGGAGGGCTGGTACCCGCCGTACGACGCGACCGCCGTGGCGAAGCTGCGCGCGGCCGGCGTGATCATCATTGGCAAGGCCAACATGGACGAGTTCGCGATGGGGTCGTCCACGGAGAACTCCGCCTACGGCCCGACCCGCAACCCGTGGGACACCGACCGCATCCCCGGCGGCAGCAGCGGGGGCAGCGCGGCGGCGGTGGCCGCGTTCGAGACGCCGATCGCGCTCGGTACCGACACCGGCGGCTCGATCCGCCAGCCGGCGGCGGTGTGCGGGCTGGTCGGGGTCAAGCCGACCTACGGCGGGGTGAGCCGCTACGGCCTGGTCGCCTTCTCCAGCTCCCTGGACCAGGCCGGCCCGCTGGCCCGCACGGTGACCGACGCCGCCCTGCTGCACGCCGCCATCGCCGGCCACGACCCGCTGGACACCACCAGCGTGGAGCTCGCGCCGCCGCCCGTGGTGGCCGCCGCCGCCAGCCGTGACCTGCGCGGGGTGCGCATCGGGGTGGTCCGCGAGCTGTCCGGGGACGGCTACGACATCGGGGTGCGCGCGCGTTTCTCCGACACCCTTGAGGTGCTCGTCGGTCTCGGCGCCGAGGTCGTCGAGGTCAGCTGCCCGCACTTCACCTACGCGCTGCCCGCCTACTACCTGATCGCGCCGAGCGAGTGCTCGTCCAACCTGGCCCGTTTCGACGCGATGCGGTTCGGCCTGCGGGTCGGCGACGACGGCGAGGCGAGCGCCGAGGAGGTCATGAGCCGCACCCGCGGCATCGGCTTCGGCCCCGAGGTCAAGCGGCGGATCATCCTGGGGACGTACGCGCTGTCGTCGGGCTACTACGACGCCTACTACGGCCAGGCCCAGAAGGTCCGGACGCTGATCAGCCAGGACTTCGCCGCCGCCTACGAGCGGGTCGACGTGCTGGTCTCGCCCACCACGCCCACCGTCGCGTTCCGGCTGGGGGAGAAGGTCGACGACCCGGTGTCGATGTACCTGTCCGACCTGTGCACGATCCCGTCGAACCTGGCCGGCGGGCCGGCGATGAGCCTGCCGGTCGGTCTCGCCGACGGGCTCCCCGTCGGATTCCAGATCATGGCGCCGGCGTTCGCAGACGACCGGCTGTACCGGGTCGGCGGCGCGCTGGAGGCGGCGCTGGAGGCCAGGCGTGGCCGTCCCTTTCTTGACGACGCCCCGCCCCTGTGACCGACCCGCCGGCACGGACGTCCGGTGACGGAGGCCGCGGCGCGGGCATGCCAGGGCCGGCCGCGCCGTGACGGGCGGGCTCGCGTCGGGTATGCCCGCACCGGGCGTGTCGTGACAGGATCCCGGGCTCGCCCGGAGAGGATCATGATCGCGCGTGTGTCGGCCGACTACGATGGCGAGAGGGAGGCCTATGATGGTTGCGCTACGTAGCAGACGTGAGGACCGGGTGCTGCTGGTGGCAGCCTGGGTTCTGACTGTCGCCGCGCTTGTACTCGGTGTCGTCGCGTCGGCGCCCATCCTGATCCTGTGGGGCGTCCTCGGCGTCGGCGCGGCCGTGTTCGCCACCCGGATCCACCTGCGTGACACCCGGCCCCGCCAGCCGGACCCCGCCACCGGCACGCGGCCCGCCGGCGAGGCCCAGCCCGCCGATCAGGCGCGGCCGGCCGGCGCGGATCACGGCCCCACTTCGGTACAGACGGACGCGGTTGAACAGGAGCACGTGCGTTGACACCCACGGCCACCACGACGGCCACCATCCCCACCTTCGACGACGCCGTCGCCCGCTACGAGCCGGTGATCGGGCTGGAGACGCACGTCGAGCTCGGCACCACCTCGAAGATGTTCTGCGGCTGCTCCACCGCGTTCGGAGCGGAGCCCAACACCCAGGTGTGCCCGACCTGCCTGGGCCTGCCGGGCTCGCTGCCGGTGGTCAACGAGGCCGCGGTCCGGTTCGCCGTGATGATCGGTCTGGCGCTCAACTGCTCGATCTCACCGTGGTGCCGTTTCGCGCGCAAGAACTACTTCTACCCGGACATGCCGAAGAACTTCCAGATCAGCCAGTACGACGAGCCGCTGTGCGAGAACGGCTGGCTCGACGTGGAGGCCGACGGGAAGATCCACCGGGTCGGCATCACCCGCGTCCACATGGAGGAGGACACCGGCAAGTCCCTGCACGTCGGCGGGGCCACCGGGCGCATCCACGGGGCCACCCACTCGCTGGTCGACTACAACCGGGCCGGCATCCCGCTGGTCGAGATCGTCACCGAGCCGGACATCCGCTCGCCCGAGGTCGCCCGCGCCTACGTCGACGAGCTGCGTGAGCTCTGCCGGGCGCTGACCGTCTCCGACGTCCGGATGGAGCAGGGCTCGCTGCGCTGCGACGCCAACGTGTCGCTGCGTCCGCGCACCGCCCCCGGCGAGCCCGCCGCGCCCTACGGCACCCGGTCGGAGACCAAGAACCTCAACTCGCTGCGCTCGGTGGAGCGGGCGGTCCGGCACGAGATCGTCCGACAGGCCACCCGGCTGGACGCGGGCCTGAAGGTCGTCCAGGAGACCCGGCACTTCGACGAGGCCTCCGGGACGACGTCGGCCGGCCGCTCCAAGGAGGAGGCGACCGACTACCGGTACTTCCCCGAACCGGACCTCACCCCGCTGGCGCTGACCCACGAGTACGTCGACGCCGTCCGGGCGACCATCCCGGAGCTGCCGGCGCAGCGCCGGGCGCGCCTCRCCGCCGACCACGGCTTCACACCCGCCGACATCGTGAACATGCGCAACGCCGGCGTCCTCGACCTGGTCGAGGAGACCGTCGCGGCGGGGGCGACGGCCGAGGCGGCCCGCAAGTGGTGGCTGAACGAGCTCGCGCGCCGGGCCGCCGACGCCGGTGTGCCCCCGATCGGCCTCGCGATCGGGCCGTTCGACGTCGCCCGCATCACGGAGATGATCGCTGACGGCGAGCTGACCGACGCCCTCGCCCGCACGGTCATCACCGGTGTCCTCGCCGGTGAGGGAACGCCGGACGAGGTGGTGGCCGGTCGCGGCCTCAAGATTGTCTCGGACGACGGCGCGCTCGCCGAGGCGGTCGACAAGGTCATCGCTGCCCAGCCGGCCATCGCCGACAAGGTGCGCGGCGGCAAGCTGAACGCGGTCGGCCCGCTGGTCGGCGCGGTCATGAAGGCCATGAAGGGTCAGGCGGACCCGGGCACGGTACGCAAACTCCTCCTGGAACGCCTCGGCCAGTAACCGCCGCCCTTTCTCCGCCTGCTCGTCACCCGCAAGCCGTAGGTGGAAAACGTCACTATCACGCCGGTTTTCACCTAGGGCTTGCGCGTCCGTAGGTGAAAACCGCTGTGATAGCAACGGTTTTCACCTACGGTCCGCGTTGTGCTCACGGCGCGTCGACAGGCGGGTCCCGGCTGGGCCTTCGTAAGCTGGTGCCACGCCCGGAGCCCGGCCGTCGATGGCGGCGGGGCCCAGGTCGCCATCAGCGGGGCCGCCGCTGAGATCGTCAATGGGGGAGGAGCACGCCAAGGTGCCTCTGACTCCTGGCGGGTTCACCGCGTCGACGTCACGGCGGGGCCGTGGCCGCACCCGTCTGCTCATCGCCCTCGCCGTCGTCATCGTGCTGCTCGCCGCGTCCGGCGCCGGATACCTGTGGAAGGTCCGCAGCGACAACCGCGCCCAGGACAGGGCGGCGACGGCCGCGGCGGAGGCGTACCTGTCCAGCTGGCAGAGCCTCGCCTCGTCCGGTGACACGGCCACCTCCACCACGGACCGCGCCGCGGGTACGGGCACCGCCACGGCCGCGCCCAGCGCCGCGCCCGCCAGCGCCGGACCCAGCGCCGCGCCTGCCAGCGCCGCGCCCACGGCCGCGCAGGAGCAGGGCAGGGCCGGCGTGACCGCGGTGGCCACGCCGGGGACGATCAGCGTCGACCAGCTCGTCGCATCCATGGTCGACGCCCGTACCAGACTGAACGTGACCGGGGCCCGCTTCGTCCCGGGCGCGCTGGAGCGGACGGGTTCGACCGCCACGGTCGGCTACTCGGCGTCGCTCACCCTGGCCGGCTTCCCCGAGCCGTACAGCTATGAYGGTGTGCTGCACCTCGCGCGGCAGGGGAAGGACTGGAAGGTCCAGGCCCGGCCGGACGCGATCCACCCCGCGCTGGCCCCCGGCCTGCGGCTGGACCGCACGACGTCCACGGGCAAACGCGGCCAGTTGGTCGACGTCAACGGCCAGCCGCTGAGCGGCGACGCGGAGCTTGCCGGCAACCTGGTCGGCCAGGTGGCTCCGCTGTCGGGGCTGCAGCGCGTCCACGACGCGGTCCTTGCCCCACAGGGCGGTACCGTGGCCGTCCGCAACGAGCGGAACGAGACTGTCAACACCCTGCGGTCGTATCCGATGACCGATGGCAAGGACGTGGAGACCACGCTGGATCTGAAGGTGCAGCGTGCCGGCGAGGCCGCGATGGCGACCGCGTCCAAACCCACCGGCGCGCTGGTGGCCGTCGACGTGCGCACCGGCGGCGTTCTCGCCCTGGTGAACCACCCGCTCAACGGGTACGGTCGGGCGATCAACGGCCGCTATCCACCGGGATCCACCTTCAAGATTGTCACGGCGACCGCCGCGCTGATCGCGGGGAAGGACGCGAACACCCCGCTGGACTGCACTCAGACCGTGGCGGTCGGCGGGCGTACCTTCGCCAACGCCGAGAACGAGGAGTTCGGMGTGATCCCGCTGCGGGAGGCGTTCGCCCACAGCTGCAACACCGCGTTCATCCGGCTGGAGGGCTCGCTGCCCGACTCGGCGCTGGAGCAGGCCGCGAAGCTCTACGGTTTCGACAGCAGCCGGCCGCTGCCGATAGCCAGCGTCGGCGGTTCCTTCCCGACGCCGAAGGACGCGGTGGAATCGGCCGCGGACGCTCTCGGCCAGGGCAGGGTGAACGCGAGCCCGCTACAGATGGCCAGCGTGGCCGCGGCGGTCGCCAGCGGCACCTGGCACCAGCCGTTCGTGAGCGGTTCGGCGCCGCGGAGCAACCCGCTGCCGGCGGCGGTGGTCCCGACGTTGCAGGACTTCATGCGATCGGTGGTCACCGAGGGGACGGCGGCCAGCGTCGCCTTCCCCGGTGAGGTGCACGGCAAGACCGGCACCGCCGAGTACAAGGACGGCAACCCGCCGCCGACCCACGGCTGGTTCGTCGGCTACCGCGGCGACGTCGCCTTCGCGGTCATCGTCGAGGACGGTGGCTTCGGCGCCCAGTCCGCGGCCCCCATAGCCGCCCACTTCCTCCAGAACCTCGACACCACACCCTGACCGCCTCCGCCTTGCCGGGGCAGCGTCGTCGGAGTTCCGCGTCCGCCTGAAGCGGCGTTGCCGTTGTCCAGCGCGGGGCGGGGGATCGTAGCGGCGACCGTGGTCGGCCTGTTGACGGGCGTCGTGCTGGCGGCCTGCGCCGTCCGCCTCCCAGTGTCGCCGCAATCCGCGGCTGACCGTACTGCTGCCTCAGGTGCCCTAGGGATACTCGGGACGTCGGAGGCAGAGGTCATGGCCGCAAAACTGACACCTTTGAAAGTCGATCCGGAGGCTGACAGGCTGATCTCGGACGGGGCCCACTTCCTCGGCATGACGAAGAATCTTGTGGCCGAGGCGGTCAGGGTGTATCTGGAGATCCGACGTGAGGAGATCCGGGCCCGGATGCGGGAGGTGATGGCACTGCTGGACGGCACCAACCGATCTCGGCTGGCGTTGCTCACAGGGCTGACACCCGAACAGATCGACGCGGTCGGCGGAATCGGCGAGAACCTGTGAACGGCTGATGGAGCGGGCTCGTCCGACTTTGCGCTGCCTCTGCGAGGATGGTGATCTCTATGTGCTCCGGAGAAGCTGGAGGCCGTCATATTCGGCGAAGTCGATAAAGTTTTTGATATTGAGGGTGGCCAGTGGCAGTCCGCTTGTAATACAGCAGGCAGCGATCCATGTGTCGTTTGTCGGCCGTGGCCGACCGCGGATCTGCCCCCGAGCCTGGAGTTCGCCCCACGCTCTGGCTACGGGTGCGTTGTAGGGCAGCACCCCTACCCGGGCGGTAAGAAATGGTTGAGAACAACGAGTCTGTGAGATCCCCAGCTCCGGACCAGCGTCCATTTGGTCAACTCGCCGACGGTGACAAATGTGACCGCCAGTGTCTGTCCGGCAAGCCGTGCCTCGAGCGGTCCCGGTACTCGGCCTCGTAAGATCGCCGACGCGACGTCGGTGTCTATGACGAGGACGCTCACCCGATGTCCGAGTGTCGAGAAGCGTACAGGTCGGCGAGGAAGTTCTCGTAGTCCTCATCGGAGTCCCACAGCTCGGGGTGGGCGAGCTCCCTGAGTGAACCGACCGGCCGCACACCCTGACTACGGAACACCTCTTCGACGGGGRTGCCCTCCTCGATGGGGATGCCGTCGATCGGCCAGCGCGAAGCCGGCTGTGCGCCTGGCGTCACTTCGACCACCCCTCCCCGCCTATTTTCGATCATCATAGCTCGCGGGCCGTTCATGTCTGCTGCTCCGTCTGGCGTACCTGCGGACCAGGCTGGACCCGGCGGGTGGGCGGGCGGGTTGCGTCGGGACGGGGCGCTTCGCGGCGGGCCCGGGGGCGTTGCGGTGGGCGCGGTGTTGGGTGACGAGGGTGTTGATGAGCTTGACGGGGGAGTGGATGTCAGGGCATGGTAGGGACCATGCTCAGTGGCATCCTCACACCTGCGATTCTTGTACTTGTGGAGCGCGCGTAGTCGATCTCAGGACTGCGTGCGCCGCCCCTCAGTGCCTTCGGCACGAGGGGTTTTTTTGTGCCCGGCCCACCCACCCGTCACCACCGTGGAACGTCAAGGAAGACGATCAGATGAGCAGTCAGATCACCGGAGCGCAGTCGCTGGTCCGTTCGCTGGAGGCCGCCGGGGCCGACGTGGTCTTCGGCATCCCCGGTGGCGCGATCCTCCCGGCGTACGACCCGTTGTACGACGCCGAGCACCTCCGGCACATCCTGGTCCGTCACGAGCAGGGCGCCGGGCACGCCGCCGAGGGCTATGCGCAGGCCACCGGACGGGTGGGCGTGTGCATCGCGACGTCCGGGCCGGGCGCGACGAACCTGGTCACGCCGATCGCGGACGCCTACATGGACTCGGTACCCCTGGTGGCGATCACCGGCCAGGTGCCCAGCGGCGCGATCGGGACGGACGCGTTCCAGGAGGCCGACATCTGCGGCATCACCCTGCCGATCACCAAGCACAACTTCCTGGTGGCCTCCGCGGACGACATCCCGCGCACGATCGCCGAGGCGTTCCACCTCGCCTCGACCGGACGCCCCGGGCCGGTGCTCGTCGACCTGCCCAAGGACATCCTGCAGGCGACCACGTCGGTGCTGCCCGCCGACGTCTGGCCGCCCACGCTGTGCCTGCCCGGCTACCGGCCGGTGACCCGCCCGCACGGCAAGCAGATCCGCGAGGCGGCCCGGATGATCAGCGCGGCCCGTCGGCCGGTCCTCTACGTCGGCGGCGGGGTGCTCAAGGCGCGGGCCGCCGCCGAGCTGCGCACGCTCGCCGAGCTCACCGGCATCCCGGTGGTGACGACGCTGATGGCCCGCGGCGCGTTCCCCGACTCGCATCCGCAGCACCTGGGCATGCCGGGGATGCACGGGTCGGTCGCTGCGGTGRCCGCCCTGCAGAAGTCCGACCTGCTGATCGCTCTCGGCGCCCGTTTCGACGACCGGGTGACGGGCAGGCTGTCCTCGTTCGCGCCGAAGGCCGCGGTCATCCATGCCGACATCGACCCGGCCGAGATCGGTAAGAACCGGGTGGCGGACGTGCCCATCGTGGGGGACTGCCGTGAGGTGATCGCTGATCTCGTCGCCGCGCTGCAGGGCGAGCCGCGGGCGGATCTCGCCGGCTGGTGGCGGCAGATCGACGGCTGGCGCCGGACGTACCCGCTGGGCTACGACCTGCCGACGGACGGCTCGGTCGCCCCGCAGTACGTCATCGAACGGCTTGGCAGGATCGCCGGCCCGGAAGCGCTGTACGTCGCCGGGGTCGGCCAGCACCAGATGTGGGCCGCGCAGTTCATCTCGTACGAGCACCCCTACACCTGGCTGAACTCGGGTGGGCTCGGCACGATGGGCTACGCGGTGCCGGCGGCGATGGGCGCCAAGGTCGGCCGGCCGGAGGCGACGGTGTGGGCGATCGACGGTGACGGCTGCTTCCAGATGACCAACCAGGAGCTGGCCACCTGCGCGCTGGAAGGCATCCCGATCAAGGTTGCGATCATCAACAACGGGTCGCTCGGCATGGTCCGGCAGTGGCAGACCCTGTTCTACGACCAGCGGTACTCCAACACCGACCTGGGCACCCGGCCGGACGGCGCCGGCACCAGCGCCGGCCCCGGTGTCGGTGCCGCGTCCAGTGCCCCGCGGGGCGCGCGCCGGGTGCCGGACTTCGTGCGCCTCGCCGAGGCGCTCGGCTGCGTCGGTATGCGCTGCGAGTCGCTGGACGAGGTCGACGCCACGATCGACAAGGCCATGGCCATCGACGACGCGCCGGTCGTGGTGGACTTCGTCGTCCACCGGGATGCGATGGTGTGGCCGATGGTCGCCGCCGGCGCGAGCAACGACGAGATCAGGATCGCCCGGGACATCGCTCCCGACTTCGACTATGAAGAGGCTTAGGAAGAGGTTCAGGCCGTGAGCACGCACACCCTGTCGGTGCTGGTGGAGAACAAGCCCGGGGTGCTCGCCCGGGTCGCGGGGCTGTTCTCCCGGCGCGGCTTCAACATCGAGTCGCTCGCGGTCGGGCCGACCGAGCACGACGACATCTCCCGCATGACGATCGTCGTGTCCGTCGACGAGCTACCGCTCGAGCAGGTCACGAAGCAGCTCAACAAGCTGGTCAACGTCATCAAGATCGTCGAAATGGAGCCGTTGGCCGCGGTGCGGCGGGAGCTGGTCCTGATCAAGGTGCGGGCGGACCTGTCGGTCCGTTCGCAGGTGCTCGAAACCGTCCAGCTCTTCCGCGCGAAGGTGGTTGACGTCGCTCCGGAGGCGGTCACCGTGGAGGCCACCGGCACCCGCGACAAGCTCGACGCCCTCATCCGGATGCTCGAACCGTTCGGCATCAGGGAACTGGTCCAGTCCGGCATGGTCGCCCTCGGCCGAGGCCCGCGATCGATTACCGACCGTAGTCTGCGTGCTCTCGACCGGACGGCCTGAGGGCCATGAAGATCCCGTGGGCCCGGTTGCGCCGGGCCCACTGACGAAGAATCGAGGAGATTCGCCCACGATGGCCGAGATCTACTACGACGCGGACGCGTCGCTCGACAACATCACCAACCGTAAGGTCGCCGTCATCGGGTACGGCAGCCAGGGCCACGCCCACGCCCTCAACCTGCGCGACAGCGGCGTGGACGTCCGGGTCGGCCTGCCCGAGGGCAGCCGCAGCCGGGCGCGGGCCGCCGAGCAGGGCCTGCGGGTGCTCACCCCGGCCGAGGCATCGGCCGAGGCGGACGTGATCATCCTGCTTGCGCCGGACACCACCCACCGTAAGATCTACGCGGAGTCCATCGCGCCCAACCTGTCGCCGGGCAAGGCGCTCGCGTTCGGCCACGGTTTCAACATCCGGTACGGGCTGATCGAGCCGCCGGCCGGGGTGGACGTGTTCATGGTCGCGCCGAAGGGCCCGGGGCACCTGGTCCGGCGGACCTTCACCGAGGGCAAGGGCGTCCCCGTGCTGGTCGCGGTCGAGGCGGACGCGTCGGGCGGCGCTCTCGCGCTCGCGCTCGCCTACGCCAAGGCGATCGGCGGCACCCGGGCCGGGGCGCTGCGCACGACCTTCACCGAGGAGACCGAAACCGACCTCTTCGGCGAGCAGGCTGTGCTCTGCGGCGGCGCGAGCGCCCTGGTACAGGCCGGTTTCGAGACGCTGGTCGAGGCCGGCTACCAGCCGGAGGTCGCCTACTTCGAGTGCCTGCACGAGCTCAAGCTGATCGTCGACCTGATGTACGAGGGCGGTATCAGCCGGATGCGGTACTCGATCTCGGACACGGCCGAGTACGGTGACGTCACACGCGGTCCGCGGGTGATAACGCAGGCGGTGAAGGACGAGCTGCGCCGCATCCTCGGCGAGATCCGGGACGGCTCGTTCGCCCGGGAGTGGGTGGCCGAGGACGACGCGGGTCGCCCGCAGTTCACCAAGCTCGTCGAGGAGGGCAAGAAGCATCCGATCGAGCAGGTCGGCGCCCAGCTGCGGCCGCTGATGTCCTGGATCGCCGAGCCCGTCGACTGACACCCGCCCAGCGGCCTGGCCCGGTGGATCCGCGGCTGTCGTCGACCGCCGCGTCCGCCTGGCCAGGTCGTGGACACCAGGGATTCCCGGGCTGGACAGCCCCGGTACATCACCGGCAGCGGCCCACAGTGGGTACGCTGGGCGGCGCTCACAACCTCCTGGCCCTGTACCTCGGGTGTCCTCGTCGTCGCCCGTCGTCGCGTCCGCTGTCCTTCTGACCCGCCGTCCCGCCGGCCGTCTTCCCAAGGAGCCTCACCGTGCCCGTCGTCCTGGTTGCCGAGGAGCTGTCGCCGGCCGGGCTGGAACTGCTGTCCGGCGAGTTCGAGGTCCGCCATCTCGACGGAACCGACCGGGCCGCCCTGCTGGGCGCGATCCCCGAGGCCGACGCCCTGATCGTGCGCAGCGCGACCAGAGTGGACGCGGAGGTGCTCGCCGCCGCCCGTTCGCTGAAGGTCGTCGCCCGGGCGGGGATCGGGCTGGACAACGTCGACGTCGCCACCGCCACCACCCGCGGTGTGATGGTCGTCAACGCCCCGCTGTCGAACATCGTCAGCGCCGCCGAGCACGCCGTCGCGCTGCTGGCGGCGGTGGCCCGCCGCATCCCGGCGGCCAACGCCGCGCTGYGCGGCGGTGAGTGGAAGCGCTCGAAGTACGTCGGCGTCGAACTCGCGGACAAGACCGCGGGCGTGGTGGGGCTCGGGCGCATCGGCCTGCTGGTCGCGCAGCGGCTGGCCGCCTTCGGCATGAAGATCGTCGCCTACGACCCCTACGTCTCGGTGGGCCGCGCCGCCCAGCTGGGGGTGCGCCTGGTCGACCTCGACGAGCTGCTGCGGATCAGTGACGTCATCACGATCCACCTGCCGAAGACGCCGGAGACGATCGGCCTCATCGGCCGGGACGAGCTCGAGCGGGTCAGGCCAGGAGTGATCATCATCAACGACGCCCGGGGCGGGCTCGTCGACGAGGAGGCCCTGGCCGACGCGGTCCGGGACGGCCGGGTGGGCGGCGCCGGCATCGACGTGTTCGTCACCGAGCCGACCACCTCCTCGCCCCTGTTCGAGCTGGACAACGTGGTGGTCACCCCGCACCTGGGGGCGTCCACCGCGGAGGCCCAGGAGAAGGCCGGGGTCGCGGTGGCCCGGTCGGTGCGCCTGGCGCTGCGCGGCGAGTTCGTCCCGGACGCGGTGAACGTGCAGGCGGGCGGGGTCGTGGCCGAGGACGTCCGCCCGGGGCTGCCGCTMGCGGAGAAGCTCGGCCAGCTGTTCACCGGCCTTGCCGGTGGCCTCGCCGCCGCGATCACCGTCGAGGTCCGCGGCGAGATCGTCGCCCACGACGTGTCGGTGCTGCAGCTCGCCGCGCTCAAGGGCGTGTTCACCGACGTGATCGAGGAGCCGGTCACCTACGTCAACGCGCCGCTGCTCGCGAAGGACCGGGGCGTCGACGTCGCGCTGGAGACGTTCGAGGAGAGCCCCGACTATCGCAACCTCGTCACCGTCCGTGGCGTGCTCGTGGACGGGACGCCGGTGTCGGTGAGCGGCACGCTGACCGGCCCCCGGCAGGTCGAGAAGGTCACCGCGATCGACGACTTCGAGGTGGACATCCGGCCCCAGGCACACCTGGCCTTCTTCCGGTACGAGGACCGTCCGGGAGTGGTCGGCGCGGTCGGCGCGCTGCTGGGCGAGGCCCAGATCAACATTGCCGGCGCGCAGGTCAGCCGTCGCAAGGCCGGCGGCGAGGCACTGATGTCGCTCTCGCTCGACGACACGGTGCCCGTGGACGTCCTGACCGAGATCGCCAAGATCATCGGAGCGTCGGCGGCTCGGTCGGTCAGCCTCCACAGCCAGTGACCAGCCGGTGAGGAGCCGATCCGGCGAGGAGCCGACAGGGCACAGGTGACCGGGCCGTCCGGCCGGTTGCGCACCGAGGCCGGACGGCCCGGTCACCGCCGTCCATCGCGGTGTGCCACAGGTCGTGGTGACCTGGCCCCTGGTTCGGTGACCATGGTGTGGGAAACGAGTCCCTGGGTTTACCGTGAAAGCCATGGCTCGGGACGGTCGGGACCCGTTCGAGGGGTTGCACCTCGATGACACTTTCGTGCGCTCCGCGCGCTTCATCGAGCCGTCAGCCGATGAACGCCTGGCAGCCTCCGGCGAGGCCGCGCGCGGCCGCTGCCGGGTGGAACCCGTCCGGTCGAAAGGGCAGCGGGTGTTCTACCGCTGGATGTGGACGCCGGGTTCCCCGCGTCGCCGCCGCGCCACCCGGCTGGTGGCGTTCCTGACGCTGCTCGCCGGAATGGCGGGTCTCGGTCTCTTCCTGCTCCGCAACAATCCGCGCGCGGCGGTGGTGTCCGCTCCGGCACCCTCGGCCGGCACCCCGGTCCGGATGCAGGAGCCCGGTCTCGCCGACTCGGCGGCGGCCGCCAGCCCGGCGACGAGCCCGGCCGTGCTCTCCGTCCCGGCGCAGCGGTTCGTGCTCGAGCCCACCCTGCTCGGCGAGCTGCGGCCGGGGGACTGCCTGCTGTGGGCGCCGGATTCGGCGCACGAGGTCACTCCCGCCAAGGTGGGCTGCGACCAGCCGCACCTCGACCAGGTGACGGGGGTGGTCGATCTGGCCGCGCCCTTCCCCGGCTGGCCGGGCCGGCCGGCCCTGGACGCCGCCACCGCCAGGGACTGCGTGGCCGCCGCGCGCGCCATCTTCGGCGACACCGGCAGCGTCCCCGGCCTGAAGGTCGCCTCGATCTATCCGGAGGAGAGCGCCTGGCAGGCCGGCACCCACGCGCTGGTGTGTACCGTGCGGGCCGACGATCTGCGGCCGCGGGTTGGCCCGGCGCCGGTCGTGGGCCTGCCGACCTGATCTCACCGGCCCCTCGGGGCGGTGTGGGGGACGGTGTGAGCCGTCGGGTAGTAAGCTCGCCGCAGTATGCGCACGCTTCTGCTTCTTAGTCGCCGCGGCGGGGCCTGAGACAGGTCGGCTTCCTCGTCGCGGGGTTGTTGGTGCGCGCTGGCCGCCGCAGGTTTTCTCCCGAAGCAGGAGCGGTAGAAACTAGTGACTACTTCACGGCAGTTTCCCGGTTTGCATATTCCCGGCGCGCAGTCTCCGGGTGCGCAGTCTCCCGGCTCACAGCGGCCTTCCGGTATGCCCGTCGACAAGTACCGGCCGTTCGTCCCGGTCGACCTCCCCGACCGGACCTGGCCGAACCGGACGATCACCCGGGCGCCCCGGTGGTGCAGCGTGGACCTGCGCGACGGCAACCAGGCGCTGATCGACCCGATGACCCCGGCGCGCAAGACGCAGATGTTCCAGCTGCTGGTGCGGATGGGCTACAAGGAGATCGAGGTCGGCTTCCCCGCCGCCAGCCAGACGGACTTCGACTTCATCCGGCAGCTCGTCGAGGGCGGGCACATCCCCGACGACGTCACCGTCCAGGTGCTCACCCAGGCCCGGGAGGAGCTGATCGAACGCACGGTCCGCGCGGTCGTCGGCGCGCCGAACGTGCTCGTACACCTGTACAACTCGACGTCGAYGCTGCAGCGCCGGGTGGTGTTCGGGCTCGACCGGGCCGGCATCACCGACATCGCCGTCCAGGGCGCGCAGTGGTGCGCCCGGTACGCGGAGAAGCTGCTGGCGGGCACGGACGTCCGCTGGCAGTACAGCCCGGAGTCGTTCACCGGGACCGAGCTGGACTACGCCCTGGAGGTCTGCGAGGCGGTCATGGACGTCTGGCAGCCCACCGCGGACCGGCCGGTCGTGCTGAACCTGCCGGCGACCGTGGAGATGTCCACGCCCAACGTCTACGCCGACCAGATCGAGTGGATGTCACGCAACCTGACCCGGCGGGACGCGGTCGTGCTGTCCCTGCACCCGCACAACGACCGTGGCTGTGCCGTGGCCGCCGCGGAGCTCGGGGTGCTGGCGGGCGCCGACCGGGTCGAGGGATGCCTGTTCGGCAACGGCGAGCGCACCGGCAACGTCTGCCTGGTGACCCTGGGGATGAACCTGTTCTCCCAGGGCATCGACCCGGAGATCGACTTCGGCGACATCGACGAGATCCGCCGGACCGTGGAGCACTGCAACCAGCTCCCGGTGCACCCCCGGCATCCCTACGGCGGCGACCTCGTCTACACCGCCTTCTCCGGCTCCCACCAGGACGCCATCAAGAAGGGCTTCGAGGCGATGGAACGGACCGGGCAGCGGCTGTGGGAGGTGCCCTACCTGCCCATCGACCCGAAGGACGTCGGCCGCTCCTACGAGGCCGTGATCCGGGTGAACAGCCAGTCGGGCAAGGGCGGCGTCGCCTACCTGCTGAAGGCGGAGCACTCCCTGGACCTGCCCCGTCGGCTGCAGATCGAGTTCTCCCACGTCGTGCAGCGCCACACCGACGACATCGGCGGCGAGGTGACCGGCGAGGAACTGTGGGAGATCTTCTCCCGGGAGTACTTCCTGACCGGCGACGCCTCCGACGCCCCGCTGGAGCTGCTCGGCTCCCGGACCACCGCCGCGCACGGGGAACGCGACGAGGTCCGCGTCTCGGTGCGCATCCACGGCGGTGAGGAGGTCCTCAGCGGCACCGGCAACGGGCCGATCGACGCGTTCGTCGCCGCGCTGCGCACCCGGGACGTCGAGGTACGCGTCCTCGACTACCACGAGCACGCCCTGGGCTCGGGCGCGGACGCGCGGGCCGCGGCCTATCTCGAGGTCGCGGTGGGGGACAGGGTGTTCTGGGGCGTGGGGGTCGACCCGAACATCGTCACCGCGTCCCTGCGCGCGGTGGTGAGCGCGGTCAACCGGGCCGCGCGGGACCARCGCACTGCCCCCGGCATCCAGGCCGCCACGGGTATCTGAGGGCCTCTGGCCGTGACCATCTGGGTCACGCTCCCGCGGCCGGGCCGTGGCTCGGGCGCGCCGCCGCCCGCTCCACCACGACCCGGTCGGCGGCCCGATTCGCGGCCCAGGCCGTGGCCCGGTTCGTGGCCGCCAGCTCCACGGCCTGCCCCGGGGCCTTCCCACGCGGCTGTGGACGGTCGTGCTCCGGTGGCCGCGGGCGTCCGCCGGACATCTCCGCCAGCCGGAGCATCAGCCGTTCGATCCGGACCAGGCCGACCGGTCGGCCCAGCTCGGTGACCACCACGACCGGGTCGAAGCGCAGCGCCGGCGCGCGGCTCATCGCCCGGCGCGCCACGTCCACGATGTGTTCGTCGGGCCGGGCGACCATGCTGGCCGGCACCCGCCGGGCCGCGGCGGCGCCGGGGGCGACGGGCAGCTGCAGTGCCACCGGCTGGTGGCGCCGGTTCACGACGACGACCGCGCCGCCGCCAGCAGCGCCAACACCGCCGCCCGGGTGTGGCTGTGCCGGCGGGTCGGGCCACCAGGCCGCCGACGCGGAGGTGCCCCGGCGCGGCGGCCGGCCGTCCCCGACGCGGATCCGTACCTGTTCGAGCAGGCTGCCCACCCCCTCGCCGCGCCCGGTCCGCTGGGCGAGCAGCCGGATGCGCCTGGCGACCGCGGGGTCGAGGCGCTGCCAGTTCTGTGCGGGGCGGCCGAGATACCAGCCCTGCCCGAGCGGGACGCCGAGCCCGACGAGCACGGCCAGCTCCTCGTCACGCTCGATGCCCTCGGCGATCACCCAGGCGTCCAACCTGCGGGCGAAGACGTTGACCAGTTCGGTCAACGTCCGCCGCACCTGGTCGCCGTCGGCGCGGGCGACCAGCTCCCGGTCGAGTTTGACCAGGTCGGGGTGGACCCTGGCGATCTGGCGCAGCCCCGCGTAGCCGGACCCGACGTCGTCCATGGCGATGCGGCCGCCGCGCTCGCGCAGCGCCTGGATGGTGGTGGCCAGCTCAGGGGTCCGCTCGGCGCTGACCGTCTCGTTGAACTCCAGGACGAGCCGGCTGAGATCGGCATCGGCCCAGACCGAGGCAACCTCCGTGGTGGTCAGCAGGTTCGGCATGACGTTGACGCTGAGGAAGCAGTCGGGTGGCAGCCGTTCGCGAGCCGCCAGTGCCGCCCGCAGCACCCTGGCCTCGAAGCGGGCGGCGACCCCGGCGCGCTCGGCGGCGGCGAACCACAGGTCGGGTGAGGGCGCCGCGGCCGTCCCGAAACGCGCCAGTGCCTCGTACCCGGCGATGACACCACGCCGGAGATCGACGATCGGCTGGAAGACGATGCGCGGCTGCTCCGGATCGGCCAGCGCGTCGCGCAGCGCGTCGGACCACTCGTCCGCGGAACCGGTCGCGCGGACGGGACCGGTCACGCGGTGGGTGGCGGAGCGGACCGGTGGTGGCGTTGTTTCAACGATCATGCGTCGTACACTCCCTTGTGCCGTCGCATGCCACGCGTGCCCGACCGGGGGAGATGCCCGCTCACCTCCAGCCGGTTACGGAGCTGCTTGCCGAGGCGGTTGTGGTATGTGGTCGGTGCACTGTACGTGAGGACCTTTGTCGCCATCGGCGATTCATCGTGCGTGTCGCGCGCCCCGCGCCCATCCCGGGCATTTTCCGGCCGTCCGGAGGAAGTATGCGGAAAATTTTCGCGGAGAATCATGAGGAAATGTATGTCGAAAGCTTCGGCGTACATTTTGTCTGATTTTTCGGTATGTTTCCTGCGATCTGCCGGGAGATGCTGCGGCGCGTACGCCTGATCATCGAAGACGCCGTCGCCGACAGATGACCCGCACCCGCGGCGCGGTGGGCCCGGCGCGGTGGGCCCGACGCGGTGTGAACGTGGTGTGATCGTGCTGCGAACACGGTGCGAACACGCCACGAAGGCCCGCCACGGCTGCGGGCGGGGGTGGGCGCCGCGGGTGGGGGATGACGGATTACAGTCGCGTTCATGAGGCTTGCGGTCATCGGCGGGGACGGTATCGGTCCAGAGGTCGTCGCGGAGGGCCTGCGTGTCCTGCGTGTCATCGAGCCCAAGGTGGAGGCCACCGACTACGACCTGGGCGCGCGCCGCTGGTACGCCACCGGCGAGACCCTGCCGGACTCGGTGCTCRCCGAACTGCGCGAGCACGACGCGATCCTGCTCGGCGCGGTCGGCGACCCCGGGGTGCCCAGCGGCATCCTCGAACGCGGGCTGCTGCTGCGGCTGCGCTTCGAGCTCGACCATCACGTCAACCTGCGCCCGGTGCGGCTGTACCCGGGTGTGGCCACGCCGCTGGCCGGCGAGCACACCATCGACATGGTGGTGGTGCGGGAGGGCACCGAGGGCCCGTACGCGGGCGCCGGCGGTACCCTGCGCCGCGGCACCCCGTACGAGGTGGCCACCGAGGAGAGCCTCAACACCCGTTTCGGCGTCGAGCGCGTCGTACGGGACGCGTTCCACCGGGCGCGGGCGCGTCCCCGGCGGCGGCTCACCCTCGTCCACAAGACGAACGTCCTGACCAACGCCGGGGACCTCTGGCTGCGCACGGTCGCCGAGGTTGCCCCCGAGTTCAGCGAGATCCAGGTCGACTACCAGCACGTGGACGCGGCCTCGATGTTCTTCGTCACCGACCCCGGGCGTTTCGACGTGGTCGTGACCGACAACATGTTCGGGGACATCCTCACCGACATCGGCGCGGCGATCACCGGCGGTATCGGGCGGGCTGCCAGTGGCAATCTCGACCCGTCCGGGAAGAACCCGAGCATGTTCGAGCCGGTGCACGGCAGCGCGCCGGACATAGCCGGGCAGGGGATCGCCGACCCGACCGCCACCGTGCTGTCGGTCGCGATGCTGCTGGCGCATCTGGGCCGGACGGAGGACGCCGCCCGGGTGGAGGCGGCGGTCGCCGCGTCCCTGGCCGAGCGTTCCCGGCCGCGCAACGGCTACCTGCACGACCAGATCTCCACGCGGGAGGTCGGGGAGGACCTGGCGGCGCGGGTCGCCGGCTACACCGGTTGAGCCGGTAGGCAGGCCTGCGCCGGACGGCCGTGCAGCCCGTCCGGTGCTGTCCGTTGTCGTTCCTGCTCAGAAGGTGGTTATCCGTACGCGAGCTGATGCAAGCGGCCGGAGAAACGCTATTCTTTGAAGAGCCGTAGATCCGGTACGACGGCAGCCGACGGGGCCCGACCACGGCGAAGATCGGCGCGATCGTCACTCGCCCACACGCTTCGTCGCATACGCCTGGAGTCACCCGTGCCCATCACACCGACATCGAAGATCTGGATGAGCGGCCAGTTCGTCGACTGGGACGACGCCCACATCCACGTGCTCAACCCGACGCTGCACTACGGCTGGGGTGTCTTCGAGGGCATCCGCGCCTACCCCACCGCCCGCGGCAGCGCCGTGTTCCGGCTGACCGACCACATCGCGCGGCTGTACCGCAGCGCCAAGATCTACATGATGGAGCCGTCGTTCACGCAGGACGAGCTCGTCGCCGCCGTCAAGGAGACGGTCGCCGTCAACAGGGTCGACGCCTGCTACATCCGGCCGCTGATCTACCTCGGGTACGGGGAGATGGGCCTCAACCCGCTGCCCTCCTCGATCGAGGTGATGGTCGCGGTCTGGCCCTGGGGCGCCTACCTCGGCGCCGACGCGGAGGAGAACGGCTGCCGGGCCACCGTGTCCACCTGGCGCCGCAACGACAACAACATCATTCCGCCGGCGGCCAAGGCGTCCGGGCAGTATCTCAACTCGTCGCTGGCCAAGGTCGCGGCGCTCAAGGCCGGTTACGACGAGGCCATCCTGACCAGCCCCAACGGGAACGTCGCCGACGGGTCGGGCGAGAACGTCTTCATCATCTCGGAGGGCAGGCTGATCACCCCGCCGCTCAGCGACGGGCCGCTCGGCGGCATCACCCGGGCGTCCATCATGCAGATCGCCGCGGACCAGGGGTACGAGGTCCGCGAGCAGCACATCGTCCGCACCGACCTGTACCTGGCGGACGAGGCGTTCTTCACCGGGACGGCGGCCGAGATGGTGCCGATCGTCGAGATCGACGACCGCCCGGTCGGGGCGGGCCGCCCCGGCCCGATCACCCGCGAGCTGCTTGAGCTGTTCCACCAGGCGACCCGCGGGGAGATCGACCGTTACAAGAACTGGAACGAGCTCGTCCAGGAACCGTAGGGCTCCGCGGGCCGTCTCCGGCGGATCGTCAGTCGCGCCACGGGCCAGTGCCTGGACGGTCGATATCCGCCGGAGATAGTTCTGGCCCCGGTCGGCCCGGTCGGCCCGGTCGGCCGGGCATGTCGTGACGGCCGGCCTGCCGGCTGGCCGGTACGTCTGACCGCACTGTCGTGTGATCACGCTTTCGCACGGCCGTCGCGGCCGGGTGGCACGAGCGGATGCCACGGGGCCGGCGGGCGGGATACAGYCGTGTTCCGCCCGGATTCCGGCTTTGTTCGACTTGGGTTCCGCTCGGGTTCCATCCGGGTTCTGCCCAGGTTTCATCCAGGTTYCGCCCACGGACCGTTGTTTGTCGTGACGGTCTGGTCAGCGGACCATTCCGCGCCTACTCTCTCCTGTCAGGCTCTTTTTCACAAGTGCACAAGCCCCGGGGAGAGGCGTGATGCGGGTTTCCGACGGGATGACCAGTCCGGTACTCATGATCGGCCCGAACCACACCCTGCGTCAGGCGGCGCGGCTGATGGCAGCCCGGAAGGTGGGCGCGGCCATTGTGCGGGACGTCGACGGCGAGGGGTACACCATCCTGACCGAACGTGATGTTCTGATGTCGGTGGCGGCCGGCCAGAACCCGGACGTCGAACTGGTCGGAGATCATGTCGCCCGGGACGTCGTGTTCGCCGATCCCGGCTGGCCGCTGACGGAGGCTGCCGGCGCGATGCTGCGTGGCGGGTTCCGGCACCTGATCGTCTGCGATCGGGGCGACGTRGCCRGCGTGTTGTCCATGYGCGATGTAGTGCGTTGCTGGAGTACCCAGCGGGTGTCTGTTTAGGGAGCAGTGTGCCTCTGTTTGGTTGACTGTTCCTTCTGTGTCGTTTTTTGCTCCATCGACGCACATCACTGCACAAGGGGGGCACCGGGCGCCCACATTTCCCGACATTGGCGCTACGGTCACGGTGTGCAGGAGGAAGAGGTAGTCGCGCTGCTGCGGGCGACCACGTTGCTGAAGGAATTGGACGAGCCGGCCCTGGCGCGCCTCGCCGCACGATCCGTCGTGCGCCGATATCGCCGCGGTCAGGTTGTGCTTACTGAAGGTGATCCCGCTGACACGTTGCTCGTAGTGGCCTCCGGCCGCCTGAAGGTACTCACGACCGCCGACGACGGCCGTGACCACGTCCTGAACATCGCCGGTCCCGGCGACACCCTTGGCGAGCTCAACATCGTCGAGGCCGGCCCGCGCTCGGCCAGCGTCGAGGCGCTGGAACCCAGCGAGGCCGTCGTCCTCGACCGAGCCGCCGTGTGGGAGCTGGTCCGGGAGCGCCCGGCCGTCGCCGAACAGCTCATCCGGGCGCTGGTGGCTCACGTCCGCCGGCTGACCGGGGCAAACGCCGACCTGGTCTTCCTCGACCTGCCCCGGCGTGTCGCCAAGCTGCTGCTGATGCGGATGCGGGAGTCCGGGCGTCCGCTGATCGAACTGGGCCTGACCCAGACCGAGATCGCCTCCCTGCTGGGTGGCTCACGCCAGTCGGTCAACCAGGCCCTGCGAGAGTTCGAGAAGCGCAACTGGATCCTCGCCGAGGGCCAGACCGTCACCATCCTCCAGGTCGAACGCCTACGCCGCTTCGCCGGCGACTGAGGGGCCTCCCCCAAATAGTCGCTTTCGCGACTATTTGGGGGCCCCTGCCTCTTGGGCGGGCCGCCGTCCGGGGCTTTTGGATCATCTGATGATGATCCAAAAGGTGGAGGTCGGTCTGGGTGTGGTGCGGGCTTTGTCGTGAGCTGGGGGATCGCGGGCTTCTGGGCGGGTGGCGCCGTACAGTGGGCAGTCGGCGGTGAACCCGCCATCGTCGCGCGTGCCGGCTGCCCACCCACGCCGCCGGGCGCGTGACACCCCGCGGATCCGCAGGTCCGGATCCACAGATCGCGATCCGCGGATGGCCGACTACCCGCAGGTGATCCGCAGCTGAGAGGCACGCCGTGCAGCCAGACGATCCCGACTCCTTTCACGTCTATGACACGACGTTGCGTGACGGGACCCAGCAGGAGGGRCTGTCGCTGTCGGTCGGCGACAAGATCGCGGTAGCTCGGCACCTCGACGAGATCGGGGTCGGCTTCATCGAGGGCGGCTGGCCCGGGTCGAACCCGAAGGACGCCGAGTTCTTCCACCGCGCCCGCACCGAGCTGAGGCTGGAGCACGCCCTGCTCACCGCCTTCGGCGCGACCCGCCGGGCCCGCACCACCGCCGCCGACGACCCGCAGGTCGCCGCCCTGCGGGAGGCTGGCACGGCCGTCGTCTGCCTGGTGGCGAAGTCCGACCGCCGGCACGTCGAGCGCGCCCTGCGCACCACCCCCGCCGAGAACCTGGCGATGATCCGCGACACCGTGGCGCATCTGCGCGCCGAGGGCAAGCGGGTGTTCGTCGACGCGGAGCACTTCTTCGACGGCTACCGAGCCGACGCCGACTACGCCCTCGAGGTGGTCCGGGTGGCGGCCGAGGCCGGCGCCGAGGTCGTGGTCCTCTGCGACACCAACGGCGGGATGTTGCCGACGCGTATCGGCGACGTTGTCTCCGCCGTCCGCGACCGCACCGGCGCCCGGCTGGGCATCCACTGCCACAACGACACCGCCTGCGCGGTCGCGAACACGCTGGTCGCGGTCGAGGCCGGCGTCACCCACGTTCAGGGCACCGCCAACGGCTACGGCGAGCGCTGCGGCAACGCGGACCTGTTCAGCGTCGTCGCCGGGCTGGAGACCAAGCTCGGYCGCCGGGTGCTGCCCCCGGGCAGGCTGCGCGAGCTGGTCCGGGTGTCGCACGCCATCGACGAGATCACCAACTCCGCGCCGGACGCCCACCGCGCCTACGTCGGCGCGAGCGCGTTCGCCCACAAGGCCGGCCTGCACGCCAGTGCCGTCAAGATCGATCCGGACATGTACCAGCACATCGACCCCGCCGTGGTCGGCAACGACATGCGGATGCTGGTCTCGGAGCTCGCCGGCCGGGCCACCATCGAGCTCAAGGGCCGGGAGCTGGGCCTGGACCTCTCCGGCCAGCGGGAGGCGCTGGGGAGGGTCGTCGACCTGGTCAAGGAGCGGGAGGCGGCCGGCTACACCTACGAGGCCGCGGAGGCGTCGTTCGAGCTGCTGCTGCGCGACGAGACCGAAGGCCCCCGGCGGTTCTTCACCCTCGAGTCGTGGCGCGTGATCGTCGAGCGGCGGCCGGACGGCGAGGTCGTCAGTGAGGCGACCGTGAAGCTCGTCTCCAACGGCGTGCGGCACGTGTCCACGGCCGAGGGCAACGGCCCGGTCAACGCCCTCGACCGGGCCCTGCGTGAGGCCCTGGAGAAGAGCTACCCGGGCCTTGCCGACCTCGACCTGGTCGACTACAAGGTGCGCATCCTCGACGGCAGATCCGGCACCGGCGCGGTGACCCGGGTCCTGGTCGGCACCAGCGACGGCCGCGACCGCTGGGACACCATCGGCGTCGACGAGAACATCATCGCCGCCTCCTGGGAGGCGCTCCAGGACGCCGTCACCTACGGCCTGCACCGCCAGGGCGAGCAGATCGTTCCCAAGTAGCCGTTTCATGGCGCTTCGGGGTGAGTGGCAACGTCCGGGGCGACTGGCAGCAGCGCATCATCAGCGCATTATCAGTCCCGATGTCAGCATATGAATGACTTGTTCAACTTTTATCTGAACTGACCGTTTTCCGTATCGGTGAGAGGGCTGTCACCGAAGCATGCTTATGATTCCCCTTGTATGGCGATGGCGGGGGACGGCGTGAGGGACAGCGCAGGCAGCGGTGCCGGTATGGTGATATTCCGGTGACGGATCGTCCGCCGCGGGTGTTTCTCTCCTATGCCCACGAGTCGCCCGAGTACGAGAATGTCGTCCGCGATCTGTGGATCTTCCTGCGGGCGCGGGAGATCGACGCGAAGCTCGACCTGTCGGCGAACGAACGCCGGCAGGACTGGCCGTTGTGGATGCTGGCCGAGGTCCGTGAGTCCGACCATGTGCTGGTCATGGCTTCGCCGGAGTACCGCCGCCGCAGCGAGGGCGAGGCTGCCGCGGACGACGGCCGCGCGGTGCTGTCCGGCACGTCGCTGGGGGAGCGCGTTACGGCGCTGCCGCCCGGGCTCGGCACGGTGTGGGCGTCGCTGCCAGGGAGCCCGGCGGAGGCGGACGCGCGCCTGTCCCAGGCCGGTCACCGGTTGCGGGAGGCGCTGCTGGACGCCGACGCCGCGCGGCGGCTGACCGAGCTGATCGACACGTCTCCCTTCGGCACGGCCGTGGACGTCGTGGTGGAGGCCGACGGCCCGGCGCTGGCACTGCCCTACGAGCTGCTGCGGCTGGCCGACGGGCGGCTGCTCGCGACCATGCCCGGGGTGCGCTTCACCCGCAGGGCCGCCGGGTTGCGCCGGGCCGCGACCGGCCCGCTGAAGATCCTGGTGGCGGTGGCCGCGCCGGAGGAGACCCGGACGAATAACCCGCCGCTCGACGTCGAAGCCGAGATGCAGGCGATCATCGATGCTGTCCGCGGGGTCGCGGGGTCGCGGGGTCCGGGGCCGCGCAGGTCACGATCCTCGAGGTCGCTGGACTGAAGCAGATCGCCGACGCGCTGAGCGGCCAGAGCACGGACGGCGACGATTTCTACCACGTGCTGCACCTGTCCGCGCACGGCTCGGCGTCCACGGTGGAGCTGGAGGACGAGGACGGCAACCCGGTGCCGGTCCGCGCCGAGGAGCTGGTGGACGCCCTGAAGGGTGCGTCCCGCCCACTGCCGCTGATCGTGCTGTCGTCCTGCTCCGGCGCGACCGCGAGCCCGCCCGGCCCGGACAGCCCGGCCGGCTCAGCGGGCTTGGACGGCTCAGTAGACCCAGGCGGTTCAGCGGATCCGGTCGGCTCAGCGGGCTCGGATGGCTCAGCGGGTCCGGATGAGCCGGCCGGCTCGGACGGGCTGGCCGCGACCCTGGTCCGGCGTGGCGCCGACCGGGTGGTGGCCATACAGACGACCGTCACCGACCGTTACGCGACCGATCTGGCCGGGGTGTTCTACGAGGAGCTGGCCACCGGCCGGGCCGGCTCGGTGCCGGCGGCCCTCGCCGCTGCCCGCCGGCAGGTGGACGCCGACCGGCGGACGGCCGCGCGCGCCACGGGCCGCCTCGCCCCGCCCGAGTACGCCACCGCGACGCTGCTGGCCGCGGCCGATGACCCGCCGCTGCTGGACATGGCCGCGGACCCGCGTCCGCTTGCCCGCCCGTTCGCCGCGCCGGCCGGTGGCACCGTCCGCGAGCTGGCCATGGGGGATCTGGTCGGGCGGCGCCGCGAGGTCCGTACCGCGCTGGACGTGCTGCGCGGCGGCCGGGCCGCGGTGGAGCGGTACGGCGCGGTCGCCGGCGTGGTGCTGACCGGGCCCGGCGGTATCGGCAAGACCTCTGCTCCTGCGGTTGCCGAGCCTGCGGACGCTGAACGAGACCGACCGGCGCACCCTGGCCCGGACGGTCGGCGGGCATCCGCGGCTGGTGGAGTTCGTTGACGCGTTGTTGCGCAACGGCGCCGCGAACCTACGGTAGGTCACTGAGCGGATCGTGGGCCTGGCCGACGAACTCGGCGTCGATCTCTCCGAGGATCGCACCTTCGATCGGGCGGTGGATGATGCTCTGCTGCTCGGCAGCCGCGACATCGTCCTGGAGTTGCTGCTCGCGACAGTGACCGCCGATGAGCGCTCACTGCTGCTCCATGCGGCGGTGTCGAACGTTCCCATGTCAGCCGACGATCTTGCATTCRCCTAGCTGGGTGAAGAACCTGACGATCAGCGGCGTCGGATGGTCTCATCGGCGGTTATGYGGCTCGCGGACCGGACACTGCTGTTACGTCTCGACGGCGATGTGCTCGTCCACCCGTGGATCGCCGCCCGGCTCGTCGACGTCGAGCCCGAGACCCGGGCAGAGCGGCACGGTAGGGCAGAGCGCATGCGGCTGGCCCGGCTCGATGCGGGACGCGGGGATTTCGCCGACGTGGTGGAGGTCGCCCGCCACCGCAGTGCCCAGCACAGGTTCGACGACGTCGTCGCATTCACGTTGGACGTCGCCGAGATGCTCACGGGCGAGTCGTCGGTGGCCGCGCTGCTGGGCGAGGTCGTGCCGATGGTACCGCCGGACAGCCGGGGATTTCTCGAGCTTGTCGATCGGGAACTCGCCGCGCTGCTGAACATCGGTATCACCTCGGCGGCGTGGGAGCGCGGCGACACCATGGTCRCCTCCGCCCGGCGGTTGGCGGAGGCGGAGGCGGATCCGACGGATAGTCAGGCGCAACGCGACCTGTCGATCTCCTACGACAGGCTTGCGGCGCTGGCCGTGAAATCGGGGGAAATCGATCAGGCGCGTGCCTACTATGAACTGGATCTGGCGATTGCCAGGCGGTTGGCGGAGGCGGATCCGGTCAATGCCGGCAAGCAGCATGATCTCGTGATTTMGCTCATGCAGCTCGGCCAGCTCCTGTCCGGTAGCGACGACCGTGAGCGCGGCAGTGCGATGCTGGACGAAGCGGCGCGGGTAGCACGTGGAATCGGCCTCGACATAGGCCCTCCGGAAGAGGTCGATCACAGCGGGAGAAGCCCACAACGTCGGCGATGGCCTTTCCGGAGATCGCGGGTGGGCTGATATGACGAGTCCGGGCTTCCCCGGTGCCTACTGGCGTGCATGCGTCATGATCGGTCCGTTTGGGGGCCGGTAGACTTTGATCGTGGTTGACAGTCGTGTGATCCCCTGGCGTGAGGTGCGTCCGGTGCCGACGGTCAACGGCGACCTCGCGCAGGCCCTCGCCACGGTCGACGCGCTCCAGCGGGCCTGGCAGGAAGCCGTGGCCACCGCGAGCCACGAGGACTTCACCGCGGCCCGGTACCGCAGCCTGCGGCGTCACGCCATCGAGACCGGCATCATCGAGCGTCTGTACGACGTCGAGTGGGGCGTGACCGAGGCGCTGGTCGCCGAGGGCCTCACGGCCGAGGTGGCGGCCCGTAACGGCGGGGTGGACGAGGATGTGCTTGAGATCATCCGCTCCCAGTTCGGCGCCCTGACCTTTCTCGCGGATGCGGTGCGTGACGGGGAGGATCTTTCGATCACGCTGGTCCGCCGGGTGCACACGGCGATCTGCGGCCGGCAGGCGACCTACGACGCGACGACGGCGTTCGGCCGGCCCGTCAAGGTACCCCTGCGTCACGGCGCATGGAAGGAACACCCCAATCATGTCCGCCGGCCGGACGACACGACGCTTGAGTACGTCCCGCCGGAGCACGTCCAAAGCGAAATGGACCGGCTGCTGGTCTATTACCGGGAGTCGGTAGGAACCCATCCCGTCG
The DNA here is from genome assembly GCF_001983005.1 of Protofrankia sp. BMG5.30. Lineage (NCBI taxonomy): Bacteria > Bacillati > Actinomycetota > Actinomycetes > Frankiales > Frankiaceae > Protofrankia > Protofrankia sp. BMG5.30. The sequence goes on along the minus strand of NZ_MOME01000012.1, from coordinate 12,388 downwards.
TGCGGGCAGCCTGGCTGCATCACGCCTTCATCGGTATCCATCCGTTCGAGGACGGCAACGGCAGGGTCGCCCGCGCTCTGACGCTTCTGGTGCTGCTGCGGTCGAAATACGCGCCGCTGGTCGTCGACCGTTTCACCCGCGCCGACTACATCGCCGCGCTCGACCGCGCCAACGACGGTGATCTGCGCGACCTCGTGCGCCTCTTCGCCCGGCTGGAGATCGTGGCTCTCCGATCGGAGCTCGAGCGTCCCGCCCGGCCCGAGACGGATGGCGCGGGAGCGGTGGACGTCGCCCGTTCCTACGTCGGACGGCTGCGAGCCGTCCGACAGGGCAGCGACCAGAACAAGAAGGAGCGGGCCGAGGATCTTGCTCGACGGCTCCAGAACCTTGTCGTGAACTACCTGACGGATCTGGGTGAAAGCATCCGGACGGAGTTTTCCGCGATTGATGAGGACACCCGGGCGAAGGTGCACACAGGGGCACCTCCGCAGCCCGAGGCGCACTGGTGGCGGGCGCAGATCATACGGGCGGCGCGCGAGGCCGACTTCTTCGTCAATCTCCGTGACGGAACCTGGTGGACGAACCTTCGCCTGCGGGTGCTGAAGCAGACCCTGCGTTTCGTCGCCGTCATCCAGAAGGTCGGGCATGGTGAAACCGGAGTGCTTGCGCTCACCGTCCTTGCTGAAATCGTCGCGGATGCCGAACCGGCACCGGTTGACGAGGCCGGTCCGGGTGGGCGGGTTCTGCCGGTACAGGCCCTACGGCCCACCGAAACGGAGAGCGCGACGTTCGTGTACACCGACGAGCCGGAAGCCCGCTGGCCGGAGGTAGCCGCTCTGCTCGATCACACGCTCGCCGCGGCCCTCGCCGTGTTCGCGGACGGACTGGACTGACGCCCGCCGACCGGGCTGACATTCGTCARCCGGCCGGGCTGCTCGCTGACGGGACAGGCCGCCAACGTATGGACGATCTATGGATGGGAGCAGGCCGCGGACCGGACCCGTCGGGAACGGGCCGCGGACCCTTGGGGTTATTCCTCGATCTCCTCCCACCATTGGCACCACCAGTCGCCGCCGACGAGGATGCGCAGCTTGGGGTGCCAGCAGTAGGTGATGTCCTTGTCGGTGTCGAGGTAGTACAGGCAGTTGTCGCACCGCTCGGTGCCGTTGGGCTTGCCGCGCAGGATGGCGTCCTCGGCGAGGTGGCCGAGCTTGACGCTCAGTTCCTCGTCGATGGGCTTCGGCTCCGGCGCGCCGACATCGTAGACGGGTGTGATCTCGCTCACCTGGCTCCTTCCGGACTGGCGCTGTGTGGACGTGCACTGAGGGCGGGCGTGCACTGGGGTGCGCGGCTGAGGGTATGCGTGATTCGAGGGCATGCGAAACCGGTCCCACGCCCTCCTGCGATTGTGGCCTCCGCCGCCCGTTGGATGACGAACGGGCCGTTTCGGCAGCCCCACCGGCTTCGCCGGCCGCGGGTTGGCCGGTTAACGTCGGCAGGGTGCGTATCGCGAGGTTCACAGACGGGACGGAACCGGCCTTCGGCGTCGTCGAGGGCTCGGTCGAGACGGGCGAGGCCACCGTGGCCACGATCACCCCCCATCCGTTCGGCGCGTTCAGCTTCACCGGGGCCCGGCACGCGCTCGGCGACGTGCGGTTACTCGCGCCGGTGCTGCCCAGCAAGGTGCTGTGCGTCGGCAAGAACTACGCCGACCACGTCCGGGAGATGGGCGGGGACGCCGTGCCCCAGCGCCCGGTGCTCTTCCTCAAGCCGTCGACGAGCGTGGTCGGGCCGGGGGACCCGGTCGCGCTGCCCGCCGACAGCGACCGGGTCGACTACGAGGGTGAGCTTGCGATCGTCGTCGGGCGGCTGTGCCGGGACGTCCCGGCGGCCCGCGCGCTGGACGTCGTCCTGGGGTACACCTGCGCGAACGACGTGACCGCGCGTGATCAGCAACAGGCGGACGGCCAGTGGACCCGGGCCAAGGGGCATGACACCTTCTGCCCGGTCGGCCCCTGGATCGAGACCGATCTGGACGCCTCCGACCTGGCGATCCGCACCACCGTCGACGGCGAGCTGCGGCAGGACTCACGCACGAAGCTGCTGGTGCACGACATCCCGTCGCTGATCGCCTACATGTCGGCGGCGATGACGCTGCTGCCCGGCGACCTGCTGCTGACCGGGACCCCGGCCGGCGTAGGCCCGCTGAACCCCGGCCAGACCGTGGCCGTCACGGTCGAGGGCATCGGCACGCTCACCAACCCGGTCGTGGCCCGCTGACATCGGCCTGACCGGCCTGACCGGCCTGACCGGCCTGACCGGTGAGCGGCCTGAGCGGCTTGGCCGGCGTGTGGCCGGCCTGTGGCCGGTATGCCGGGCGGCGCTGGCGGGCCCGGGGAGCCGGGCCGGCGCGCCGACGGAGCGTCGGCGCGGTTGCCGCCCTGCTCCCCGTGCGGATGCGGTACAGTGGGCCTCGCCCGCAAGGGCAGCCTTGGGGTATGGGGTAATTGGCAGCCCAACGGATTCTGGTTCCGTTAGTCTAGGTTCGAGTCCTGGTACCCCAGCTTCAGATGTTCCTCGCTGTAGAGTGAGGGCCGTTTGAAGATGGAGAAAAGAACAGTTCGGCCCCGTCGTCTAGTGGCCTAGGACGCCGCCCTCTCAAGGCGGTAGCGCCGGTTCGAATCCGGTCGGGGCTACATCGGAATAGGGATGGCAAAGGCCGTCGACCTGAGTGATCATGGTCGGCGGCCTTTGTTCCGCGTCCGATCCGTTGTGCCGCTCGTGCGGCGGCCGGCCGCACCAGATACCTCGCCAGGTTCTGGCGTTGACCTCTGGTGGAGCCCATCCGTGCGCGGTTACGCTGATCTCCGACAGCGCGATCTCGCGATAACGCCGCGCCGGAGGCAGCCTCCGCGAGGCGTTCTCACGGGGCAGCGTTACGACGTGTGCGGCCAGGCAGGGAGGTGAGCGGGTGCTGTTCGACGAGGTGCTTGCCGAACCCGGTTTCACGCGGGACGACCTGTTGATCTGACAGGTCGTCATCGACATCAGGTCGATTGCTGTGAGCGAAGCGATATCCGTGGCGCTGTGAGACGGCTCTGTCGGGCCGCCGTGCCAGCCGGGCCGGCACGGCACCACCCGATCGGGCTATCGGACCACCGGGGCTATCGGACTACCGCGAGACGGGGGAGGGAGGCGGGATGACGGGCCATCGCGCACTCCCGGCAGCCGCAGGAGCTCGGGCCGCCGCGGCCGTGGACGGTCTCACCCGTCCGGCGGCCGGTAGTGATCAGACGCAGCCGGGGGACGGTGCCCTCGGCCGGCTCCTTCGTGGCCACCGCCTGCGTCGTCGCGGCGAGCGAGGGCAGCGGAGTGAGTGGGGTGAGCGGGGACGTCGGGCCGGCGCAGGTCGGGTCCATGGCGGCTGCGGCGCAGGTCGGGCTGGCAGCGGTCAGGGTCACGGGGAGCACAGGGTCCTCCTCCTACGGCGGCCCTTCCGAAGGCCACCTTGCAGCCCACAGGTTGTCGAAGTGGGCACGCACCGCGCCATGCCCCTTTTGAACCTGTTGCGGACTGGTGAAGATGGTCTAGTCCCAGGTAGGCATGCTTGGCATGGCACACCATCCTTGACGGCCATGGTGCGTCCGATGGTGATCGGTGCAGGATAGCCCGGATGTCCTCCGCGGCCCCTGTACCTGACCGGGCGCGGCGTCGCCACGGTGGTGYGCGCGCCGGCCGGGTTCGCCGTGTCGATTTGTCGGATTCCGGCAGCCGGTCCGCGGCGGTGGATCCCGCGAGCGTCACCAGTAAGATCGGCGAGGAGCTGCTGGAGTGGATGCCGCACGGGCGCGGCCTGCCCACCGAGGACTGGGTCGCCCGGCACCGGCTGCTGGTCTGGGTCCTGGCCGTCCACCTGCCCGCGATCGTTGTCTTCGCCTGGTACCAGGATTTCCGGATCTGGCAGGGCCTGGCCTCGACCGCCCCGTCCGCGGTGCTGCTGGGCGCGGCCGTCATGCCGGGTGTGCGCCGGCTGCGGGCGCTGGCCACCAGCCTCGGGCTGCTGTGCAGCTCGGTGGTGTTCGTCCACCTCTCGCACGGGCAGACCGAGGTGTACTTCCACTTCTTCGTGGTCGTGGCCCTCATCGCCCTGTACGAGGACTGGACGGTCTACCTGCTGGCGATCGCGTTCGTGTTCGTGGCGAACGGCGTGGTGGGCGACCAGATCGTCATGGCCGAGCGCACCGGGTCGTCCTGGGTGTTCGCCGCGGTCAGCGCGGCGTTCATCTGCGCGCTGGCGGCCGCGCAGGTGATCTTCTGGCATTTCAACGAGCAGGCGCGGCGGCGGGCCGAGCACTTCCGGGCGCAGCTCTACGAGGGGCAGCAGAGCCTGATGGCCCGCCTGGAGGAGACCGACCGGATCCGCAGTGACCTGGTCGCCACCGTCTCCCACGAGTTCCGCACGCCGCTGACCGGCATCCGTGGGACCCTGCTCACCATCAAGCGCCGGCGGGACAGAATGTCCCCGGCGCAGCTCGACGACATGCTCGACTCGGCGGTCAGCTACTCCGACCGGCTGTCCCGGCTGCTGGAGAACATGCTCACCGCGGCGACGGCCACCGGCACCGAGGAGAACAGCGTCGCGGACCTCCCCGAGGTCGTCAACGAGGTCCTCGCGACCCTGTCCTACACGCCGACGACGGCCGCCAACGTCACCGTCGACGTCCCGCCCAACCTGCCCGTGCGGATGGCCCGGCAGGCGCTGCACCAGGTCGTCGCGAACCTCGTCGACAACGCGCTGGTGCACTCCTGGCCGGGAGCGCCGGTACGGCTGATCGCCGGACGGGTGGGCGACGAGGTGATCCTGCGGGTGCGCAATCCCGGCCCCGACCTCGACCCGGCCACGATCCGCCAGCTCTTCGAGCCGTTCACCCAGCGGGACGGGACGGCCACCCGGGAGACCGACGGCGCGGGCATGGGCCTGTACGTCGTGCGGCGCCTGGTCGAGGTCCACGGCGGGCGGCTGCGGATGGCCTCCGAGGACGGGGAGATCATCGTCGAGGTCGACATGTGGGCGGCGGTGCCTCGTCAGGGCACGGTCGACCCGCGGCCTTCGGCGGGCGTCCGGGCGGCTTTCGACCGGTCCGCGGTGGGCGCTCGCGTCCCGCAACGGCCCACGCTGCCGCTGGCCCGCGAGTTCGGCCGTCACACCCGGCAGGGCCTGCGCCCGGGGGAGAACGGCCGGCCAGGCCTGCGTTCCGGTGAGGATGCCCGCCTCGGCCTGTGGTCCGGTGAGAACGTCCGGCCGGGGCTGCGGTCGGGCGAGGACCCCGAGCCGGGCCTGCGGTCGTCGTCGGGGGACGATGCTCGGTCGGGCCCGCGCGCGGACGAGGAGGCCCGCTCCCGGGCCGCCGAGGAGTCCCGGTCGGGTCTGCGGGCCGCTCCGCCGCTGTGGTCGAACCGGCCGCGCCCGATCGACCGTTCCGGCTGACCGACGGCCGTTACGGCTGGCCGGTGTGACGGCCAGCCTGGGTGATCAGCAGTTGTTCGCCTGCAGCTTCAGGCTCACCGGCTTGCTTCTGCCGTAGCTGGTCCCCGGCGCGACCGACTGGGTGACGACGGCCCCGATCTGTTTCGAGTTCAGGCACTCGTACACGTAGGGGATGTTGGTGAAGCCGACCTTCTTGAGGGTCGCCGCGGCGTCGTCCAGCGTCATCCCGACGACGTTCGGCACGTCCGAGCAGTCGTTGGCCTGCAGGTACAGGCGTACCGCGGACGTTGTCGCGATCCGCGTGCCGGCCACCGGGTCCTGGCGCACCACATTGCCCGTGTCGGGGGAGCGGTAGCAGTCGTACACGTAGGGGATGTTGCTGAAGCCGGCCCGGCGCAGGGCCGCGGACGCGTCGCCCAGCACCATGCCCCGCACGTCCGGCACCGCCACCCGGGAATCCGCCGGTGATGACGGTGGCGCCGGGGGCGGCGCGGTGCTCGGGGCACCGCCAGGCCCGCCGCCGGGGCCGGCCGGCCCGCTGGTTGGCCCGGCGCTGGCCTGCGTCGTGGGGTTCGCGGTGGGCAGCGCGGATACCGCCGCGGCCGTGGCAACCGCCGCCGGTGCCGGGCCGCCGGCGGCGCCCGGCCCAGAGGTGGCTACCGCGGTGTCCGGTGCGTCCGTCGTGGTGATCAGCGGCCCGCCCGCCACGGCGGCCGTCGTACTGTCCGGGCTCCGGTCGCCGCCGAGGCCGGCGGCCAGGGCCCACGACCCGGCGCCGACGAGTACGGCGGCCGCGACACCGGCCACGACCAGGACACCGGCGCGGGCGGACCGCGTCCGCGGGTGTTCCCCCACCGGCGGCGACGGCTGCGCGGCCAGCTGTGCCGCTGCCGACTGCCCCGGTGGTGGCTGCCCGACCGATGGCCGTGCCGCCGGTGGGACGGCCGGCCCGGCGACGGCGGTCCGGGTGTACTCCGACTCGTCCTTGTCCTCGTGCTCTTGGCCCGCCACGTACGCGGGGGATGCCGCCGTCGGTGAGAGCAGGGTCGCCGGGTCGTCGTCCTCGTCGGGCGGCTGCCGCGAGGCGACCACGACTGTCGCGTCGGGATCCGCCGGGGTCCCGCCGTCCGGCGGCCCAGCCGCCTCGAAGGCGTGGCCGTGCCGCTTCTTCCCGTCGGCCAGCGCGGCCCGCAGCTCCAGGCGGGCCGCCTCCGCGGTGGCGGGCCGCTCCGAGGGGCGTTTGGCCAGCAGGTGGCACACGGCGTCCCACAGCGGCCCGTCGATCCCGTCGATCGGCGATGGCGCCTCGAAGGCGTGTGCCCGGATCATGGCGATCGGGTTCGGCGCGACGAACGGGGGCCGTCCGGCCAGCAGTTCGTAGAGGACGACCCCGGCGCCGTAGAGGTCGGCGGCGGGGCTCGCCCGGGTGTGCTCGGCGAGTTCCGGCGCCATGTACATCGGTGTGCCGATCGCGACGCTGAGCCTGGTCATGGACGGGCTCTGGGTCAGCCGGGCGATGCCGAAGTCGGTCAGCATGGCCCGGGCCGGCCCGCCGCCGCTGGTGTCGACGAGAATGTTCGCCGGCTTGACGTCCCGATGGACGACGCCGGCGGTGTGGACGACGGCCAGGGCCGAGAGCACCTGCCCGACGAGCCGGACCGCTTCGGCGGGCGGGAGCCGGCCGTGCGCGCGCAGGTAGCCGCGCAGGTCTGTCCCGTCCACGAGGTCCATCACGATCGCGAGGGTGCTGCCCTCGGCGACGATGTCGCGGACCTTCACCAGGTGCGGGTCGTCGAAGGCCAGCAGGACCCGGCGCTCGCGCAGGAAGCGGTCGACGATCTCCGGGTCGTCGGACACCTCGGGCCGCAGGATCTTGACCGCTACCAGCCCGTGGTCGCCGGTACCGTCGTCGACCCGTTCGCCCCGCCAGACCTCGCCGCTGGCACCCCTCCCGAGCGGCTGGTGCAGAACGTAGCGGGAACCCAGCCTGCGCATCGCCGGTGCTCCCCCCTGTGCGCGCATCAGCCGTGGTACATCCGGCCGGGATGCCCGGCCGGGACACCCGGCCAGACACCGTGGTGCAGGCCCGGTGACCAGGACCTTATGACGGAAACGCCACTAGCGGGCAGGAGATGCTCGCGTAGTCCGTCGATCATTGCGGAAAGTGTGAGAATCATGGCGGTACGGTGTCGCGGCGCTGTACCGGTGGCAGCCTCCGTTTTTGTACCCGAGCAAAAAGGTACTCTGCGCCACCAGCTCTGTGACAGAAGGAAACACGTGACCGCAGGTGACACGGACGGGCGTGGGCATGCTCGRCGGTGAACGCGAACACGCCCAGATGAGCCCGCGGGACCGGCTCGCGCTCGAGGCGCTCGGGACGGTCCGACACTACGGGCAGGGCGACGTCCTGTTGCGGGAGGGCGACCGGGCCGACCTGGTGATGATCGTGCGGACCGGGCGCGTGAAGGTCGTGACCGTCGCCGAGAGCGGGTACGAGACCCTGCTCGCCCACCGCGGCCCCGGTGATCTCATCGGTGAGATGGCGGTCATCGACGGCGGGACCCGGTCGGCGTCGGTCGTGGCGGTGGAGTCCGCGCAGGTGGTCGTCGTGTCCGCCGAGGCGTTCCGGACGTTCGTGGCCACCCATCCCCAGGTCGTACGGGCCCTGGTCAGCTCGATCACCCGGCGGCTGCGGGAATCCGACCGGCGCCGGTCGGAACTGGGCGCGTACCCGACCGGCATCCGCCTCRCCCGGCACCTGCTCGAGCTCGCGCACCGGCACGGGGACAGGCAGCCGGACGGCAGTATCGCGATCACGCTGCGCGTGACACAGCGTGACCTTGCTGCCGCCATCGGATCGTCCCGGGAGTCCGTCGGCCGGGACCTGCGGACCTTCCGGTCGGACGGGCTGATCGCGAACAGGGGACGGACGCTCGTCGTCCTGAACGTTGCCGCGCTGCGAGCGTTCGCTTATGGCGAAAGCACGGGCCGCCAAATGTGACAGATGACGTCGTCGGTCCACCTGCTGCCCACTACGACAGGTATGGGCGGGAACGCCTTCGTCCGAGGCGCTCACGAGCTGCCCACGAGGCGTGGACGTTCTCACCCCCGGTGACCCGACGAGGCCGGGTCACCGCCGGCCGCGCCAGGTTGGGCGGAGCCAGCCCGCGGCGGGTACAGGGGGTCCGCCGCGGGTACTGGAAGGCCGCAGGCCGCTACCCCGCCTCGACGAGCGGGCCCAGGGCCACCGGTGGGACCGGCCGCTCAGCCGCTCAGCCGCTCAGCCGCTCAGCCGCGGCGGCGACGGCGGCCCCGTGACGCTGGCCGGGGGAGCGGGTGAGCCGTTCGACCGGGCCGGACAGGGACAGCGCCGCGACGACCCGACCGGTGGCGTCGCGTACCGGGGCCGACACCGACGCGAGCCCGGCCTCCCGCTCGCCGACGCTCTCGGCCCAGCCCCGCCGCCGCACCCGTTCCAGGGTGGATGCTCCGAAGACCGCGCCCGCCGGCGGTTCCGCAGCCCCCGCCGGCGCGCCCTCGGCCCTGCCCACGGCCCCGGTCGTGGGCAGGGCGCGGGCGTCCCGGCCCGGGAACGGGTCCGCGCCGAAGGCGAGCAGGACCTGCGCTCCGGAGCCGGCGGTCATCGGCAGCATGGTCCCGACCGGGACGGTGTCGCGCAGGCCGCTGGCCCGCTCGGCGGCGGCCACGCACACCCGCACGTCCCCGCGCCGTACGTAGAGCTGGGTGCTCTCCCCGGTGGCGTCCCGCAGGTGCGCGAGTACCGGCGCGGCGGCGGCCAGCAGGGCCCACGGCAGCGGTGCCGCGCCGCCGGCGGCCAGCCGTGGGCCGGGCACGAACCGGCCGCTGGGGTCGCGTCCGACCAGCCGGTGCACCTCGAGGGCGACGGCCAGGCGGTGGGCGGTCGCCCGGGTCAGCCCGGTGCGGGCGACCAGGTCGCCCAGGGAGGCGGGGGAGGTTTCCACCGCGGTCAGCACAAGGGCCGCCTTGTCCAGCACACCGACTCCGCTAAGCTGTTCCACACATTGATACTGCCATCCCAAATAATGAGATGCACGGGGGTGTACGAGGTTTCGGATGGCCCGGGTCAGTGATCCGCACCGCATGTTCGTCACCCCGCCCGGCGCTGCCGGACGGGCCCGAGAAAGCCACCTGAAGGAGTGGGCCATGGGGCGCACACTCGCGAGGAAGGTCTGGGACGCCCACGTCGTCCGGCGTGCCGACAACGAACCCGACCTGCTCTACATCGACCTGCATCTCGTCCACGAGGTGACCAGCCCGCAGGCGTTCGAGGCGCTGCGGCTGGCCGGCCGGTCCGTCCGCCGCCCGGACCTGACCATCGCCACCGAGGACCACAACGTCCCGACCGCCGACACGCTGCTGCCGATCGCCGACCCGGTCTCGGCGGCCCAGGTCGAGGCCCTGCGCAAGAACTGCGCCGACTTCGGCGTCCGGCTGCACCCCATGAACGACCCCGGGCAGGGCATCGTCCACGTCGTGGGCCCGCAGTTGGGCCTGACCCAGCCGGGCATGACGATCGTCTGCGGTGACAGCCACACCTCCACCCACGGCGCGTTCGGCGCGCTCGCCTTCGGTATCGGCACCAGCCAGGTCGAGCACGTGCTGGCCACCCAGACGCTGCCGCAGCGCCCGCCCAAGACCATGGCCGTCACCGTGGACGGGGCGCTGCCGGCCGGCGTGACCGCCAAGGACCTGATCCTCGCGATCATCGCCCGGATCGGTACCGGCGGCGGCCAGGGCCACGTGATCGAATACCGGGGTGAGGCCGTCCGGGCGCTGTCCATGGAAGGCCGGATGACGGTCTGCAACATGTCCATCGAGGCGGGCGCCCGCGCCGGCATGATCGCTCCGGACGAGGTGACCTTCGCCCACCTGCGGGGACGCCCGCACGCCCCGGCCGGGGCCGCCTGGGACGAGGCGGTGGCCTACTGGCGCACCCTCGCCACCGACGACGACGCCACCTTCGACCGCGAGGTCGTCATCGACGCCGCCGAGCTCAGCCCGTTCGTCACCTGGGGTACCAACCCGGGGCAGGGCGCGCCGCTGGCCGCCCGGGTCCCCGACCCGGCCGACTACGCCGATCCCGCGCTGCGGGCCTCGGTCGAGCGGGCCCTGGCCTACATGGCGCTCACCCCGGGCACGCCGCTGCGTGACGTCGCCGTGGACACGGTGTTCATCGGCTCCTGCACCAACGGGCGCATCGAGGACCTGCGGGCCGCCGCCGAGGTCCTGCGCGGGCGGCGGGTCGCCGACGGGGTGCGCGTACTGGTCGTCCCGGGTTCGATGGTGGTGAAGGCCGATGCCGAGGCGGAAGGGCTCGACGAGGTCTTCCGCGCCGCCGGGGCGCAGTGGCGCAGCGCGGGCTGCTCGATGTGCCTCGGGATGAACCCGGACACCCTGCGCCCGGGGGAGCGCAGCGCGTCCACGTCCAACCGCAACTTCGAGGGACGCCAGGGGCCCGGCGGTCGTACTCACCTGGTGTCGCCGGCCGTCGCCGCGGCCACCGCCGTCACCGGGCGGCTGACCGCCCCGGCGGACCTCTGACCCCGCGGCCGGCCATCCCGGCCGGTCCTCGTGACCGGCAGCCCGGCCGGCCCCCGCGACACCTCACACCGACGAAGGGAGCGCACCCGCGATGGAGGCGTTCACCACCCACACCGGCCGGGCGGTGCCGCTGCGGCGCAGCGACGTCGACACCGACCAGATCATCCCCAGCGAGTGGCTGAAGCGGATCGAACGCACCGGCTTCGGTGCCGGGCTGTTCTCCGAGTGGCGGGCCGACCCCGCGTTCGTGCTGAACAACCCCGTCCACGCCGGTGCCACGATCCTGCTTGCCGGCCCGGACYTCGGTACCGGCTCGTCTCGTGAGCACGCTGTGTGGGCGCTACAGGACTACGGGTTCAAGGCGGTGATCTCCGCCAGGTTTGCCGACATCTTCCGTGGTAACGCTCTCGGTAACGGGCTGTTGGCCGTCGCCCTGCCCGCCGCGACGGTCGAGGCGCTGACCAGCCAGGTCGAGGCCGACCCCACCATCGAGATCACCGTCGATCTGGGCGCTCGCGAGGTGCGCGCGCCCGGGCTCGTCGCGGCCTTCGACATCGACGACTTCACCCGCTGGCGGCTGCTGGAGGGCCTCGACGACGTGGGCCTGACACTGCGCCACCAGGACGCCGTCACCGCCTTCGAGGCTACCCGGCCCGGCTGGYTGCCCACCACCGTACCGGTCCCGGCAGGAGTCAGCGAAAAACATTGAATGTTACGAAACGTAGTCCATCGGAGGATCGCCGGCATCCTCCCGATGGCATCGGATGATCTAGAAGGGCCGCTGACGTGCATGTTTGTGTCGCGCGACACGCGCACGGGAATTGCCCTAACCGGTGGACATGCCTACGGTGCAGCGCAGTGTGATGCCCGATCTGCTYCCTACCCCGCGCCCGCGGGGGGCGTCCGGAGGTTGTTGTGAACAAGTCCCAGTTGGTTGATCGAATCGCTCAGCAGATCGAGGGCGGGCGGTCGAACGCGACCAAGGCCGTCGATGCCGTCTTCGACGCGATTCAGGAGGCCGTCTCCGCCGGTGAGAAGGTGACCATCACGGGGTTCGGTGTCTTCGAGCGCGTCGAGCGGGCGGCTCGTACCGGTCGTAACCCCGCGACGGGTGAGCCGGTGCACGTCGCCGCCTCGGTCGTGCCGAAGTTCCGGCCCGGTTCGGAGTTCAAGGCCAGCGTCTCCGCCAGCGAGGATCCGCAGGACAACTGAGCACCAGGACCACCGGCCTCGGAGGTCCCGCGAAGTTGGCTCGGCACCACCGAAGGCTGTGTGATCATGGAGTGATTGCGCAGCCGGAGGCTGGGAAAGTCGACA